>ONOI01000042.1:14020-23807 GCA_900319375.1 uncultured Bacteroidales bacterium | reverse complement strand
ACCTCCCCGCTCCCCGTGGCCGCGGGGGGCCACGCCCGCTCGAGGGAGTCCCCGCTCCTCCGGCTCTACCTCCTTCTACTACCGTTCGAATATATATTCGTTAGCCCCCGGCAGGGATGTTGTCGCGAGGGGTAGGGATTTATTGTTGGCAATACCGCCGAACCCGCGCGGGCTAAACAATCGGGGACGATTTTTTCGAAGAGTTGAAAGAGGTCGCGTGCACTCAGGCAAGCAACCGGGCAAGCACTCCCGCGAGCGACCTCAGGAAAGGACTTCGACAAAATCGTACCAACCTTTTAACCCTTCGCGCTTTCCCTCCCGGCCCGGCGCTAGCCCAGGTAGATCAGTCGGATTATTTCCCCTTCCCCCGTGCATACCCTCCTCCAGATGAGTGAGGGTATGTGCGTTTTGGGCCATTTTTGAACATACCCTCCCCCGAAACAGTGAGGGTATGCACGCCCCGGCGCAGCCCCGGTAGGTCCTCGGCGTCAAAAATGCCAAAATCGGCGCCGGAATGTGGAAAAACCAACCGATCCGCGCCAAAAACCCGTAAATAAGCGCCGGAAGGTGGAAAAACCTGCCGTTCCGCGCCAAAAAACCTGAATTCGGCGCCGCGGCGCCAAAACTTCGTATTACTCTGCGGAAATTCCCGCAGAGTAGTACCAACTTTCTGCCAATTTGCCCGCGGAGCGTAGTCTCACTGCGAAAAGCAAGCAGGAAGACCGCAAAAACGGCCCAAAACGTAGTTTCCCGGCGAAAACAACTGGGTAAGGCGACGAGTTCCCGCGAATACGATGCTTTCCTACTCAACAAAAGCAGGGAAACGATGTTAAATGATTATATTTGCAGTATGCGAATGAAATCATTGCTGTTAGCGCTGATATGTCTGTTTGCGGCTTCTTGCGAGGAGGCGCAGGGAGTGAAGCGGTATTCGATAGAGGTCGTGAAGGAGTACCCTCATGACGCGGAGGCGTATACACAAGGGTTGTTTTTCCATGGGAATACTCTTTTCGAGACTACAGGTCTTAATGGCAAGTCATCGCTTCGCAAGGTTGATCTTAAGAGCGGGGAAGTGTTGGAGTCGAAAAAGATAGCAAAGAAGTATTTCGCAGAAGGGTCTTGTATTCTGGGTGATAATCTTTATGTCCTGACATGGCAGAACAAGGTCGTATTTGTCTACAATGCCGAGACTCTGGAATATGAGATGTCGTATTCTTTTGCCCGTGAAGGCTGGGGTCTTACGACTGACGGAAAGCAGTTGATTGCTTCGGATGGTTCCTCTCGCCTGAGCTTCTATAATTCTGATTTACAGCAGGTTCGCTCGGTTATGGTTACCCTGAACGGAAGGCCGGTAAGGCTGCTCAATGAGCTGGAATGGGTAGACGGCCGAATATGGGCAAACGTCTACACGAGCGATATAATCGTCGTCATCAATCCTTCGGACGGTAAGGTGGAGGCGACTATCGATTGTGCTGGGCTTCTGCCGAGCAAACTTCGTACGCCGGATACAGACGTTCTGAATGGCATCGCGATTGACAGCGATGGCCGCATATTCTTGACCGGTAAGAACTGGCCCCGTCTCTACGATGAGGGAAGAGACCTTCTTCCTGATACCATTCCGAAGAGCCGCCGCGGAAGTGTGCGCGGTAAACCCATGCGTCTGCCTCATACATTCTGTTGAAGAGATTCCCGAAGTATAGGCCCAAAGTAAGACGAAAACTGTGTCGGGGGCCTAAATCTATGTCGAAATAGTCTGATAATGAGGCATTTGCAACGACGTATGCGGGCAGACATCTGTCTTCGCTTGCGGTGTTGTCCCAGTATTGCTTTCCGACGAATTTCAGGTCGGATGAGAGTGTCAGTTCGCCGAAGATATTCCAGGTAGAACGAAGCATTCCGACAAAGGAGGGAGACATAAGCATAGTAGTCTTGTCGAAATGTTCCTGGTACTGTCCTAAGAATTTCCAGTTGTCGATGTCATCGTATTCTTCGTAATATGCGGTGTAATCTTTTATTTCGTTGACGCTGAAGGTGGCGTTGCCTTCAAATATCAGTCTTCTGAATGGCTTCCATGAAGCTGCAAGTTCGATTCCACGACGCCAGCTGCGGGGGACATTCTCCTTGATGGCGTAGCCGGAGTCGGTGAGTTTTCCGGTCTCCAGAAGCATGTCCTTGTACTCCATGAGATAAATATTGGCAGATGCACTTACACGGCCGGTTGAGTACTCGTAACCGATCTCGGTATCCACCATCTTCTCAGGCTTGATCTCGAGGGAGGTTCCGGCAGCGTTATTAGTTTCGATAATTTCCTTTATGTCGGAGCGGCCGGGCTCACGGTGGCCCAGGGCTACGAACGCGTAGGCTTTGTGGTGGGGGCGAGGGGCCCAGGTGAGCCCGGCGCGCGGATTGAAGAACCCCCAGCCGCCGTTCCAGGTCATATCGCTGAACTCGTCGTCGATACCGCTAAGACCATACTTTATTCCTCTGTATTGGAGATCAACGTAGGCATTCAGGGCCGGAATGGGTGTATATTCGGCGCGGGCCCAGACGTTGGCCTCGTTCTTTATTCCCTCGTTGAGATACCATTGGTGAGAGGAGATTTCTCCCAGCTCCTTATTCCACTTTACGTCTCCGAAATGTAGTCCGTCGAAGGCAGAAAGGTATACTCCTCCGGAAATGATACTGCGGTTTCCGAAATATCTCAAATCTGACTTGACGACAAAGTAGTTGTTGCTCATCGACTTGTTGATGATGAAATCGCTCTTTGCCGAAGGATCTGCTACGTCCGCCGCCCCAAAACCGTATGCCTTGAACTTCTTGCCGGTTTTGTACTGGTCGTAGTAACCCTTGCCGTTGGTCCAATTCAAGACCGAAGTCAAGTGGAGCCTGAGACCCCAGCGGTGATGGTATTTCAGTTGGAGATGGTTTTGCGTATAGTTATCAGTCTCGTTAGGGTAATAGCAGATATTGCCTTCCGAATCCTTGTATTGGCCTGCACTGTTGTAGGTTCTGTCTGCTGCCAGGTCGGCCTTCGATATGCCGTTCCAGGTAATGCCCGTATGCTGATCGCCCATCAGCCAGGTAAGAGAAACATCATCGTAACGCCCATCCCAGCTGAGTTTTGCGAATGCGGACTGAACATCGCCGTAGGCATTCCGGATATAGCCGTCTGTAATACCTTTCGAATAGATGGCATATGCCCGGAAACCATTTTTCGAGCGGCCGGTATCACCTGAAACAGTAGTAGAGGAAGTGTTGAATGATCCGTACGAGAAGTCTACAGATACCGTAGGAGTGAATAATCTGTCGTCCTCGAGATTCAGGCTTGCTCCGAATGCTCCGGGGCCGCTTACCGACTCTCCCAGACCGCGCTGGATCTTCACAGAGCTGAGTATTTTAGTCAGCGAGGGTATATTAACCCAGAAGACTTCCTGAGATTCGGAATCGTTCAAGGTTATACCATTCAGAGTGACATTGATCTGCGAACCCTTTGAGCCGCGTACAGTCATCTTTGAATATCCCAATCCGGTGCCGCCTTCGTTGGTGGTAACGACTGAAGGCTGCAGCGAAAGAGCCATCGGAAGCGAATTGAGAGGGCTCGTAACCTGCAGTTCGTTTTCGTAGACACTGCTTGACGTGACAGGTGTCTGCCAACGTGCCCAGCCTGATGATATCACCACGCTGTCTATACGTTCGGTTTTAAGGGAATCGACAGGCGCAAGCGCGCCGAGCGCTGCCAGGGCAGCAATAAGCAAAATATTCATATTCTTCTTTCCTACGGCGGTATTAACCGCATCAGGTTCAATGGGACTCTCTCAACCCCGCTAGTGGAGTACCCCGAGAATAAACTATTTAAGCAGTTCGTGTGAAGCCGTCATCGCCTTAGGGTCGAGGGCTTCGTCGAGCTTCTCTTTTGACATGTAGCCGTGTTCGAGAACGAGATCGTACACGCTGCGGCCTGTCGCAAGGGCTTCCTTCGCTACCTTAGTCGAAGTCTTATAGCCGATGTAAGGATTGAGAGCGGTTACGATACCGATCGAATTCTTCACCATTTCGTAGCAGTGTTCTGCGTTGACGGTGATTCCGTTAATACACTTTACGCGGAGAGTGTCCATCGCGTGCATGAGCCAGGTCTGGCTCTCGAGGATACTCTGGGCGATTACGGGCTCCATAACATTGAGCTGGAGCTGGCCGGCCTCGGCGGCGAAGGTAACGCAGGTATCGTTTCCTATCACCTTGAAACACACCTGGTTAGTAACCTCGGGTATAACCGGGTTGACCTTTCCGGGCATGATCGAAGAACCGGGAGCCATAGGCGGGAGGTTGATTTCCCCAAGTCCGCAGCGGGGACCGGAGGCCATCAGTCGGAGGTCGTTGCAGGTCTTCGAAAGCTTTACCGCGAGGCGCTTAAGGGCAGCGGAGTAGCTTACGTAGGCTCCGGTGTCCGGGGTCGCCTCGACCAGGTCGGCCGCGACGGAGAACTCGTCGCCGGTGAACTCGGAAAGGAGCTTGGTACAGAGCTCTGCGAAGCCTGGAACGGCGTTGAGGCCGGTTCCGATGGCGGTCCCGCCCATATTGATTTCCGTCAGGAGGACGGCGTTGCGCTGGAGGTTTGCAATCTCTTCCTCAAGGTTGTCGGCGAAGGCGTTGAATTCCTGGCCGGAGGTCATGGGGACTGCGTCCTGGAGCTGGGTGCGCCCCATCTTGATTATGTCCTTGAACTCCTCGCCCTTGGCGCGGAAGGCGTCGATGAGCTGCTGGAGCGAAGCCTGGAGCTTCCTGTCCATCCTTACGAAGGTGTAGCGGAAGGCGGTAGGGTAGGCATCGTTCGTAGACTGGGCGCAGTTGACATGGTCATTGGGGGAGCAGAACTGGTACTCGCCCTTTTTGTGTCCCATCAGTTCGAGGGCGCGGTTTGCGATAACCTCGTTGGCGTTCATGTTGACGGAAGTACCGGCGCCGCCCTGCATCATATCTACAGGGAACTGGTCGTGGAGCTTGCCGGCTACTATTTCCTTGCAGGCAGCGACTATTGCGTCTGCTATCTTACGGTCGAGGACCCCAAGGCGGGCATTGGCTTCCGCAGCCGCCATCTTTACGTAAGCGATGGCGATTATATACTCGGGGTAATCGAGCATGTGTGTAGTCGAGATCTTGTAATTCTCTAAAGCTCTTTGAGTCTGGACGCCATAGTAAGCGTCTGCGGGAACATTAAGTTCGCCGAGGAGGTCTGATTCGACCCTGAATTTCTGTTCGGACATAACGATGTTATTATCTTTACAAAGGTACGCAATTATTTCGTATATTTGCCCCGCAAAATTTTATAATACATTATGAAAAGGTTCATGGTCATTCTTGCGGCAGCGCTCCTCTGCGCAGTCGCTTGCAATAACGACAAATCAGCTTTCAGCAAGAAAGTCGCAGACTACGCGGTAGTTACTATCGAGGCTCCGGATCTGAGCGGCATTACCGACAACGGAAAGGAAGTCCTCAATCTCTACCGTTTCGCAGCAGACGAGGTCGACGCTATCTACTGGGAGCAGTATTTCGGAGATAAGAATGCCCTTCTCGAGGGTATCACTGACCCCGTTCAGAAGACTTTTGCCGAGATTAACTACGGCCCTTGGGATAGGACAACCGGCAAATCGTTCGTAGACGGATATAAAGACCGTCTTCCCGGCGCTTCGTTCTACCCGGCAGACATGACTGTAGAAGAGTTCGAGGCATTCTCCGATCCCGATAAAAAGAGCCCTTATACCTTTATTCGCAGGGCCGAGGACGGATCTCTCCAGACCGTCTGGTTCCACGACCAGTACAAGACCCGCCTCGAGAAGATCTCGGACTATCTTAAGGCCGCTGCAGACATTACTATCAAGCCCAGCGTAAAGAAGTATCTACTCGCAAAAGCAGACGCCCTCCTTTCGGATAATTACTACCAGAGCTCTCTTGAGTGGCTGAATATGGACGACAGCAAGATGGACCTTGTTATCGGACCCAACGAAGCGGTAGACGATCAGCTTTTCGGCCTTAAGCGCTCATATGAGGCCTATGTCCTCCTTAAGAACCAGGCCAGGACTCAGGAACTTACAGAGTTTGTATCCCGCATTGGCGAGTTCCAGCACGAACTTCCGTGCGATCCCGCATACAAGACCTTCCAGCCCGGAACCGGTTCCAATATCTTCTCCTGCGACGCTCTCTACTATGCAGGGAAAGCGAATGCCGGAGTAAAGGTCATCGCCCTCAATCTCCCGTTCGACGCCCAGGTCCAGGAAGACAAGGGTACCAGGACCATCCTTCTCGAGAACATAATCAGGGCTAAGTACAACTACATCGTAGCCCCTACCGGAGCAGTCCTTCTCGGAAATTCCGGCATCGGACACCTCTCCTCAGACGCCTTTTTCTGGAGCATAGTCTTCCGCGAGGTCGCCCATGGTCTCGGAGTCAAGGAAACGGTCAACGGCAAGGGCAGCGTAGAGGAAGCGCTCGGCGGCTCAGCCATCGATTTCGAGGAGATGAAGGCCAATGCGGCAGGTATTTTCCTTGTCTGCAAGATCCAGGAACACTACAAGATCCATCACATCTTCACCAAGCGGGACATCCTGACTACCTTCTTCGCATCGCTCGTGCGTGCGGAGCGTTTCGGCGAAGGCTCATCGCTGGGCCGCGCCAACACCATGATCTACAACTACCTCCTCGACCATGGCGCCTTCACCCGCCAGGAATCCGGCCTCTATACTATCGACTACGCCAAGATGGAATCCTCCATCGCCGAGCTCACCGCCTTCATCCTGAAGATCCAGGCCACGGGCGACCGCGCGGCAGCTCTCGAATTCGAGGCCCGTTACTCCAAGACCGGAGCCAATTACAAGGCTGACCTGGTTAATCTCGGGCTCGAAGGAATTCCGGCAGACATAAGGTTCGCTTACAGCAAATAAAAAAAAGAGGCTCGCTCGAGCCTCTTTTTTTTATTCCACGTCGAAGTGGGTCACCGCTCGGACCGCCTTCCCGTCGGGGGAGAGCCCTTCGGCTACAATGCAGAAGCGCCCCGGGTAGTCGGGAGCGGTCAAGACTATCCTGTCGTCTTCTTTGTGGAGAAGGGCGGGGTTCCAGTACAGTAGCTGTCTGGAGTCTTCTCCTGAGATTGTCTCTCCCAGATATGCGACCGGATAACTGACCCCCTTGTAGTCAACGACGCAAACGCTGCTCGGGAAATCTAGCGCAGTTACGTAGTTTTTCTTGCTGACGAAATTGATGGCTCCGTTGAAGACTGCGGGACCTATTACGATACGTCCGCTATAGATGTAGATGTCTTCCAGAAGCATCGCGTCGAGGGGCAGAAGCAGGTCGAAATCGGAAATGATAACGCCGTCCATCATTACAAGGATGTGGTCCATGTAGACTTTTCTGGAGCTGGCTCCGTCTGCTACCTGAAGTTCCAGCTGCTTCTTGCCGTAGTGTTTGCGTATGCGGACCATGGGCAGAATTTCTACCACTATCTCCTGGATGCTCAGGAAGCGCGTATAGTCATCGAGGTGTATGCGAGTCATGTCTTCCTGGCGAAGGAAACGGTCCTCACGTCGGGGAAGAAAGCGAACGAGGGTGTCGGAGATATACCCCCGGGCTCCGACGGAACGCAGACCGGCGGAGAGCGCTTCGCGCTGGGAGTCATGAAGGCGCAGGGCAGGGAGCTCGCCGGCAGAAGGATGCTGGAAAGGAGAAGCGAGCTGGATGCGGATATTGTCTCCGGCATTAAGCATCTCGCATACAAGTTCACGGTCGCCGTAGAGATTGTCTGTCTCGAACTGGATAGAAGAACCGTCTCCGACAGGGCTTACATAGATGTCTGCGCTGGAGCCCGAGGATGAAAGTATTGCCATCCCGTCTTCTTCAGAGTTGAGGACTCTTCCGCGTATGATTTCTCCGTCGAATTCAACTGGACCGCCGGCTTCGGACGATACCGGGAATTTACCCATGAATTCGGCCAGAGTCTCGTTAGGAAGCTGAGCAAGCTCGTTTTCGTGGTATACAGAGACCGTCAGATCGGATTCTGCTCCCCTAAGGAAGAGGTTGAATTTTTCCCCCCGGCCCACCTTTTCCTGGACCTGAAGGCTGATGCCTTCGCGGCAGTCTTGCTGGAGAACGGCTTCGGCCGCCTGGCCTGTCACCACCCCGTTTTTGACCCTGGCCAGGGACAGAGGATTGTAGACCGAAATGAGGCGTGAGCCCATCATGGACTGCTCGCCGCCCTCAAGGGAAGTATAGGCCATCAGACGGTAGTTTCCGGTAGGTGTGTTAGCCGGGATGACGAATTCTCCGGCGCCACGGCCCTCGAAAAGGGCTATCTTGGCCTCGGCGGAAGTGCCATCTGAAGATACAAGCTCAAGATAAGCAATCGCGCTTTGAGAAGAAAGGGCTCCATTTTCGTCGACGCAGAAAATGGAACACCACACTCTGTCTCCGCATATATATGCGCTGCGGTCGGTAAGGACTGCAACCCTTTCCGTGGCAGCAAAAGAAAGAGAGAAGACAAAGCTCAATAAGATGCTGAGTATAATTCTTTTCATAAGCGTCAATTCAAGAATTCGGGTTTTTCGAGAGTGCCTCCTGCCTCGATACAGTCTATACAGCGGAGCTTGCCCCATCCAACCGGCATCGAATCTCCGAGCATCATCCAGGCTACCGGCCACATTCCATCATTAAGGTAGACCGACAGGTCTACGCTAGGGCTGGGAACGACCAGGCTGTAAGGATTCGGCGTCATGGCCTTAAGATATCTTTGGTCCAGGACTGCTTCTATGCTGGAACTGGAGGAAGTGGAGATGTAGCCGTAGACATGTTCTGAAGGCACCTCCTCGCAAGAGACATTGCCTGCTATTTCCCCGGGGTTGGGAGTAAAGAGATTGAATCCGCCTTCCTGGGAAACGAGCGTGTTCCCAAAGCGGTACTCTCTGTCGCTGAGACTGCGTGCAAGGACTTTGATATGATATTCGCGGTGGTTGCGGCTGTTGGTGGTAAGGAAAGTGTTGATAGGGTATTCTATCGCTTTTCCTCCAAGACTTCCTAAATCGACCAGAACATCGGCGGATGACATTGTCTGAGTCCAGCAGTAGTAACGTGAGAGATCCGGGTGCTCGAGTTCAATTACTTTGTAGGAGACTTCGGTGCTGTCTTCGTTGTATTCAGTCAGAACGTCGAAAGCTTTCTGGAAGTCGGTGTGGAACTGCCATATTTCTTCGAACGACAGAGCGACGTATTTACTTATTGCCGTGTCTTGCTGAAAGGAAACATTGCAGTATACAGCGTATCCGTCAGAAGAGAAGGTGAGAGTATCCAGCTGAGGAGCGCCAATGGGCTTCTGGAGCGGAGAAGAGTAGGTCTTACCGTCGCATTTTGCAACTATTTTGTAGGCTTTGTCTGTTGGAGCTGTTGATAGATCAACGGTGCCGTTGTTGTCTACATTATAGACAGTACCGTCTTCATCTTCAACCCACCAGGTATACAGAACTATCATGTCCTCCTCCTCGGGCAGTTTCCCTCCGGTAGGTGTAATTCTGCTGATATCCAGTCTGGCTTTGCTCCCAACTATGATTGAACCGTCGAACACCAGAGCCTTCGAGCTTTCTCCTATGACCGGAATGTCATAGTCGTATACGCAGGATACTGCGGCAAACATTATTATGAGTAACAAAAGACGTTTCATCAGAACATTAAATTGAAGTTGACGTAGGGAACGGGTTGGGCGAAGATAGAGAGCATATGACCTTTCATACGTCCGTTTTGGTCTGCG
>ONOI01000042.1:0-13979 GCA_900319375.1 uncultured Bacteroidales bacterium | reverse complement strand
GAAGTTGGAAAGACCTGCTGGACGTTTCTGTCGCTGTAGGCTACGCGGAAACCTCCCTTGTAAAAATATGTTCCGACAGGTACCGTAACTGGCCGCCCGGTAGAGTAATCAACATTAGCGGAGAGGCTGAAGCGGTGTGTCATTGCCCAGTTGGCTACCATCTTGAATTCGTGGGGCTTATCGTAGGGAGCATTATACCAGTCGCCTCCGGCTATAGTCTCGATTCCTCTGTCGTACATCTCGCGGAAAAGGGCTCGGGAATAGGTGTATGAGATCCAACCGGTAAGCTGGCCCGTGGGCTTTTTTATCATAAGCTCTGTTCCATAGGCCCTAGTCCGGATAGGGATCAGGTCTTCGGCAAGGTTTTCGTTCATGGCGAGCTGCGCTCCAGCGCGGTAATCCAGGCTGTTTACCGACTGCTTCCAGTAGGCTTCAGCAGAGAAATCGAGTCCAAGGCTGATTAGGGTCCAGTATACACCGGCGGAGCCCTGCCATCCGCTGGCGGGTTTTATGCTGGAATCCGAGAGCTTCCATGTGTCCATGGGCGAGATGCCGGAAGTGTTCGAGATAAGGTGGATGTTCTGCCTCATCGAATTGAAGCCAGCCTTGATCGAAAGGGTCTCGGAAGGGGAGTACTTGCCCGAAAGACGGAATTCCGGTCCCATATAGACTTTATTGTCTTTCTGAGAGACAAAACCAAGAAGGCGGGCTCCGGCTTCGAGAGAGAATTCATCTGAGATATTGAAGAGATCTGAGACGAAAACAGCCGGCTCTATACCGTTCTCCTGATCGAGTCTGTCTTTAAGGACTGAGACCGAACCAAAAGGTTCCCTGATTCCGGGCTCCATTATATAGTCAATTACCTGGCCGCCAAAACTGACTTCATGCTGATCGAAAGTATTCTTCCACCAACCTTTCAGGAAAGCCTGGTTGATCTGGGTAGTCAGGTCGTAAGCGGCGTAAGGCCAGGAATGGTCTCCGGTTTGATTGGTGTATCTGTCGTATCCACCGGCAATTTGCCATGAAGGGGAATCGTTCCCTTTGTGGCGGAAGATGACGGATCCGTTGAGATTGGTGTAACTGTTAGTGACGTTGTCTACCAGGTTGAAGCGGTCGCTTGCGTAGTAGAATGAAAGCTGAAGGATGTCTGAGGCTGTAAAGCGATGTGTGAGGCCGGCGTTGACATCGAAAAAGTTTGCCTGAGCTCCGGCGTAGGCGCTGTTGGTCGGCAACTCCTTCAGAAGCCAGTCAGAGTAGGTAGCACGTCCTCCGAGTACCAGGGTTGTTTTGTTCTTGATAATGGGGCCCTCTATCTGGGCACGGCTGGTGAGAAGTCCGATTCCAAGGGAACCTCTGAATCTCTGGGGATCTCCTTCCTTCGAAGTGACTTTCATTACAGATGAAAGCCTGCCTCCATATTCTGCCGGTACGGATGATTTGTAGATATCAACTCCGCTTATAATATCCGGGTTGAAGGAAGAGAAAATACCGAAGAGGTGACTGGGGTTGTAGATGGTGTTTTCGTTGAACAGTATCAGGTTTTCTCCTGCCGAACCGCCTCGTACGTTGAAACCTCCGGAGGCTTCTCCTACAGACTTGATTCCGGGAAGAGTCAACACCGCTCTTACTACATCTCCTTCTCCGAAAGCGCTGGGGATCTTACCTATGAAACGAGTGCTGATAGACTCGATTCCAAGGGCTGTGGTACGGTGTTTTTCCATACTGCTCGCGGAGATTACCGCTTCCTTGAGGAGGGTAACCTGGTCATTGAGCATTACGTCGAGAGAGCCGTCTCCTTCAATAATGACATGTAATTCGAGCTCCTCTTTACTCTCGTATATGAAGTGAAGAGTGTTTTCTCCCTTAGGAAGATTCAAGCTGTAGAAGCCCTTCTGATCGGTAGTACAATATGCATCAGTATTGTCGTCAAATACGATAGCTCCATAAAGAGGATCGTCAGTTTCGAATTCGAATACGTGTCCGGTTACTTTTGCGGTTTTCTTCGAATTGAGCGGCTCCCCGATGGTGTAAATCTTATTCTTATAAGAAGCGGTCTGGGCGTGGCTTGCGTATTGTACGGTCAGGGAATCATCCTGAATTTCGCTGAAATAACCGGCGGGAAGTTCTGCTGCTGGCTTTATCTCTTCGGAGGAGCTGAGAGTTCCTGTAGGATTGGGGTCCGTATGCCATACGTCCAGCAGAGGCGAGATAAGCGGCTGACCGTCGCTTTCCTGTCTAATCAGCTTTCTTGCCTTGCTTTTGGAGATTCTCTGGAGTCCGTTCTCATCCAAAGCAAAATAAGAATCTTCAAATCTAAAGTAATGGATGAGATTAACGTCATAATTGGGGTCTTTGTAACCGATACCGAAGCGATTCTGATTCGAAGTTGAGGTGGCGAAGTATTTCTTAACCTGGTACAGGATAGGTCGCGGACCGTCTTTCAGTACCTTATAGAAGCCGGCAGGGACATCTTCCCATCCGAGGTACTGAAGATTGACATACAGTTCGTCCTTTATCGAAACCCAGGCTATCTGATCTCTATACAGGACAACAATTGATTGAGTCCCCGGAGGAATAATCTGGATATCCTGCTTATAGGCATCGATATTCATCAGAACATCGACGTATTCTTTTCCGTTGTAACGTATGTTGCCTGGAGTGTACTCTTCTGTCTCCCAGAACACATGTCCGTTGTACTTGAAAGGGTACATCGGAGGATACTTGCCTCTATAGAGAGCCGAGGATTCCTGAGCAGATATAGAAGATAATCCTGCAATCAGCAGGAAACTGACCACTACTAACCATTTTTTCATGCCCCAAAAATAGCAAACAATAATATATTTTTCAAGCGACAGCCCCGAGGACTGTCGCTTGAAAAAAACAAAAGATCAGGTATTAGGCGAGTCGCTTTTCGAGTCTCTCGCGTATAGCCTTGAGGAACTGGGCGGAACTGAGCTGGGTAGGAGTGATTCCCTCCATCAGTCCGACAAGATCCTTGGTTGCGAGACCGTCGTTAAGGGTGTCGAAGCAGGCGCCCTCGAGCTGGTCGGCGTAGTTCTGCAGTTCGGGCAGATTGTCCATCTCGCCCCTCTTGCGGAATGCGCCGCTCCAGGCGAAGATAGTCGCGATAGGGTTGGTCGAGGTCTCCTCGCCCTGCAGATACTTGTAGTAGTGGCGGGTGACGGTTCCATGGGCGGCCTCATACTCGTACTTGCCGTCCGGGCTGACGAGGACCGAGGTCATCATGGCGAGGGAACCGAATGCGGTCGATACCATATCGGACATTACGTCGCCGTCGTAATTCTTGCAGGCCCAGATGAAGCCGCCTTCGCTGCGCATTACGCGGGCGACTGCGTCGTCGATGAGGGTGTAGAAGTACTCGATACCGGCCTCTGCGAAGCGGTCCTTGTACTCTGCGAACACTTCCTCGAAGATAGCCTTGAAGCGGCCGTCGTATTTCTTGGAGATTGTATCCTTTGTTGCGAACCAGATGCTCTGCTTAAGGCTGAGAGCGTACTGGAAGCAGGAGTGGGCAAAGCTGCGGATGGATTTGTCCGTGTTGTGCATGGCCTCGAGGACTCCGGGGCCTTTGAATTCATGGACCAGCAGTTCTTCGACCTTGCCGTCTTCGCCTTCGAAGATGAGCTTGGCCTTGCCGGGCTCGTCAGCGATGATCTCTACATCACGGTAGACGTCGCCGTAGGCATGGCGGGCGATGGTGATGGGCTTCTTCCAGAATTTAACGGCCGGGTGGATGGAAGGGATGGTGATGGGGGTGCGGAAGACGGTTCCGTCGAGGGTCGAGCGGATAGTTCCGTTCGGGCTCTTCCACATCTGGTGGAGTTTGTACTCGTCCATACGCTGGGCGTTAGGGGTGATAGTCGCACACTTTACGCCTACGCCAAGTTTCTTGGTCGCGAGGGCGGCCTCTACCGTCACCTTGTCCTCGGTCTTGTCGCGGTTGGGAAGGCCCAGGTCGTAGTATTCTGTCTTAAGGTCGACGAAGGGAAGGATGAGTTCATCCTTGATCATCTTCCAGAGTATTCTTGTCATCTCGTCGCCGTCCATTTCGACGATCGGAGTAGTCATTTGGATCTTTTTCATTATTTGCGGTTTTTGTAATAGTTCATAAGACAGCCGTCTGCGAGAATCTGACGCTCGTCGGCGGTGAGGTTCTGGAAATAGAGGTGGATGGGTTTGACGCCGCTCTTGGTAATGACCTGAGCGTCGATTTCCTCCTTACCTTCGAGAATGGCCTTGCGGATTCCCGGGACGAAGACGCAGTCTCCGACCTCATAATCGAAGGCGGTCTCAGGGGCGATAGTGAAGGGGAGGATACCCCAGTTGATGCAGTTGCTGCGGTAGCGCTTGGTCGCATATTCGTAGCAGATGTTGGCATCGCCGCCGAGAACCTTCTGGCAGGAAGCGGCCTGCTCGCGGGCGGAGCCATCGCCGGGCTTATTGGCGAATACGCATGAGCCGAAGGAGGTGTTGGAGGCGCTTGCTCCGACCGCCTTAAGGGCCGCGGCCAGATGTTCGCTTACCTTTCCTTCGCGGCGCTCCAGATCCTGAGCCTGGATGTTCTTCGAAAGGCCTACATAGTCCGGGCAGCGCCTTGAGAGGGCAAACTCGCTGAGTTTGAGCGGATTCGAACGGTAGCTGGAAGTCTCGCCCGACGGGATGAGTTCGTCGGTGGTAGTGACGGGGTCATGGATAACTGCGGCCAGTTCGAGGAGCATGTTCTCCTGCATCTCATACATCTTTGGCCAGTCCTTGATGTTGGGTCCATAGCGGAGCTCAACGCTCAGGTCGGCTTTGCCGAAGCCTTCGTAGCAGCGGCTCTTGTAGATTCGGCCGTCGAAGCTGTAAGGCTTGTGGGTGTCTTCGTACTCGATGTCGGTAGCTGCGGTAAGAACTCCGCCGTTTGCTGCGGTAGCGGCGATCGAACGTGCGTCCATCAGCGATACGAGCGAAATCTGACCCTGGCCGGGCTTGGAGCCTTCGCGGTTGGGGAAGTTGCGGGTTGTGTGGCGGATGGAGAAGCCGTTGTTGGCGGGCACGTCGCCAGCGCCGAAGCAAGGACCGCAGAATGCGGGTTTGATGACCACGCCGGCTTCGAGGAGTTCCTCAGCGATATGGTTGCGAGTTGTTGCGAGATAAACCGGGGTAGACTGAGGGTAGCAGCTCATAGTGAAGTAGTCGTTGCCGATACTCTTTCCCTTAAGGATGGATGCGGCCTCGGAGAGGTTGTCGTAGGTTCCTCCAGAGCAGCCGGCGATAAGAGCCTGGTCTGCTACTACCTTTCCGTTCTTGATCTTTGATACAAGATCTACGCTGACCTTGTCGCCGAAACGCTTGCGGGTATCTTCCTCGACCGCCTTCAGGATAGCTTCGGGGTTGGCCTGAAGCTCGTGGATGGTGTAAGCGTTTGAAGGGTGGAAGGGGAGAGCTATCATACACTCCTG
Source organism: uncultured Bacteroidales bacterium (assembly GCA_900319375.1). Lineage (GTDB taxonomy): Bacteria > Bacteroidota > Bacteroidia > Bacteroidales > UBA932 > Cryptobacteroides. The sequence continues at coordinate 8,514 of ONOI01000042.1, read as the reverse complement.
GCTGGAGAGATCGATGCGGATCATGCTGTCGTAGTAAGCGACCTTTCCGGGCTCGAGTTTCTTGTAAGCCTCGGGACGCTCGTGCATCTTATAGTGTTCCTCTACCTTCTCATCGGTAATCCAGATAGAACTGAGGCAGGTAGTCTCGGTAGTCATTACATCGATTCCGTTACGGAAGTCTATAGGGAGTTCCTTGACTCCGGGGCCTGCGAATTCGAGTACCTTGTTCTTTACAAACCCTGACTCGAATACTGCCTTTACGAGGCTGATGGCTACATCGTGGGGACCTACGCCGTGTTTGGGCTTGCCCTCGAGCCATACGAGAACTACCTCGGGAGCATTGATATCCCAGGTGTTCTTAAGGAGCTGCTTTACGAGCTCACCGCCGCCTTCGCCAACACCCATACAGCCGAGTGAACCGTAGCGGGTGTGGGAGTCGGAACCGAGGACCATGCGTCCGCAGCCGGCGAGTTTCTCTCTTACGTACTGATGGATAACAGCCTGGTTTGCAGGGACATAGATACCGCCATATTTCTTCGCTGCGCTAAGACCGAAGACATGGTCGTCTTCGTTGATCGTACCGCCAACTGCGCAGAGCGAGTTGTGGCAGTTTGTCATAGCGTAAGGGATGGGGAAGGTGTCCAGTCCGCTGGCGCGGGCAGTTTGGATGATTCCTACGTAGGTAATGTCGTGGGAGGCCATCGCATCGAATCTGATGCGGAGTTTTTTGCCCTTGGATCCGTCTACGTCGTGACTTCTGAGGATTCCGTAAGCGATGGTGTTTTCGCGCGCCTCGTCCGGAGAGAGGGGAGCGGTTTCTGCGAGGGTCTTGCCGTCCAGAAGGTAAACACCGTGTTCGATAAGTTCTACCATGATAAGTTAATTGGTTTTTAGTATTGAGTTGATAAAAATAGTCAATGCAAGCATATCTGCCGCCCCGCCGGGGGAAATCCCTTCCGCAGCGTACTGGGCGCAAAGATGCCCGATGGCATCGCGCATGGCACTGTTGACCGCGCCTGCCATGAAGCTGTTATTCGCGCCCGGCATGGTGTCATGGCCTGTGTCCGGCATGTCGCCATTGCCTGTGTCCGGCTCTGCGTCATTGTCATTTCCGGCCTGACCGGCAATCTTCGCCGCTTCGGCCTTCACCTGCTGCGCACGCTCGTAGCCTACGCGGTGGATGATACAGGTATCGTCGAGAGTAGACATTATGCGGAGCAGAGTCTTTTGAATCTGGAACTCGTTCTGATTGAGGCTTCTGTAATACGGAAGCCAATCCTCAAAGAGCTGCTTGTAGCCCTCGAGTGCCATCTGTCTGGCGCCTTTGACGCCGAATTTGCCCGTGGCCTCCTGGCCATGGGATAGGGGCGTGTTATGTAACTCGTTGTGTTTCAGAGAGTTATTCAAAACGATGTATGCTATTTTACTTACATCGATTTGGATAATGCGCTGATTCTCAGGGAGTTGTGTATCACGGGGGTTGGAGGGGTCAGCTGAGTTAAGAAATTCGGAGTCCAGGCCTGGGCGGGTAAGGGCGAGAAAAGCGGCGTTCAGCGCAAGGCCTAGGGCGAAGATGGCGCCGCGGTGGGTGTTGACTCCGCCGGTCGCGGCGAGCATCGCCTCTTCGGCGGCGATGCCAAGCGAGCGGAGCTGGTCTGCGCCCGCCGCCTCAGCCATCCGGGCCCAGTATGGTCTCAGGGCATGGATGCTTGCGAGCATCAGTTTATAGTCCATATCGGAGTGGGCCCCATTGGAGTCCGGCCCCACAAGACCGGGCTTTAGCGGCGCATTCAGTTCTGCGAGCAGGGCGCGCTCGGCAAGGGCCCCCATCACGAACGGGCGTGAGCTCTCGGCAGCCAGCGAGGCCGCCCGGGCGAACTGTCCGGCAGCCAGCGCCTCGCGCACCTGCGAAGCTGAGATGATCCCGCCATCAGGACTCTCAAGACGGGGTATCTGAACTACCTTCACCCCATAGGCAGGAAGCATTTCCTTCATCAGGGTATTGTAGCGGGCGGTAAGCTCGTCTTCGGGCTCAGAGCCTACGAAGCGTACGGAAGCGCCGAGCGCAGGAGCTATCCAGCGCCCGAATAGGTCTATGTCGAGACGCATCTGAGTCTCGGATGCGTCAGATAAATCTTTTAAAAAATAGGTGGGGAAAGTCGCTGAAGAGATCTGATAAGCTGATCCTTCCACAACGCTGGCCAGTCCCGCGCAACCCCGGCGCATCATCTCGAGACGCTCGGAGTAGTGGAAGTCCGAGAGGTCTTCACGGACGGGAATAACAACCAGATGCCCGGTCGGAGCCGCGCCTGCCGAACCCGCCGCCTGTCCTGCCGAACCCTCATAACATAGAGCCCTCTCCACCAGATACTTATGTCCCAGAGTAAAAGGATTGGCGTTCATTACTATAACGCCGGATGCCTTGAACTGACTGAGATACTTGCAGTACTCTTCCAGTCCGCGCCCGTTTTCCATCAATATAGCCAGAGGTGCGCTTGCAAGCAGCTTGAAACCGAGGCTCTCGAAAACGGCCCTGTACTCGGGTTTGGTAAATACCTTCAGATTGAGGATTCCTTTAGCGGCGGCCTGGGAAACTAGGTGTGAGAGAAGGGGAGTCAGAAGACCTTCTGAGCGCAAGGCGCTGCAGACCGCTACACACTTAACGACATCGCCGGCAAGGCCTGCGCCTGCGATAAGAGAACCGTCTGAAGACTGAAGGGCATAATAAGAATCAAGGACTTCCGGCCGGATACCGTTATCCTCGAGAAAACGCGCTACTTTTGCGCGGAAGAAAGGAGATGTCAGCGGTATCTCCTGTATGTCCTGTTCAGCGATAGTTTCCATTTCTGCAGGCTTCCCAATACTCCCGGTATGACCCACTTATGAAATACGATACAAATCTAATCAATTCTCTGAATAAGCCAATACAATCTGACTTATCTTTTCGAGCAGTTCTTCTCTGGTGTGTGTCTTCGCCCTCATGCAGTACCTGGCTTCGTTGGAGCACAGCAGGCAGCGCCTGGGCTCAAGGCCGATATCGGCGCGCGAGAGAGGGGAAAAATCCCCAACCTGGCCGGGGGAAAGCTCAGGTATGACGTCGATATCCATCAGCCTTCCCAGCGGGTGAGTATCCTCGATCTTGCAGCAGCGCTTCTTGAGCTCTAAAGCCGGAAGAGGGACCAGCATATAGGCTTCATACCCTGTCTCCAGATCGCGGACATGGACATGGCGAAGGACGCTCCCGAAAACATTGAGCAGCGCCCCGAGCCCTGCGCCCCCGATAATAAGCGATTCACGGTTGCGCTTCACCGGCCCGGGCAACTGGACGGTCAGACATATCAAAGAGCAGCCGGGGAAGGCCTGCAACATCTCTTTTTGATGCTGAACACGCCTCTCCCGGCTCTCCAACAGTTGTTCGAGGCTTATCACTCGACTATATTATGGATCTCGTCCAGGACCTTACCATGGCGGTCCATCACGATGCCGACCACCTTATCGCCGAAGGGCAGGGGATCGGGCTGACCGATTATCGAACTTGCTTTTGCGGCCAGGTCCTTGATGTCCACGATCTTGAGCCCTGCGGCGGATAGCCTCTCGGCGATTTCCGGCCTGCTGGGGTTCACGGCGATGCCGTATTCGGTCACGACCACATCCACTCCCTTACCCGGGGTGATGAGGGTGGTGACCTTCGGCACCACGCACGGGATTCTGCCGCGCAGCAGCGGACACACGATAATCGAGAGCGCGCTGTCTTCGGCAGTGTCCGGATGGCCACCGATCGCGCCGCGGATGATGCCGTCGGACCCTACGAGGACGTTCACATTGAAGTTCACGTCCACCTCCAGGGCCGAAAGGATAACGATATCCAGGGCATGGACGGCCGAACCGAGATGATCGGCGCTGGCATAATCCACAGCCGACACTTCCTGGTGGGACTGGTCGCTGGCGATAGATTCGGCCGCGACCTTGTCGAAGGACTGGACGTCGATGAGCTTGTCGATAAGGCCCTCTTCGTGGAGCTTGACCATATGGGCGGTAATTCCGCCGAGGGCGAACGAGGCTTTGATGCCCTGCTGAATCATGCTCTCGCGTATGTATTTGACGGCTGCGAGCGAGGCTCCGCCCGTTCCGGTCTGGATCGAGAAGCCGTTCTTGAAATAGCCGCTATTGATAATGACTTTCGCTGCCTGCTTTGCAAGGAGTATGTCGCGAGGGTTCTTGGAATCGCGGATTGCGCCCGAAGAGATCTTCGAGCTGTCACCTACGGATTCGACTACTACTACGGACTCGACCTGGCTGGCTTTGATAGACATGGGTACGTTGGGGTAGGCGACCAGGTCGTCTGTAAGGACGACTACATGGTCTGCGTACTGGGCGTCGGGGAGGGCATAGCCGAGCGAGCCGCAGATTGACTTCGCATTTTCAGAGCGCGGGCAGCCGGATGCGTTTCCGAGCTCGTCACAGGATGAGGCTCCGAGGAAGGCGACGTCGATGTGGAGCTGGCCGCTGGCAATTGCGCTGCCGCGTCCGCCGTGGGACCGGAAGACTACCGGTTCCTTAAGGAGGCCGTGGGAGATGGCGTTAGCGAGTTCGCCGCGAAGGCCGGAGGTGCTGATTCCGGTAATGACGCCGGACTTGATGTGTTCGATAAGCGGGGCATGGACGTCCGAGAGGCTGGAGGCCGCGAGTTTAAGGTCTTTGAAGCCCATCTCGGCCAGTTTGTCCACAACCAGGTTGACTACTTTGTCTCCACCGCGGAAATGATGGTGGAAGGAGATAGTCTGGCCGTTTTTCAGACCCGACCTGCGTATCGCTTCTTCGAGCGAAACTACCTTGGTATTTCTCATAGTACGTCCTCCTCTTTAAGTACGCCTGATGCGATTGCATATGCGATGGTCCTCTCGGCGCGGATAACTACCGGGCGGTCGACCATCTTTCCGTTTACGGAGATAACTCCGGAACCCTTGGCCTGGGCCTCTTTGATTGCGGCTACTATCTTGAGCGATTTCTCGATAGCCTTCGGGGTAGGGGTGAATACTTCGTTAACCACCTCGATCTGGCGGGGGTTGATTATGGATTTTCCGTCGAAGCCGAGGTCACGGATGAGCTCGACCTCCTTGCGGAACGTCTCCATATCGTCGAGATTCGAGTAAACCGTATCGAAGCAGGAGATACCTGCGGCCCTGGCTGCGACAACTATAGTCTCACGGGCCAGCAGAAGCTCGGCTCCACCGGGGGTGCGCTGGGTCTTCAGGCTGGCCGAGTAGTCCTCGGCCCCAAGGGCGATGCCCATCATCCTCTTCGAGGCGCTCGCGATTTCGAAGGCGTTCACTACTCCGAGCGCGCTTTCGATCGCGGCCATGATCAGGGTCCTGCCTACGCAGCCCAGCTCGGTCTCGACCTTGATGATTTCGGCCTCAAGCTCGCGGACCTCGTCTGCGGTCTCGGTTTTAGGCATACGGATGACATCGACTCCCGCCTTCACTACAGCCTCTACGTCTTTCTTTCCGTAAGGGGTGCTGAGGGGGTTGATACGGACAACCATCTCGGTATCGCCGTAGTCTACGCTTTTAAGGGCGTTGTAAACGAGCAGACGGGCCGTGTCTTTTTCGGCCATGGTAACCGAGTCCTCGAGATCGAGCATGATCGAGTCGGGACCGTAGATGTGGGCGTCTGCCATCATTCCCGGGTTGTTGCCGGGAACGAACATCATAGTTCTTCTCAGTCTTTCCATACGTCTTTTCCTGTTGCGCGGACAGCAGCCGCAGTTACACGGGCGCGTATGGTGCAGTCGAGGGCGCCTTTGTCGGTAGCCGTAACTGTTGCGTCTGTAATTCCAAGCCCCGTAAGGGTTTCTGTGATTACCTGTTTGATCTGTCTGCCGAACTGGGCCGAGACAGTACTGTTCAGGTCGATTTGAAGGCCGTCTCCCGGGGCTATCTGAATTACGATATCACCCGATTCGAGAGTGCCTGCAGTGGCGTTTTTTATTTCCATTTCAAGAAAAAAAGTGGTTTTCAATTGGGAATACAAATTTACTAAATTATCTACAAATTGTTATCTTAGCGGTCCATTATATTATTATGAAGATCTTAAACTATATATTCAGCTTCACACTGCTCGCTCTTTTTATTTCCTGTGTGAAGCCGGAATCGGAGCGGATGCCGGAAGTCTTGCAGATTTCTGCCGGCAACAATGATAAGTTGGCTCCTTTCAATGCCCAGTTTTCGGTTACCGTCAGATGTGACCTTCATTGGAAGGCGGAATTGAAAGACACTACCTGGGGTAGTATAGACATCAAATACCTGAATGAGGGTAAGGGAGGAGAATTCGTAGTCAACCTCAAAGATAATCTTGAAGAGGCAGACAGGAAGAATACTGTTATAGTAAAAGCAGGTAAGGGTGAGGCTACTATAGATTTTGTCCAGACCGGTCTTTCGGGCTTCTTTAAACCGAAATCTTTCCAGTTGGAAGGGACGAAAGAAAGTTCGGTAGTATTTACCGCTCCTGAAAAGTGGAGCGCTACTCTTCCCGAGAATCCTGACTGGGTAAAACTGACTGCCAGCAAAGGCAATGCAGGCTACTCCCGTCTGGCATGCAGGGCCAACGATGAAAACGAGAATCTTGGCGCGCGCGAGACTTTCGTCCGTATTTCCTTTGGAAAATATACTTTCGACATTCCTGTATCGCAGGCCCAGAAAGATGTGATTCTATCTGAAGATACGACCTTTAAACTAGGTTTTGATGCCCAGCAGTTCACCGTACGTACTATGTTCAATGTCGATTACGAGGTGGATATTCCGGTCAGTTGGATAAAGTGTATTACAACTAAAGCTCAGCTCAATGAAGGAATAGCCCGTTTCGAGGTCGAGGAGAATACATCGGAAGAGAGCCGAACCGCAGAGATAACCTTCAAGGGCGGTAAAGCGAACACGCTTATTCTTGCCGTAGAACAGATGGGTAAGGACAGAATCCTGGACTCCGACCAGCAGGGAGTTTATGGGCTAGACGGCATGGACTATATCTGGGGCGAGGAAGGATGGAATCAGCGTTCACTCCTGCTCAGTCCGGACGGCAGTTACCGCTTCAGGCTGCTGGGCGGCTCGATCCTCTCCGCGGTTGAGCTGTGTGGTCTGCGCTTCGATTATCCGGCCGGGGAAGAGCAGCAATTACAACTTAGAATCAGAAACAGAAGCTTCGTCCCGTTCTATAAGGATTGCAGTGTAGTTCTGGTCAGGCAGGAAGGCGATCTTTACTGGTTTAGAGACGTTATGGGCCCGGGATTTATTATCAAAAAGTAACTTGCTATGAAAAAGGTTTTTTTGATCATAACTATTATCCTATACGGAATAAGCGCGTTGGCAGTCCCGGCAAAGCCCGGCGTACATACCTATATTCAGCCGGACGGTACTGTATTCAGGCTGGAACACCACGGCGATGAGTTCTTCCATTGGACGACCATAGCAGGAACCGATCAGGTCGTATCGCTCGACGAGAACGGCTATTGGCGTAAAACTATTCTCAGCAATAGTCTGAAAAAAGAGGCTGCGAAGCGTCGCACGCAGGAAAATGAGAAACGTGCCCTGTCGCTTAAGCGTACACACAACGACAATCCGATGACACATGGCCCGAGACATATTCCTGTCTTGTTGGTAGCGTTTTCTGATCTGGATTTCTCCATCTCAAATCCAGCGCAGCAGTTTGATTATCTTCTTAATCTCCACGGCTACTCCCTGAACGGAGGTACCGGAAGTGTCCAGGATTACTATATGGATAATTCCAAAGGCCAGTTCCAGCCGATTTTTGATGTCTACGGTCCGGTTACTCTCCCTCATGACATGAAGTATTACGGAGAGCCGGTAAAGGACTCCAATGGGAATATTATTGTAGACGACAAAGCGGCAGCTGAAGCGCTGCGTGATGCCTGCATACTGCTCGACGATCAAATCGATTTCTCCCTCTACGACTACGACAACGACGGCTATGTAGACATGACGCTTTTCTATTATGCCGGTTACAATACGGCGGAATGGGGACCGGATGACGCTATCTGGCCTCATCAGGGCTTTATGGGAGGCGCGAATATTTTTGACGGAAAGGGAGTGGAACGCTACTTCTGTACTTCAGAGCTCAAGGGAGACTCCGGAACAAACATGTGTGGAATAGGTACCACCTGCCACGAATTCGGACACTCCCTGGGCCTGCCGGATTTCTACGATACAGACTATAATAAAAACGGGAGTAGCAGCGCTCTCGGATACTTTTCAATCATGTGTTCCGGCTCATACAATAATGACGGCCGGACACCTCCTTATTTCAACGCGGAGGAACGTCTTTTCCTGGGGTGGATGACTGATAATGATCTTTTGGAATTGCCTCAGGGCGATATCTCTTTCGGATCGATCATTAATGACGTAGCATATACTACACCTACAACAACAGAAGGCGAGTACTTCCTCTATGAGTGTAGAGACGGCAGCGGCTGGGATGCATACATACCGCAGGGCTTGCTGG
>ONOI01000041.1 GCA_900319375.1 uncultured Bacteroidales bacterium | reverse complement strand
ACTACCTTGATCTTGGACTGTATTTCAATGCGTTCGACAATTTCGTCAAGAAGTCGAACCCCAATACGGACCTCAAGGCTCTTTATTCGCATACTCAGATCGGTCCCGCCCTCGAGAAGGAAGGAAAGATCGAGAATGTGCTCTCGGTAGGCCAGATGATCATCTGCCAGATTGTCAAGGAGCCGATCTCCACGAAAGGATCCCGGCTGACTGCTGAAATTTCGCTGGCAGGACGAAACATTGTACTGCTCCCTTTCGCCCAGAAAGTGAGCGTTTCCCAGAGAATCTCTTCGAAAGAAGAGCGCAAGAGGCTTGAAACCCTCGTCAGGAGTATCCTCCCCGCCAATTATGGCGCAATTATCCGCACAGCCTCCGAAGGTACCAATGCGGCCGCGCTGGTAGGCGAAGCGAAATCGCTTATAGACAAATGGGAAAATTCGTGGAAGACAATCGCGAAAAACAAGTCGGTAAGTCTGCTCTTTACTGAGTATTCCAAGACTACTACCATCCTTCGCGATCTTCTGAACGATTCCTTCACCAACGTCTATGTAGACGATCCGGCGATTTACGAGGAAACCCGCAAGTACATTTCGCTTATCTCTCCCGAGCAGGAGAAGATAGTGAAACTCTACGACGGCAAGGAGCCTATCTTCGACCATTTTGAGGTCACCCGCCAGATTAAGAGCTCTTTCGGCAAGGTAGTCCCGATGAAGCAGGGAGCATACCTCGTGATAGAGACGACTGAAGCACTGAATGTAATCGACGTCAACAGCGGCATCCGCGCAAAGACGACCGACCACGAAGAGAATACCTTCGAGGTCAACAAAATCGCAGCGGAAGAAATCGCGCGTCAGCTCAGGCTCAGGGATATGGGCGGCATCGTAATAGTGGATTTCATCGATATGGATTCGCAGGAACACCGTAACGAACTCCACAAATACATGATGGACCTTATGGAATCAGACAGGGCGAAACACAACGTGTTGCCTCTGACTAAATTCGGCCTGATGCAGATCACCCGTCAGAGAATACGTCCTGTAACAGAAATCAACACCACGGAGCAATGTCCCCTCTGCCACGGTACGGGAAAGATAGCTTCGACGGTGGTTATCGACGAGCAGGTGGAGCGTCAGCTCGCCTACTACGTAAGCGACAAAGGCATCAATAATCTCACCCTCAAGGTAAGCCCTATTCTGGGAGCATACCTTACCAGGGGCTTCCGCTCCTTTGTCGCAAAGTGGAGACGCAAGTACAAATGCAGGCTGAAGGTCGTCGAGTCGACCGACAACAGTATCCTCCAGTACGAATTTCTTAACGCTAACGGAGAGGTCCTCGAATAGATAGGACCTCTTTTTTCATTATATTTGCAGTATGGACGGAGTGAGAATAGATAAGTATTTATGGGCGATCAGGGCGTTCAAGACGCGCTCAGAGGCGACTGACGCCTGCAACGGCGGTAAGGTAAAGATAGCCGGAGCCAACTGCAAGCCTTCAAGGCCCTTAAGGATTGGGGAGGTGATAGAGGTCCGCAAGGGGATGGCCGTGTATACCTATAAAGTACTGGCGTTTCTCGAGAAACGCGTCGGCGCCGCAGCGGTGCCGGACTATGCCGAAAACCTCACCCCGCAGAGCGAGCTCGACAAGCTTCGCGCCCCTGTCGAGACGTTCTTCGTTCGTCGTGACCGCGGCGCCGGCCGCCCTACAAAAAAAGAGCGCCGAACAATCGACGCCCTTTGGGATTCGTTTGATCCGGAAGAGGAATAATTACTTGCCGAAATATCTCTTGAGAAGGCCCCTGAAGCCTGATCCATGGCGGGCTTCGTCCTTAGCCATTTCGTGGACTGTGTCGTGGATCGCGTCGTAGCCGAGTTTCTTGGCCTTGACGGCGGTGGCGAGCTTTCCTTCGCAGGCGCCGGCCTCTGCTTCTGCCCTCTTCTCGAGATTGGTCTTGGTGTCCCAGACTATCTCGCCGAGAAGTTCAGCAAACTTGGCTGCGTGTTCAGCCTCTTCAAAAGCGTAGCGCTTGAAGGCTTCTGCGATCTCGGGATAACCCTCGCGGTCCGCCTGGCGGCTCATCGCGAGGTACATTCCGACTTCGGAACATTCTCCTCTGAAGTCATTGCGCAGCGCTTCCATTATCTCTGCATCCTCTACCTGACCGTCACCGAGTTTGTGTTCGCAGGCGAATTTTTCGCTTTGCTCCACTACCTCTACGAATTTATCTGATTTGGCGTGGCACAGAGGGCATTCTGCGGGGGGATTTTCGCCTTCGTAGACGTATCCGCAAACGAGGCATCTGAATTTCTTCTTCATAATTATGTGATTTATTTAAAATTGAATATTTCTAAATTCAAAGGTACGAAACTATTTCGTGTCGAGCAATAGGGCATAGCGAACTTTTTCCGCTGCCTCAGGGCCTTTGACTGCCTTGAGAATCTCGAGACCGAACGCTACTGCATGGCCTGCGCTGCGGCCGGTGATAATGCGGCCGGACTTCACGGCAGGGGCATTTACAAACTTTGCTCCTTTTGCGATCAGGGCGTCCTGGAAACCATCGAAGCAGGTAAACTCGACTCCGGCGAGATCTTCGAGCTGGCTGATGACGAGGCCGGGGGCCGCGCAGATTGCGGCGAGCGAGCCGCCTGCGGCGTAGTGTTCCCGCATCGCGCGAATCAGGGCCTCGCAGCCCGCGAGGTTCTTCGAGCCGGGCATTCCTCCGGGGAAGATCATTACATCTTCCGGACAGGTACCTGAATGGTCTTCATCGAAGTCGGCAAGATAGGCTTCCGGGCCTACCGTAACACCGTGCGAAGACACTACGAACGGGTCTTCTCCTATACTTACCAGACAGACGTCCAGTCCCGCTCTTCTCAGGACGTCATTGACTGCGAGAGCCTCGATATCTTCGAAGCCGTCCGCAAGAAAAATATTGATTCCTTTCATATCTTCAAATATAGGAAATATTGAGTATTTTTGTACGATTAACGTTATGGAAGAGAAGAAGCTGTATCCGTTGAGGTTCCTCCCTCTGGAAGATAATTACAAATGGGGTCGCGAAGACTTTAAGGTCGCAGACCTGGGTTACCGCGATACCGTAATCGCAGACGGCTGGCTGGCCGCGAATACCCTAAGCGAGGTGATGGACACCTACATGGACCGTGTGACCGGAGACCACGTCTTCGCCTCGTACGGCCGCCTGTTCCCGGTGCAGCTTAAAGCAATCAAATGCGAGGGCAAGATGCCCCTTAGGATCCACCCGGACGACGAAATCGCCGCTCAGCGCTACGATTCGCTCGGCCGCGAGAAGCTCTGGTACATAACGAAAGCGGCCCCGGACGCCCGTCTGTGTCTCGGCTGGTCCCGCGCTATCGATGCCTCCGAGCTGATCGGCGGAATCAAGAACGGCGCGATCGAATCGGTCGTGAACACTGTCCCGGTGAAGGCCGGCGACTGCTTCATGATCAAGTCCGGCCTTGTCCATGGAGCCACGGGCTCGCTAGAGATAGTCGAGGTCTCGCAATCGTCCGCCCTCGATTTCTGCGTCTATCCGTGGGGCCAGGAGCTTGGGGAAGAGGAGTTCGACCCCGCTTTCAGCGTAGTAGATGCGCTGGATTTCATCGACTATGGGCCGTATAAGGCCCACGAAACCAAGCCGGCCGGCCCCCGCGACGGGATGAAGTTCCTCGCCGACCTGCCGCAGTTTACGGTAAGGAAGATGGATCTTCGCGATCCGCTCCACATTACGGGAGGGGACCACAACTCTTACGCAATCTACCATTGCCTCTACGGAAAGGCGGTAGTAAAGGTGGATTTGCTTGAATATAAGCTAGAAGCCGGGCAGACCCTTCTGGTTCCCGCCGAGGTGGACGATTTCATCCTTGGGCCCTTGGCGCAGACTACCTCCGTGCTGGAGATTATGACCGAGTACAAGCCCGTGGCGGACTCATATATAAACCCTGATGCTGAGGCTAAATTGCCGGGAGAAGAAGACGATGAATAGAGAAAACGATTTCAGCCGCTTGGAGTTGAATCTCCAGGGTTGCCTCGCGAACTACAGCTATTTCCGCGGGCTGCTTGAGCCGGCTACGAAACTGCTGGTGCTCGTGAAAGCGAATGCCTATGGCCACGGCGCAGTCGAGTTCGCCTCGATGATGCAGCAGGCCGGTGCCGACTATCTGGCAGTAGCCCTGCCCGTCGAAGGAGTAGAACTCAGGCAGGCCGGTATCTCGCTGCCGATTCTGGTCCTTACGGCAGGAACCGACTTTTTCGAGGAGATCATCGACAACCGCCTCGAGCCCGGGATCCCGAATCTGGATACGCTCAAGGCATTTGTGGAGAAACTGCGCAGCAGGCGCCTCGCCGGCTATCCGGTGCATATCAAGCTTGACACCGGCATGCACCGCCTCGGTTTCATGCCCGCAGAACTCCCCGCTCTTCTGGACTATCTAAAAGATTGCCCCGAAGTGCGCGTGCGCTCGATTTATTCCCACCTCGCTGTATCCGAAGACCCCACCCAGGACGAATTCACCGAAAGTCAGGCTAAGATGTTTACCGACGGTGCTCAGGCCCTTACGGATTCGCTGGGCTACAAGCCGATGTGGCATCTTCTGAACAGCGCAGGAATCGAGCGTTTCCCGCAGTATCAGTTTGACATGGTCCGCCTGGGTATCGGCATCTATGGCATTTCGGCTCTGCCAGGGGTTAAGCTGACCCCGGTCGCTTCGTTGAAGGTCAAGGTCCTTCAGGTAAAGACTCTTTCGGCACAGGACGGCACCGTCGGCTACGGCCGCAAAGGTAAGATCCCGGCCGAAGGCATGCAGATAGCGACGATCCCCGTAGGCTACGCCGACGGCCTGGACAGGCATCTGGGATGCGGTGCAGCCTCGTTCAGCGTAGGCGGCAAGCGCGCTAAGACCGTCGGTAATATCTGTATGGACATGTGCATGATCGACGTGACCGGCCTTGGCGTGAAAGTTGGCGACACCGTCACCATCTTCGGAGAAGACCCCACCGTCGAAGAATTGGCGCAGATCCTCGGGACTATCCCTTATGAGATCCTTACTTCCGTCCCCCGAAGAATCGAGAGAATCGTGAAGCGCTAGTGTTTTTTATTATCTTTGTAGTCTATGGACAGCATAACTCTCGAATACAATACCCAGCGTGAGCCCCTGAGGCTCAGCGAATACGGACGCAACATCCTGAAGATGGTGGAGCAGCTGCGCGAGATTCCAGACAAGGCGAAGCGCAGCGAGCAGGCTCGCGCAGTCGTAAAGTCGATGGAGGTTCTCAACCCTCAGGTCCGTCAGCAGGAAAACTGGGAACAGAAACTCTGGGATCACCTCTATATCATCGCAGGCTTCGACCTGGATATAGATTCTCCGTATCCCTGCCCTGTTAAGGAAGATTTCGAGACTAAGCCGGTTCCGCTTCCTATGAAGGGAACGAAGATCCGCGCTACACACTACGGACGCAATATAGAGAAGATACTCGACCTGCTGGCCGCGGAGCCGGACGGCGAGGTCAAAACCCAGATGATACGTTCGCTGGCAATCTATATGCGTCAGCAGTATCTGATCTGGAATAAAGACAGTGTATCGGACGAGACTATCTTCTCCGATATCGAAAAACTCTCCGAATACAAGATCAAAGTACCCGAGGGAATCACCCTCGGAAAGGTCTCCGAGAATGCCGACTTCAGCCGTCCCGGCATCGGCAATCAGGCCGGCACGAGTAAGAACAACAAGCGTAAAGGCGGAAAGAAGAACAGACGCAGATGAAATTCCCCCGACTAAGACTGGAACCCGAAAAGAAAGAAGCGCTCGCGAAGCTGACCGGCCTCGTGATAGCCGTTTTTGCTGTCTTCACCCTTATCTCGATAGTTTCATATCTCATCCACTGGAGAGCGGATATGACGGCAGATGCCCTGCGCAATGCCGCCGGCTCGCTGGGATATCGCTTCGGCCGTTTCCTCGTGTGTGATTGCTTCGGCCTGGGCAGCCTCGCAATTCTGGTCATCCTGACCGCCCTTTCGATAAGGCTGGTTTTCCATAAGTGGAACTATTCGCTCCTGAAGACGACGGTGATGACGCTGGGAGATGCGTTCGTGGCCGCGCTGGTCCTCGCCTACATCGGCAGGCTGGCGGGCGCTCAGACGCTCTTCGGCGGAGGCCTCGGCGGCCACTGCGGCTCTCTGATCGTGGGCTGGGGAATCTCGGCCATGGGCGTTCTGGTTACCGGCCTCGTACTCGCGGTCCTGGTGGTAGGGGTGGCGCTTCTGAGCAGCCCGCGCTTTGTCCACTGGCTTGGAACGATAGGGACTAAGGAAGAGGGCGCCGGCTATATCGAGCCCGGGGCCGTGGACCTCGGCGTCCAGACCGATCTTAATCCTGCACCCGTGGTTGTAGAACCCGAACCTGTAGCGGAGTCTGAACCGGAGATAAGCCCAGAGCCTGTAGTAGCTGTCCCTGAGCCTGTTGTGGAGGATAAGAAAGCTGGGGATGATGATGAATCTGCTTCTACAGATCCCGAGCTGGAAGTGATCGAAGATGAAGGATTGGAGACCGAGGTTCAGAAAGAACTGCCGCGTATCGACAACCGTCTGGATATGCCGTACGGCCTTCCTAACTTTAAGTTCCCTCCGCTGGAGCTGCTTGAGACTTATGAGGACGGCAAACACGTAATGTCCTCCGAGGAGCTCGGACGAAACAAGAATCAGATTATCGCGACCCTGCGAAACTATAAGATTGAGATCACCGACATAAAGGCCGTCGTAGGTCCTACGGTTACCTTGTACAAGGTTACCCCCGCCCCGGGAATCAAGATTTCGGCTATCAAGAACCTGCAGGACGATATAGCGATGGCTATGAACGCCAAGGGAGTCCGTGTTGTGACCCTTCAGGACTCGGTAGGTATCGAGGTCGCCAACGACTCGCCTTCGATAGTTCCCCTTCGCGGCCTTCTGAACGACGACAATTTCCGCAATACGAAATACGACCTGCCGGTCGCCCTGGGTTATACCATCACCCAGCAGGTGAAAGTGGTCGATCTCGCAAAGGCTCCACACCTCCTCGTAGCAGGTGCTACCCAGCAGGGTAAATCGGTCTGCCTTAATGTCATCATCGGCTCGCTCCTTTACTCGAAACATCCTTCGGAACTGAAGCTCGTCTTCATCGATCCGAAGATGGTTGAGTTTACGGCCTATAACCAGCTTCTCAAACACTATCTGGCAGTCTTGCCCGACGCCGAAGATGAAGAGGCCGAGAAGGACCACGCGATCGTAAAGACGGCCAAGGACGCGGAGAAAGTCCTGCGCTCGCTCTGTATCGAGATGGATGACCGCTATATCTTGATGGCCAAGGCGGGAGTAAACAAACTCAACGACTACAACAACAAGTTCAAGGACCGCAAGCTCAATCCCGAAAACGGCCACAGATACCTCCCGTACCTGGTGACTATAGTCGATGAGTACGCAGACCTTACGATGACTACGGGCGCGTCGCCCGAGGCGAAGGCGGCCAGCAGGAGCATCACCAACAGCATCATCCGCCTCGCCCAGAAAGGACGCGCCGCCGGACTCCACGTCATACTTGCAACCCAGCGTCCTTCGGTAGACGTCATCAGCGGTATAATCAAGAGTAACTTCCCGATGAGGATCGCGTTCCGAACCTCGTCCCGTATCGACTCCCAGACTATCATCGACGCTCCTGGAGCGGAGAAACTCATCGGCCGCGGCGATATGCTCTTCTCGGCAGGTATCGAGAACGAACGTATACAGTGCGGCCTTATCGAGAGCGAGGAAGTTCGCAGGGTTACCGAGTTTATCGGCAATCAGACCAAGTATGGCCAGAGCTACAATACTCCGTATTACCTGCCCGTCCCGAAGGATGAGAACGCCGGAGGCGAAGGCGGAGCGGTAGACGTGGGCGACCTTGACGAGCGCTTCGAGGAAGCGGCCAGGCTGGTAGTGACTTCGCAGAAAGCGTCGACCTCGTTCCTGCAGACCCGCCTCGCGATGGGCTTCGCCAAGGCCTCACGCGTTATGAGCCAGCTCGAGGACGCCGGAATCATCGGCCCTCAGGACGGAGCGAAGCCGCGCCAGGTTTTGGTACCGGATTTGGATACGTTGGACCAGATGATACACTGATTCAGATGAAAAGATACTTACTTACTGCAGTTGCGGCGCTTCTTTCGCTGGTCTGTTTCGCCCAGAACAAGCAGCTTGAGGCGTTCCTGGCTCAGGCCAAAGGCCACAGAGTCACTGCCAACTACGAGTATGTGATTGCCGGTATGCCGGACATTACCGTCGAGGGCTCGGCTATTATCCAGGACAACTGCTTCAGGATGGACGGCGCCGGGATACTTATACTCTGCGACGCCGTAAATATCTGGACTCTGGATCTCGACGGAAAGGAAGCCTATATCGAGGCCGCCGGACCGATGGATTATATGAAGTACCTGAGCGAGCTTACTCTTGAAGACAACGGATGGCTCTCAGGGCTTTACAATGAGCCTATCTCCGGAAATCTTATTCCGTTTACCATCAAGGATATCCAGTTCCTGCCTCCCAGCGGTGATATGTCTGCCTTCAGCCCCGATGAGAATCTCTTCTCCGGGGAGTGGATTATTACCGATCTGAGATAAGAAAGAGAGTTATCTTCTTCTCGCTATTCCTATGTAATAAAGGAGCGTCGCCAGCGAACCGAGGGCGGCGATTACGTATGTGTAGGCGGCCCATCTAAGGGCATCCTTCGCCATGGGCGTTGTCTCAAAGTCAGTGATTCCCGAGCGGTCCAGCCACTCGATTGCGCGGGCGCTGGCGTTGATCTCGACCGGGAGGGTTATCAGTGAGAAGAGGGTAGTCATCGCGAAGAGCGCGATTCCAAGCCAGAGGATGGAGGGGGTGAATTCGATGAGCAGGACTCCGATGAGCAGAACCCAGCTTACGGCCATATTGCTGAAGTTCACGACCGGGACGAGGGCGCTGCGCATCTTAAGCGGAGCATAACCTGTCGCATGCTGGATTGCATGGCCGGTTTCGTGGGCCGCGACCGCCTCCGCTGCTACCGAACGGGTCTCGAAGACCGCCGAGCTGAGGTTGATGGTCTTTGTCGCAGGGTTATAGTGGTCTGTAAGGATACCGTCTACACACTGGACTTTTACATCGTTTATTCCATTGTCGCGAAGCATTTTGAGGGCTGTCTCCTCGCCGGTAAGGCGTCCGGGGACCTTCGAATACTTCTCGAACTTTGAATTAAGTACGGCCTGGATGATCGCGCTGGCGATCATCACTGCTATCATTATTATCCAGATACTCATAACACACAAAAGTACTGAATATTTATTATCTTTGATAGTTGGAAACCAATAAAGACAAATAATATGAACAAACCGGTCAAATCAACTTTCATCGCACTTGCGATTACAACGATTACTATCGTGGTGCTGGCTTCGTGCTGTACTACTATCGATTCCGCTTCGGTAGGTATCCGCTTCAAGAAATGGAGCGCCAACGAAAACCTCAAGGGCGGTGTCGAGGGAACCTGCCGCGGTTGGGTATGGTATAACCCTATTACAGAACGTATTTTCGAATACCCCACATTCATTCAGCGTGTGACTTACGATCCCTTCACGGTCAACCCTAAGGACGCTGCCATCTTCTCGATGACCCCGACCCTGGCCTACCAGATCGACGAGACGAAGGCTACAGATATCTTTATCAAATACCGTAAACCCGTACGCGAACTGGAGATGGGCTACATCAAGACCTGTATCTTCGAAGCGTACCGTACCTGCGCCAATAACTACACCTCAGACGAGCTGATGGCTAACCGCGCCAGGTTCGAGACAGAGGTGCGCGCCCGTCTGGACGAGTCGATGAACCAGGAAGGCTTCATCGTCCGCGAGTTTACTACCAAGATCGATCCTCCGGCATCCCTTACCGCCGCTATCAACGCTAAGAACGAGGCTGTTCAGAATGCTCTGAAGGCGGAAAATAAGGTTAAGGAGGCCGAAGCCGAAGCGAAGATCGAGATCGCAAAGGCCGAAGGTGAGGCAAAGGCTCTCAAGATCAAGGGCGACGGCGAGGCCTACTACAACCGCGTAGTTTCCGCTTCGCTCAACAAACTCCTCGTGGAGCAGTACGCTATCGAGAAGTGGGATGGAAAACTCCCTACCTACAATGGTGGCGGCGCTCTTCCTTTCATAGACATTCAGAAGTAACGAGGTGGACTGCCTGGTTGCCGATCACCGTTTCAGAATCCTGATCCCTGACGAGTTATCGCTCAGGCTGGACAATTACGCTCCTTTCGCCGTTAAGGCGACCGGGGAGCCGCTGTTCAGCCTGGAGGTGGCAGCCGCCGGGCAGGCGCCCCAGCCCACGCCTTGCGAGCTGGTGATCGACCAGGGGGCAGAACCGGGAGAGACCGTCATTTCGCTATGGCGCGCCCCCGGCGGCTGGCGTGTGCTGATGGCCCCGAGTCCGGGACGTCCGAATTCGGCTGTCCTGGAACTGAGCGCTGACTTCAAAGCCTCGAAGCTCTTTATCGAAAGGCCGGCCGAGGCCGAGTTTGCGCTCAATAACTCGCTGATGTTGCAGTATGCGTTCGCGACTGCGACGCTCGGGACCCTGGAGATGCACGCATCGACCGTGGCCAGCGGCGGGCGGGCCTACCTGTTCCTGGCGAAGAGCGGGACGGGGAAGAGTACCCATAGCCGGATGTGGCTGCAGGCAATCCCGGGGACTCACCTTATGAATGACGACAACCCCGTGGTCCGCTGCTGGCCGGACGGTCGGGTTGTGGCCTACGGCTCGCCGTGGAGCGGGAAAACCCCATGCTACCGAAACGAATCGTTCCCCGTCGGGGCGTTCGTTCGGATCGAGCGCGCGTTGGAAAACCGGCTCGAGCGGCTTTCGGTCGTGGAAGCGTACGCGAGCCTGTATTCGTCGTGTTCCGGCTTCAAGGCCGACCGTGCGATGGGAGACGGGCTCCACTCCGCAATATCGGCGGCCATTCAGGGCGCGCCCTCGTTCGCGATGCACTGCCTGCCGGACGAAGACGCAGCCCGCGTGTGTTACGCAGGCATCGCCGGGGAGGGCGCGCACGCATGAACCTGACCCTCCCGAACGAAGTGTTGCTGCCCGAGGTCGCCGCCCTTCTTGCCCATGGCAACGAGGTCGAAATCCGCACCAAGGGCGCGAGCATGCTGCCCTTTATCGTGGGCGACCGCGACAGCGTCAGGCTGAAGGCTTTCCCTGCGTATGAGGTCGGAGACGCCGTCCTCGCAGAGATTGCGCCCGGGCGTTTTGTGCTCCACCGCATTGTGAAGATTGACGGGGATTGCGTAACTTTGAAGGGTGACGGAAATTTGGTCGGGACTGAGAGCTGCTCTTTGGCGGATGTGAAGGGAAAGGCTGTTTCGGTTGTCCGTCCCGGGGGTAAGACTGTAGATATTTGCAGCCCCCGCTTTATGGCCCGCGCCCGAAGATGGAACGCGTTGCCGTACTTTGTGAGAAGATATTATTTGGCCATTTATAGAAGATTGATATGAAAGTCGTAGAAGGATTCAGGCTTAGGGAAATATGCGGCGAGTTTATCATAGTACCGGAGAGTACGGAGCTCGTCAATTTCAATAAAATGATCCATCTGAATGCTACCGCAGCGTATTTGTGGGAGCAGGTAAGCGGTATGAAGGAGTTCTCGGTAGAGACTCTTGTTTCGCTGCTTACCGAGAAGTATGATGTCTCTGAGGAGACTGCTGCTAAGGATGCTGCGGCTATAGCCAATAAGTGGGTTGAGATAGGTATTGCCGCCAAGTGAAAGATTTCGGACCATGTCTTAAGGGAGTCTGGAGACTGCTCCGGACAGTTCGGTGGAAGGTGCTGCTGAGCGCTTTCCTTCAGACTGTTGCGGCGGCGGCTTCGCTCGCTTTTGTGTGGTTCAGCAAGAGAGTCGTAGATATTGCGACCGGTCAGCTGGATGCTCCTCTTGGGCTTGCGATATGGCTGCTGGTCGGGATTATGGTCCTTCAGGTTCTGATGCGGATTTTCGTGAAGTACTATGAGGGACGGATTACGATTCTGGCAAAGAACAGGATACGCTCGGATGTTTTCGAGAAGGCCCTGCGCAGTACCTGGACCGGTAAGGACAAGTTCCACAGCGCCGATATGGCCAATCGTATGGAGGAGGATATCAGGGTTATTACGGAGTTCATCTGCTGCGATATCCCTACGGCGTTCGTTACCGTTCTGCAGCTGATTGCGGCGGTTGTGATGCTGTTCGTGTTCTCGTCTTCTTTGGCGTGGATACTTATTTGGATTATGCCGGTAGCGGTTGTGGGAGCCCGTCTGTATTTCCGCAGGATGAGGGCCCTCACTACCGAGATCCGAACTATAGACGGCCGTATCAATGGACATCTCCAGGAGACTCTTCAACACAGAGTTTTAGTGAAGACTCTGGGTAGTGTAGGTGCCTCCGAGGAAGAACTGGAGGCGCTCCAGGAGCAGGAGCGTTCGAGGACCGTTTCCCGCCTGGGGTATTCAGCCCTCTCACGCGGCTTCATGTCCGTAGGCTTTTCGGCAGGATATATCGTGGCTTTTATATGGGGAGTGCTGGGGCTTAAAGACGGATCGGTGACTTATGGCCTGATGGTGGCTTTCCTTCAGATGGTAGGTCAGGTCCAGAGGCCCGTCGCAAATCTTGCTCTGTATATTCCCGCGTTTATCAAGTCGCTTTCTTCCGAGGAGCGCTTGCTGGAGATCGGCGAGCTGCCACAGGAAGGAGAGTATGAGGATATTCTGGTTGAGGGAGCTCCGGGAGTACGCCTCACTGATGTTACTTTCAGTTATGAGGGGCGTCCCGAGCCGGTCTTGTCCGGTTTGAGCTTTGACTTCCTGCCCGGTAAGATGACGGTGATAACCGGACCCACCGGCGAGGGAAAAAGTACCCTGGCGCAGCTTCTGCTCGCATTACTCGTCCCTTCGTCTGGACGCTTGGAGCTATACGGCGCCACGATGGGATCGTCCGACTCCGATCGGGCATCCGTCCCCGTCAGCCCGGCTACCCGCTGCAACTTCATGTATGTCCCTCAGGGCAACTCGCTGCTGAGCGGTTCGGTGCGCGCGAACCTGCTTCTCGCCCGGCCTTCGGCAACTGACGAAGAGCTTCGCGAGGCCCTCCACCTCGCCGCGGCCGATTTCGTCCTCGAGCTGCCGGACGGGCTTGACACTCCCTGCGCCGAAATCGGCCGCGGCCTCTCCGAGGGCCAGGCTCAGCGCATCGCCATCGCCCGCGCCCTCCTTCGTCCCGGCGGAATTCTGATCCTCGACGAAGCCACCTCCGCCCTCGACCCCGCCACAGAGCAGCTCGTTCTCTCCCGCATCAAGGAGCGCTTTGGCCAGTCGAAGACCATCATCTGCATCACCCACCGTCCCGCCGCCTCCCAGCTCGCCGACCTACACCTCGCATTGTAGCTGTTTTCCCCTTTCCGGCGCCATTTTCTGCATTTTCGGCGCGGAACAGCAGGTTTTTCCTCCTTCCGGCGCTTTTTTACGGGATTTTGGCGCGGATTTACTGATTTTTCCCCTCCCCGGCGCCGATTTTGGCATTTTTGGCGCAGTCGGCTTTTCGGGACTTTTCGCCTTCGGCCGGGAACTCCCTCGCGCGGGACTCGTCAACTATTCATACGGGGGAAGCGTCCTTCCCCCTAGCCCCCTGCGGCCTTTCCGCCTTTAGCTTCGCTCGCCTCCTTCTCGCTCGGAAGAAGATACAAGTACCTTCCTCACTCGCTCGTGCGTCGGTTCCAACTTTGCTTGCGCAAAGTCACGGCCCGGCCGGTCGGCTGATGCCGACATCGTCGCTCCGCTCCTCTAAGCCCACCCTCATCATTCCTCATCGCATAACTCGCTATCAACGGACACCTTCCCGCTCCCCGTGGCCGCGGGTGGCCACGCCCGCTCGAGGGAGTCCCCGCTCCTCCGGCTATTCTGCTGGAGCAGTCGAGTACGCGGTGTCCCGCCGAAATCTCTCTGCCGGCTCACACTACCGTTCGAATATATATTCTTAAGCCCCCGGCAGGGAAGTTGTCGCGAGGGGTTGGACCTC
>ONOI01000060.1 GCA_900319375.1 uncultured Bacteroidales bacterium | reverse complement strand
CGTCCCCTACTTTTAGGCCCGCGCGGGCTCGGCGACATAGCAAACAATGAGGCCCTACCCCTCGCGACACTAACCCTGCCGGGGGCTAACGAATATATAATCGAACGGTAGTATGGGGTAGAAGCGCCGAAGGCGCGGGGACTCCCTCGAGCGGGCGTGGCCACCCGCGGCCACGGGGAGCGGGGAGGTGTCCGTTGGATACAAGTTCTGCGATAAAGGTGAGGGAAAGCTTGCTTTCACTCAGCTTGGGAGCAGGACGCAGGAGACAATGGAAGGGTCCGAGCGAGCAAGTCAAAGACTTGCGAGACGAGTCCCGCGCGAGGGAGTCTCCGGCCGCAGGCGAAGTTGGTGTGTGATTTGGGGCTATTTACACACCAAGGGGCGTTTTTGAAAGGGTTGGTGTGTGATTTGTGCGGTTTTACACACCAAGGCGTGTGGTGGGTTTTGCGTTCAAGGTGTGCGGCATAAAATCACACTTTTAACAAAACAGCGCGGACCTTGTGAAAAAGGAAGAGGAACTTCCGTAAAAAACTAGAACGGATAACCTACTCCGAAGTGGAGGGCGACGCCGCCGTTTTTGAATGCGGTGACGGGGTCGAGCCATTTGACAGAGGCGGAAGGATCACGGAGGCGTACACCCATATCAAGACGGATAAGGATGACGTTGGCGTTGAGCCTGATGCCGAGACCGTAGTCGGCGGCGATGGCGGTAAGATCAACTCCCGAGTGTGTGTCCCAGATGTTTCCGGCTTCGGCGAACAGAGCTCCTTCCAGCATCCAGAACAGCGGGAAGCGATATTCGACGTCTGCTTCGAGTTTCATATCACCGGTCTGGCTGGGGATGCTGAAGGTCTTGTCGAGAGCTGATGCTCCCGGGCCCAGTGAACGGGTCTGCCAGCCTCGCATACTGCTGGCTCCTCCTGCATAGAACTGCTTTTCATAGGGCAGCGCAGTACTGTTTCCGTAGGCCTGACCTATACCTGCGAGGATGCGCCATGCGACCGCCTGCTGGTCGTCCAGGCCGAAGCGATAGCCGCGGGCAAGGGCCAGCTCAACCTTTGCATACTGGGAGAAGGGCGCTCCGAGAAGAAGACCCTGACCTGCTCCGTTGGCGGGAAGAAGACCCTTGAAGAGGCTGATTACATTGCCCGAAAGGTCTGCCTGGAGCCTTGCCGTATAGTATGAGGTAGTAGGGATAGGATCGGAACTGCTAGAGTAGTAGAAGGTTCCCGCGACTCCGATATCGGAGTGGTCCTGATACGAGTACTTCATGTAAGGATTCTTGTTGAGCCTTTCCGCGAAGGCGGAGTTGAGGTCGAAGAGCCTTACGTAGTTGATCTGGAGCGGGTATACCTGATACGAAAGTTTTTTGCGGTAGATTCCGGTATAGCCATAGGAACCGGAGAAAAGGTTGCGGGTATATTCCGGACGGTTCTGGTGAGAGAAAGACAGGTTGAATTCCGTACGGGGAACATTGGATCCCTGGAAGCGTTCGTATCCCAGTCCAAGGAAGCGAGGAAGGCTGAGAGAGGCGGAAGTACCGACCTCGGTTGCGTGTGTGTCGCTGTCTATCATGAACTGGAAGTTTCCGCTGAAACCTATGCTGAGCCACTCCCCTCCGCCGAAGATATTCTTATGATAGTAACTGAGGCGGGGAGAAATGCCGATAAGGCCGGAAGAGTTCGTACTGACTTCCAGATTAGTCTTGAAACCCTGGAGTTTGGATTTAGTGAGGGCTATATTGCAGTCTACGGTAGTACTGTCTGCAGGGGTAAGGTTCACTCCTACGCTCTGGAATACCCTCAGCGAGGAGAATCTGGAGTAAGTATTGGAGACCTTGTCTACATTGTAGAGGTCTCCGGGGTGAAGGAGATTCATTCCGCGAAGGACGGACTCCTTGAACTTCAGGTCTTCCGGATAGGATACCGTAACCTTACCGATGTAGGATTTCCTGATAGTGGAGGGTATCTCATAGATAACCGCCGCCTTTCCGCTGCGGCCGTTTGTATCAGCGTAGAAGTGATACTGGCTCTGATCTATGTTGTAATAGCCTTTGGCGCGAAGAGACTCTACGCTTCTTGCTATTTCCTCTTCCATGGTAACCTCTGAAAGATTCTCTCCCTGGCGTACGAGGATCTTGCTGGAATCGGCCATGAAGTCTGTCCGGAAACCGTCGGCCTCCGCAAGCCTGAAGATGACGGTATCGATAGGGATCTGCTGGCCCAGCTCAACCTGATACACGACCTTGGCTTTCTTTCCTTTGTAGAAGATAGAGGTATCTACCTTTGAGTCGTAGTATCCGAGTTTAGTCAGACGCTCGCCCATCGCCGCCCTGGAGAGGGCCGTACTGCGTTTGTTGAGGATAACAGGCTTTCTCTTGAACAGGGATCTGACCGGCTTCTGGCGGACATATTGGGAGAGTTCGCTGACGTTGAAGAAAGGGTCTCCGCTTACTTCGATTTTATATGAATCCAGGATGTACTCATCCTCTGCAAGCTCCACCTTCGAGAGTGAAGCGCAGGAGGTTGCCAGACCTGCAAGGACTGCCAGGTAAAACAGAGGGCTGAGGGTCTTCTTTTTCATATACAGAATCGTACAAATTTAGCAAATAATTGAGTATATTAGCACTCTCGTTATGGTTAAGTTGACTTCAGCTGAAATCAAGTCTGTAAAAGCCCTGGGCTCGAAGAAGTTCCGCGACATCGAAGGACTCTTCGTGGTCGAGGGCGAAAAGATGGTGGCCGAGGCTCTCGAGTCTGGCTTCAAGATCGATAAACTCTATCGCCGCGACGAAATAGGCGAGCAGCAGATGTCCAGAATCAGTTCACTGGACTCCCCCTCCCCCGTCCTTGCCGTTATCCGTAAGGCCGAGCCTAAACCGGCCGTGGCGGGTAAAGGCCTGTTCCTGGCGCTGGACAGCGTCCGTGACCCGGGCAATCTCGGGACTATCATGAGAATTGCGGACTGGTTCGGAATAGACGGCATATTCGCCTCTGAGGATACGGTAGACCAGTATAACCCCAAGGTAGTTCAGGCTTCGATGGGCGCTGTCTTCCGTAAGACGGTCGTCTATTGCGACCTGACTGCTCTCTGCAGAAGTTTTAGGGAAGCAGGGCTGCCGGTATATGGGACCTTCCTCGACGGCTCGGATATCTATCAGGCTGAGCTTAAGGCTGAGGGCCTTATAGTGATGGGCAGCGAGTCCTTCGGAATAAGCAAGAAAGTCGGAGCGAATGTAGACTCCCGCATCAAGATACCCTCCTATTCGGTAGGCCCAGGCGCCGAGTCGCTCAATGTCGCAGTCGCTACGGCCGTAACGGTAGCTGAATTCAAGAGAAGAAACGCCTAGGAAGATGATTGTTTACCAGGTACTGACCCGCCTCTGGCGCAGCGGAAAGATGTCGGGCTTCGACAGCCCCTCCTTTGGCTATCTGCGCTCCCTGGGGGTCTCCCATATCTGGTATACCGGAATCATCAGACACTCGATGGGTAGGCCCTATGTCAAGGGCAAACTGGGCTCTCCCTATTCGATTATCGATTACTACGACATCAATCCTTACCTGGCAGACAACGAAGACCGCAGGATCCAGGAGTTCGAGGACCTCGTCCGGCGTACGCATCAGGCGGGAATGAAGGTCATAATAGACTTCGTCCCGAACCACGTTTCCCCCGATTACTCGGATTCCCACGGCGGAATCCAGACCCTCCACCGCTGCGACTACGACTGGACGGATACCGACAAGATCGATTACGGCTGCAGGGAAAACTGGGACCGGATGCTCGCTATAGTCCGCTATTGGGCAGACAAGGGAGTCGACGGCTTCCGCTGCGATATGGCCGAGCTGGTGCCGGTCGAGTTCTGGCGATACCTTATTCTTGGAGCAAAGCAGACTCACCCCGGCCTGGAGTTCATAGCCGAGGTCTATGAGATGGGCTCATACGAGCGTTTCATCTACTCCGCCTGCTTCGATTACCTCTACGACAAATCCGGCCTCTACGATACCCTTCGCGGAATAATGTCGGGCGCAAACCTCGCCTGGGACATAACCGGAGTCTGGCAAAGACTCGGGGCCCTACAGCCCCATATGCTGAATTTCCTCGAGAACCACGACGAACAGCGTCTTGCCAGTCCGTGGTTTGCCGGCTCTGCCGAGAAGGGCTTTGCCGCGCTGGCAGTTTCAGCCCTCTTCTACCCCTGTCCGTTTATGTTTTACTTCGGCCAGGAACTGGGAGAGGCAGCCCTCGACGGCGCTGCCGGCAGAACCAGCATTTTCGACGACCAGCGCCACATAGACCCTCTCGCTCCCCTCTCCGAGTATCAGCAGAAGATACTGGATGTCTATCGCAAGGTCCTCGGACTTCGCCAGGAACTCGGGGCGGCTCAGAACTTCGATCTGTGTTACTGTCAGAAAGCGGCCCTGGGCTTCGATATGAGAAAACATTTCGCCTTTATGAGGTACGGCGACAAGTCGGCGGCGGTCGTGTTAGCCAACTTCTCGGACAAGCCCGTTTCGGCCTGTCTCAGAATACCTCCCGAGGCCCCTGGAGCCTTCGGCTCCGAACTGGTAGTTCAGGCGGGGCCGTGGGATTTCCAAATATGCCGGAAATAAGTTAAATTTGTACGATTCGCTTGAGAACAAGTACTAAATATACTAGATACAACTTAAAACAATGAAAGGATCAGTTATCATTCTTTGCGGCGGCGGCCCGGCTCCGGGCATGAATACCGTCGTATGTTCGGTCGCCAAGACCTTCCTCAGCAACGGTTATCGCGTTATCGGTCTCCACGGAGGCTACAGCGGACTCTTCAGCAAGAACCCGCGTACAGAAGACCTTGACTTCTTCAAGGCAGACGCATACTTCAACAGGGGCGGCAGCTACCTCCAGATGAGCCGCTTCAAACCGACTCCCGAGGATTTCGAGAACAACTTCAACCTCGCCCTCTTCAAGGACAACGATATCAAGCTCCTTGTCACAGTAGGCGGAGACGATACCGCTTCTACAGCCAACAGAATTGCAAAGTTCCTCGAGGCAAAGAAATACCCTATCGCAAACATCCACATCCCCAAGACCATCGATAACGATCTTCCTCTCCCGGAGAATACCCCTACCTTCGGTTTCAACTCCGCAAAGGACGAAGGAGCCCATATCGCACGTACCGTCTATGAGGATGCCCGTACCAGCGGCAACTGGCTGCTCATCTCCGCGATGGGCCGCAGCGCAGGACATCTCGCCCTTGGAATCGGCGAAGCAACCCACTGCCCTATGACCATCATCCCCGAGATGTTCAACAAGACCGGCATCAACCTCGACAAGATCGTCAAGCTCGCCATCTCCGCTATCCTTAAGAGAAAGATCCTCGGAATTCCTTACGGAACCGTAGTGGTCGCAGAAGGCGTTTTCCACGACCTCGATCCTCAGGAAATCAAGAATGCCGGCGTTACCATGACCTACGACGAACACGGCCACCCCGAGCTTGGTAAGATCTCCAAGGCAGTCCTCTTCAACGACATCCTCGAGAAGGAGTTCAAGAAGATCGGCCTCAAGATCAAGACCCGTCCCGTCGAGATCGGCTACGACGTCCGCTGCCAGGATCCTATCGCATTCGACCTTACATACTGCTCTGAGCTCGCAATGGGAGCCTATGAGCTCTTCTCAAGGGGCGAAACCGGCTGCATGGTCTTCGTAGACCACGACGGAAACGCCAAGCCTCTCTACCTTAAGGACCTCCAGGACGAAAGCGGAAAGATTCCTCCGCGCCGCGTCGCTATCGAAGGCGGTACCGCCCAGAACTACTACAATCATATCTGCCACTACATCACTCCCGCCGACTACGAAGAGGCCAAAAAGTATGTAGCCAACCCGGCAGACTATGACTTTAAAAAGATACTTAATTGGTAAGAAATCAGATGTCTCATCCCAGCGACCTTCGCTTCGCTCATCCCACCAGACGCGCTTCGCGCTAGTGGTCCCCCCGCTATCGGCCGCGGGTGGCCAGGGTCGCTGGGACGAGAACATCTGATTTCACAACATAAGTAAGTTTAATGGATAAGAACGAAGCTAAAGCCAGGATAGAAGAGTTGCGTGCTCTTCTTTGGGAGAACAGCAGGCGGTACTATGTCGAGAATATGCCGACTATGTCGGATTTCGACTATGATCACCTGATGAGGGAACTCGAGGACCTGGAGAATGAGTGGCCCGAGTTCTACAGCCCCGACTCCCCTACCCAGAGGGTCGGGTCCGACCTCGAAGACGGTCCTGCTGCCCAGCAGGGCTTCGTTCAGCGCGAGCACCGTTACCCGATGCTTTCGCTTTCCAATACCTACTCACGTCAGGAAATCGAAGAATTCGCGGCCAGGGCGGCAGGTCTGCTCGAAGGCCGCGAGTTTTCGTTCTGTTGCGAACTGAAATTCGACGGAACCAGCATCTGTCTTACCTACAAAGACGGAAAACTTGTCCGCGCGCTTACGCGCGGAGACGGCCGCGTAGGTGATGACGTCACGGAGAATGTGATGAGGATCGCCAATATCCCCCACGAACTGAAGGGCGATTACCCGGACGAGTTCGAGATCAGGGGCGAGATCCTTATGCCTTATTCTTCTTTCGATCATCTGAACCAGCAGCGCCTGGATGCCGAGGATCAGCCGTTCGCAAACCCGCGCAACGCCGCCTCCGGGTCGCTTAAGCTGCAGGACCCGGACGAGGTGGCCCGGCGCGGGTTGTATTGTACCCTCTACCACATCCCGGCTCAGAGCCTGGCGGATGACTCGCTTTCAAGCACCCACAGCGGACTTCTTCAGAAGGCGGCTTCGTGGGGCCTGCCGGTCTCCGAGTACAACAAGGTCTGCCATGGGATCGAAGAGGTATTGGAATACATAGATTACTGGGATACCGAGCGAAAGAAGCTCCCCTACGCTACAGACGGCATCGTCATCAAGATCGATCAGCTGGATTACCAGAGGGAGCTTGGATACACGGCCAAATCTCCCCGATGGGCCGTGGCCTATAAATTCAAGGCTGAACAGGCCCTCGCAAAGGTCCTGTCTATCGATTATCAGGTAGGCCGTACGGGAGCCGTGACTCCGGTCGCGAACCTGAGCCCGGTTCTGCTGTCTGGGACTATCGTAAAGCGCGCTACCCTCAATAACGCAGACCAGATGGCGATTCTGGACATCAGAATCGGTGATATGGTCTATGTTGAGAAGGGAGGCGAGATCATCCCCAAGATCACGGCCGTGGAGCTTAGCCAGCGTCCGGCGGACTCGCAGCCCGTCGATTTCCCGGTAGAATGTCCGGACTGCCACACTCCCCTTCGCCGAGGCGAGGGCGAGGCAAAGTGGTTCTGCCCGAATACAGACGGCTGCCCGATGCAGATAAAGGGCCGCCTGCTCCATTTCATGTCGCGCAAGGCGATGAACATAATCGCCGGCGACGCGACCGTGGACCAGCTCTATAACCTGGGCCTGGCCCATACCCCAGCCGACCTCTATGACCTCAAGGCGAGTCAGCTGATGACGCTCGAAGGCTGGAAGGAGAAGTCGGCCAAACGCTTCATCGACAGCCTGCGCGAGTCGGTGAATGTGCCTTTTGAGCGCGTTTTGTTCGCCCTTGGAATACGTTACGTAGGCGAGCAGACGGCGCGCGAGGTAGCCCGCCATTTCGGCGATATAGACGCAATAGCGGCGGCCAGCGAGGAAGAACTCGCGGCGGTTAAGGACGTCGGAGACGTCATCGCCGGCAGTATCTTCGAGTACATGTCGGATGCCCGCCATGCGATCGAAATCCAGCGCCTGAGGGGCTACGGCCTCAAGTTCGCGGTAGACGGCGGGGCCCAGAGCGTCCTGTCGGACTCTCTCAAGGACCTTACGATAGTAGTTTCCGGTAACTTCTCCTGCAGCCGCGAAACCCTCAAGGACCTTATAGTCCGCCACGGCGGGCGCAATTCCGCCTCGGTAAGCTCGAAGACGTCCTTCCTGCTTGCCGGAATAAAACCCGGACCCGAAAAAGTAAAGAAGTGCCAGGAACTTGGCATCAGAATAGTCAGTGAAGACGAATTCTGGGAGATGCTTCCGGAAGGAAGCCGGATAGATTCGTCTGACGAGTCGGAACCGACCCTGTTTTAGAGTGTATGGATACGGAATTTACCAAAGAAGATTTCGACCTTATTGAGAAGGAATACGCTTCGCTTGCGGAGGCGGCTAAGGCCCGCTGCCGTACCGAAGATGAGTTCAAGGTGGTCCAGAAAGCCTTCGAGTTCGCGAACGAGGCCCACAAAAATGTACGCCGCCGTTCGGGAGCGCCATATATCATCCACCCGATTCAGGTGGCTAAGATTGTTGTCTCCGACATCGGCCTCGGATACAAGTCTATCGTAGCCGCCCTCCTCCACGATGTAGTCGAGGATACCGAGTATACGGTAGAGGACATCAAGAACCTCTTCGGTCAGAAGGTGGCCTCGCTGGTAGACGGCCTTACCAAGATGAAGATAGTTCTCGACGAGGAAGACAGAACTAAACAGAGCGGCTACCAGACAGAAAGTCTGCAGGCTGAAAACTTCAAGAAGATACTCCTTACGATGAACGACGACGTACGTGTCGTCCTCATCAAGCTGGCAGACCGTCTCCACAACTGCCGTACTATCGAGTTCATGCCCGAACACAAGAGGGACAAGATCCTCAGCGAGAC
>ONOI01000039.1 GCA_900319375.1 uncultured Bacteroidales bacterium | reverse complement strand
GCCCCTCGACTTGCATGTGTTAAGCCTGCCGCTAGCGTTCATCCTGAGCCAGGATCAAACTCTTCTTTGTATATTCTTATATTTCTTAGCTTGACCCCGACGCTTCAATTTCCAAAGAAATTAACGCTCTCGATTTTTTCTTGTTTCTCGGTACTTGCTTGTACTTATCTTATCAGTCTTTTCAATGATCTTTTTGTCCGCTCCGAAAAGCGGGTTGCAAAGGTAGAAACTTTTTTCTACAATGCAAACTTTATTTCAATTTTTTTACAAAATTTTTGAGGCCTGCGCCTCAATCAGAGTGTAAAAAATCCCGCTGTCTCTCAAGCGGGATTGCAAAGGTAGTAACTAAAATTTAATTTCCAAATTATTTTTTAAAAAATTTGAAAAATTACATCATTCCGCCTGCTGGCATAGCCGGAGCGGCAGCTGCGGGCTCAGGGATGTCTACTATACCACACTCGGTTGTAAGGAACATTCCCGCTACTGAAGCTGCATTCTCCAGGGCTACACGAGCGACCTTGGTAGGATCGATGACACCGGCCTCGTACAGGCTGCCGAACTCGGCGGTCCTGGCGTTGTAACCGAAATCGTCTTTTCCTTCCTTGATCTTCTGGACTATGACGCTGCCGTCTACGCCTGCGTTCTGGGCGATCTGGCGAACAGGCTCTTCGATAGCCTTGGCGATGATATGGATACCGGTAGTCTCGTCTTCGTTCTCGCCGGTAAGGCCTGCAAGAGCGGCGGCTGCACGGATGTAAGCTACACCGCCACCGGGGAGGTAACCCTCCTCAACTGCTGCGCGGGTCGCATTGAGTGCATCTTCTACGCGGTCTTTCTTCTCCTTCATCTCTACCTCGGTAGTAGCGCCCACATAGAGGACTGCAACGCCGCCGGCAAGTTTGCCAAGACGCTCTTTGAGCTTCTCCTTGTCATATTCGGAGGTAGTGAGCTCGATCTGTTTGCGGATCATCTCAACCCTTTCGGCGATTTCCTGCTTAGAACCTGCGCCGCCTACGATGGTAGTATTCTCCTTGGTGATGGTAACTTTCTCGGCATGGCCAAGCATCTCGGGAGTCATGTTCTCGAAGGTAAAGCCCCTCTCCTCGCTGACGACGGTAGCCCCGGTAAGGATAGCGATATCCTGAAGCATCTCCTTACGGCGGTCGCCAAAGCCCGGAGCCTTGACTGCCGCGACCTTAAGAGAACCGCGGAGCCTGTTCATCACGAGAGTGGTAAGAGCAGTACCGTCTACATCCTCTGCGATGATGAGGAGTTCCCTGCCCTCGCGAGCTACCGGCTCGAGAACGGGCATGATATCCTGGATGTTGGAGATCTTCTTGTCTGTAAGAAGGATTGCGGGGTGGTCGAGAACGGCCTCCATCTTGTCGGTGTCGGTCATGAAGTACGGGGAGATATATCCACGGTCGAACTGCATACCCTCGACAACCTTGACCTCGGTATCGGTTCCCTTGGCTTCCTCAACTGTAATGACGCCGTCTGTTCCGACCTTAGACATTGCATCGGCGATAAGTTTTCCGATATAAGCATCGTTGTTGGCGGATACGGTACCTACCTGCTCGATCTTTGAATAATCGTCTCCGACGGGCTGGCTGTGTTTCTTCAGATCTGCGACAACTGCAGAGACTGCCTTGTCTATACCTCTCTTGAGATCAAGCGGGTTAGCGCCGGCAGTGACGTTCTTGATTCCTACGTTGATGATAGCCTGGGCGAGGACGGTTGCGGTAGTAGTACCGTCACCGGCCTGCTCGTTAGTCTTGGAAGCGACTTCCTTAACCATCTGAGCGCCCATATTCTGGAATTTATCCTCAAGTTCAATCTCCTTAGCGACTGTAACGCCGTCCTTGGTAACCTGAGGAGCACCGAATTTCTTGTCGATAACTACATTACGGCCTTTCGGTCCGAGTGTAACTTTCACTGCATTAGCAAGTGCGTCCGCGCCTTCTTTCATTGCGGAACGTACGTCCACATCGAATTTAATTTCCTTTGCCATAATTATAGAATAGCTAAAATGTCAGACTGTTTTACTATGAGGTACTTCTTGTCGTCTACGGTTACCTCTGTTCCCGCATACTTGCCGTAAAGAACTACATCGCCGACTTTGACTTCCATCGGTTCGTCTTTCTTTCCGGGGCCGACTGCGACTACCGTGCCCTGCTGGGGTTTCTCTTTAGCTGTGTCAGGAAGATAGATTCCGGACGCTGTCTTCGTCTCGGCCTCTTTAGGCTCGATGACTACTCTGTCTGCAAGTGGTTTGATCATAATATATAATAGGTATTAATTACTTTCTGCCTATTTAAACGACAATCCCCGTGCCAGTGACAATTTGTCACTGGGGGATGACGCATCCCCCAAACCCCCTGCGGCCTTTTCGCCTTTCCGTATTTTGCTCGCGCAAAATACACGGCCCGGCCGGTCGCCTGATGGCGACCATTACTTCTCTTCGATTCAGCGCCCTACCTGGGCGAGCAATTAGTATGCGAAGAGCGGGCGGCCGTCGGTGAGCTTTTTGACTTCTGCACGGACCTCGGCGAGAAGTTCGAGATGTTTCGGGGCAAGGATAGGATCGGAAGATTTAGCCTGAGGATCAACCCAGGTCGAGCATGATGTCAGGACTTCGTCTATAAGGGCTACGATCTTAGACATATCCTCTTCCTTGAAGCCGCGGGTAGTGATAGCGGGCGTACCGATTCGCAGGCCGGAAGTCAGGAACGCGCTGCGCGTATCGTCCGGGACCATGTTCTTGTTCACGGTAATCTCGGCCGCAACCAGCTCGCGCTCGGCCACCTTTCCGCTGAGGTTCGGGAACTTCGAGCGGAGGTCGATCAGCATAAGGTGATTGTCTGTTCCGCCGCTGACGATCTTGTACCCACGGTCGAGGAACGCCTGGGCCATGGCGGCGGCATTGGCCTTGACCTGCATCTGATACTCGGCGAATTCGGGCTGCAGCGCCTCATAGAACGCAACTGCCTTCGCGGCGATTACGTGTTCGAGCGGTCCGCCCTGGACGCCGGGGAAAACCATGGAATTGAGCACGGCGCTCATCATCTTCACCTCGCCCTTCGGAGTCCGGCGGCCCTGCGGGTCCGGGAAGTCCTGGCCCATGAGAATGATACCGCCGCGCGGTCCGCGAAGCGTTTTGTGGGTCGTGCTGGTAACTATATGGGCATAACGGACGGGATTCTTGAGCAGGCCGGCCGCAATAAGACCGGCAGTATGGGCCATGTCGATCCACAGGACAGCGCCGACCTCATCCGCGATAGCGCGCATGCGTTCGTAATCCCACTCGCGCGAGTAAGCGGAAGCGCCTCCGATGATCAGCTTCGGTTTGTGTTCGAGGGCGAGCTGCTCCATCCGGTCGTAGTCGATAAGGCCGGTCTTCGGATCGAGGCCGTAGGGGACGGCATGGTACAGGATGCCGGACGCGTTCACGGGCGAGCCGTGGGTAAGGTGTCCGCCGCAGCTTAGGTCGAGTCCGAGGAAGGTATCGCCCGGATTGAGAACGGCCATAGTCACGGCCATATTGGCCTGGGCGCCGGAATGGGGCTGGACGTTCGCCCATGCAGCGCCGTACAGCGCTTTCAGGCGATCGATTGCGAGCTGCTCGATCTTGTCGACTACTTCGCATCCGCCATAATATCTGTGGCCCGGATAGCCTTCGGCATATTTGTTAGTACAGACAGAGCCCATCGCGCGGAGGACCTGCTCACTCACATAATTTTCAGACGCAATAAGTTCGAGGCCGCCGGCCTGACGTTCGCGCTCATTCTCAATGAGGTCGAATATTTGTTTATCCTGTTTCATATTAAGACAAAGATAATCATTAAATTTGCGATAGTCAATCATGTCTGATCGTAAACTTTTAAATAGCGAACTGGGACGCATCGTCCCGGAGCAATACAAGGACCTTCCGGAATCCGGGATGGTCGTTGTTTTGGATAATATCCGCAGCGCACACAATGTCGGCAGCGCCCTGCGGACGGCAGATGCCTTCAAGGCAGACAAAGTCTGGCTGTGCGGCATCTGCGCCTGCCCGCCCTCGGCCGAAATCCACAAATCCGCCCTCGGGGCGGAGGACAGTGTCCCATGGGAACACGTCCAGGACACGCTCGCGCTCGTAGACCGTCTGCGTTCAGACGGCTATACTGTCGTAGCCGTGGAGCAAACGGTAAGCTCGCGCTCGCTCGAACAGTTCACCCCCGAGCCCGGCGCCCGCTATGCCTTCATCTTCGGAAACGAGGTAGACGGAGTCCAGCAGTCGGTAGTCGACGCAGCCGACTTCTCTCTCGAAATTCCCCAGTTCGGGGCGAAACACTCCCTCAACGTCTCCGTCTCCGTCGGAGTCGTCCTCTGGCAGTGGCGCTCACAAAAAAAGCAGGTCGGTTGACCTGCTTTTTTCAATATTGTGAACGTTATTAGTCGTTCTGCTTAATTGCTGCCTGGGCAGCCGCAAGGCGAGCGATAGGGACGCGGAAAGGAGAGCAGCTGACGTAGTCGAGACCGATCTTGTTGAAGAAGTTGATCGAATCAGGATCTCCACCATGCTCACCGCAAACACCGCACATAAGGCCCTGGCGCTTGCTGCGACCGGCAGTAATACCGTACTCTACGAGTTTACCTACGCCCTTGACATCGATGGTCTGGAAAGGATCGCTGTCGAGGATCTTGTTTCCGAGGTAGTCACCCATGAAGGTTCCTACGTCGTCACGGCTGAAGCCGAAGGTCATCTGCGTAAGGTCGTTGGTACCGAAGCTGAAGAACTCAGCGGTACGGGCCATACGGTCTGCGGTCAGAGCAGCACGAGGGATCTCGATCATAGTACCGAAGTGATAATCGATAGCCTGGCGGGTCTGAGCCTCGACCTCGAG
The DNA here is from genome assembly GCA_900319375.1 of uncultured Bacteroidales bacterium. GTDB lineage: Bacteria > Bacteroidota > Bacteroidia > Bacteroidales > UBA932 > Cryptobacteroides. Next base: position 9,594 of record ONOI01000039.1, on the reverse strand, counting down.
ACGGATCTTCTCGCAGTGGCTCTTCTGGAACTCGAGCTCACGGGCAGATACGGTAACAGGGATCATGATCTCAGGCTGAGGGTTGAGACCTTCTGCCTTAAGTTCTGCTGTTGCAGTAAAGATAGCCCTGTACTGAGTCTCAGCGATAAGAGGATAGGTGACGTGGAGACGGACTCCGCGGTGTCCCATCATAGGGTTGACCTCATGCAGGCTCTCACCACGCTTGTCAACTTCGTCGACGCTGATGCCGAGATCCTTTGCGAGTTCTGCCCTCTTGTCCTCAGACTTCGGAACGAATTCGTGGAGCGGCGGGTCAAGGAGACGGAAGACAACGGGTTTGCCATCCATGATCTTGAGGGTAGCCTTAACGGAAGCCTTGATGAACGGTTCGAGCTCGGCGAGAGCGGCGACACGCTCTTCCTCGGTCTCACACATGATCATCTTGCGGAGCTTTGCGAGAGGGGTCTCGCTGTTCTTTCCGTAGAACATGTGCTCGATACGGAAGAGGCCGATACCCTCGGCGCCGAAGCTGAGAGCGCGCATTGCATCCTCGGGAGTATCCGCATTGGTACGGATTCCGAGACGGCGGTATTTGTCTACGATAGACATGAAGCGGATGAAGAGAGGATTCTCAGATGCGTCCATGGTATCGATCTTGGCTGCATAGACAGCACCCTTTGCGCCGTTGAGTGAAAGCCACTCGCCCTCCTTATAGACGGCGTCAGAGCCTTCGAAGCTGACGGTCTTGTTCTCGAAGTCGATCTTCATGGCCTCGCAACCGACGATGCAGCACTTACCCCAACCACGGGCGACGAGTGCGGCGTGGGAGGTCATACCTCCGCGGGTTGTAAGGATACCGGCAGAAGCGCGCATACCCTCGATGTCCTCGGGAGAGGTCTCCTCACGGATGAGGATGACGGGCTGCTTCTTAGCTGCGGCTGCCATAGCAGCCTCGGATGTGAAGACGATAGTTCCCACTGCTCCACCGGGGGATGCAGGAAGACCCTTGGCGATGACGGCTGCCTTCTTCTCGGAAGCGGGGTCAAGGATAGGGTGAAGGATTTCGTCGAGCTGGGCGGGGGAAACGCGCATGACTGCGGTCTTCTCATCGATCATGCCTTCGTCGAGCATATCCATCGCCATCTGGAGAGCTGCGATACCGGTACGCTTACCGATACGGCACTGGAGCATGTAGAGGTGTTTGTCCTGGATAGTGAACTCGATGTCCTGCATATCGTGGAAGTGTTCCTCCAGACGCTTGCGGATACCGTCGAGCTCTGCGTAAACCTCGGGCATGGCCTTCTCAAGGCTCTCGAGATGCTTGTTGTGGTCGGTTTTGGTTGCCTCGTTAAGAGGGTTAGGAGTACGGATACCAGCGACGACATCCTCGCCCTGGGCGTTGATGAGCCACTCACCGTAGAATTTGTTGTCTCCGTTTGCAGGGTTACGGCTGAATGCTACACCGGTTGCGGAGGTAGAGCCCATGTTACCGAATACCATAGACTGGACGTTGACTGCTGTTCCCCAATCATCAGGAATCTTCTCGATACGGCGGTAAGCGATAGCACGCTTTCCGTTCCAGCTCTTGAAGACGCCGCCGATCGAGCCCCAAAGCTGGGCCTTCGCATCGTCCGGGAATTCAACGCCAAGAACTTCCTTGATCCTTACCTTGAAGGCCTCGGCAAGCTCCTTGAGTTCGTCTGCGGTAATATCTGTATCAAGCTTGTAACCTTTCTTTTCCTTGAGGTCGGCCATCATACGGTCGAGCTGCTGGCGGATACCCTGTCCGTCCTCAGGCTCGATACCTTCTGCCTTCTCCATCACGACGTCTGAGTACATCATGATAAGACGACGGTATGCATCGTAGACGAAGCGGGGGTTTCCGGTCTTCTCAATAAGGCCCGGGATAGTAGCCGAGCAAAGACCGATATTGAGGATGGTGTCCATCATACCGGGCATCGAGCTGCGTGCGCCGGAGCGGCAGCTGACGAGGAGCGGGTTCTTCGGATCACCGAATTTCATTCCCATAAGTTTCTCTGTAGCTGCAAGAGCCTCGGCAACTTCTGCCTTCAGTTCCTCAGAGTAACCTCCGCCAAGGGCGTAGTACTCTGCGCAGCACTCTGTAGTGATGGTGAAACCTGCGGGAACAGGCATTCCGAGCCTGCTCATCTCAGCAAGGTTAGCTCCCTTTCCACCAAGGAGCTCTCTCATAGCGCCATCGCCTTCGGCGGTCTTACCACCAAAACGATAGACTCTCTTTTTTGTTTCTGCCATAATTTGTTTTAGTATGTTGTTGTTTTAGTTTCTTTTTGAGGCTCGCGAATTTACGAATTATTTGGTTAAAACCAAATGCCTAACGGACAAGAGACTCCAATATGCTGCCTATCGCAGGCTTTGAAGTCCACCTGATGTTGATCCCTTTTTCCTTCTTCGGATGGCCCAGCGGGAAATACATCACGTCCTGAAGGATGAACTCCGCATCCAGATAATCGAAATCATCGTCCCTTATCTGGAAAACCACTCCCGGGACCTCGCCGAAAAGCAGACGGACAACGTCCGATCCCGGATACGCCCTCTTAAGGTCAGACAGATCCAGGTCTGCCCCAACCCCCTTGCAGGCCATCTTATCCAGGGCGTACATCAGTCCGCCGGCCCCTACGCTTATTCCGCTTATCGCGATACGGTCCTCGACAAGCTCACGGACCACCTCGTAGCAGTCCATCAGATAGTCGGGGTTATCCACCTGCGGACATGCGCCTCCCTTCAGGCCCAGGGCCTGCGCGAGAAGCGACCCGCCCAGACGGTATTCTTCGGTGTCGAAGGGGACGTACACGATCCAGCTTTCGGGGTCGGGATTGAGGGTCGCAGGGATAGCGCGGCCCGCCGCCTGAGGCACTTTCATCTCGATTTCCGGTCCACCGTCTTCGCAGGCGACGCTGCTGAATCCGATGTCCAGGATATCGGCATACTCGCTGACCGCACGGACGCTCTCATACAGGGCGGACATGCTGCCTATCCCCTGTTCGTGCCAGCTCCATTTTGCGTCGACAGACAGTTCGGGCAGCGTGAAATGTCCATGGGACCATATAGCCTCGATCAGCGCGCCGGCCAACCTGGCGCGCGCATACTGGGCAGCGAGGGGAAACTGGAGTTCCGGTCTGGCTTTCTTAACCAGACGCAGGTAGCTCGAGATCTTGTCTTCGTCGAATTCGAAGGACAAGATTGCGGGATCCACTGTCTCATCGACTATGGGTTCGCCGTCTACCGGGGGCCGGTTTCTTCCCAGCATCTGAGCCGGAGTCAGTTCCTCAGCCACACCGTCAATTATGAAACGGGAATCGAATAGCGTTTTCATGTACTAAAATCGTGTAAAATTAGTTATTTTTGAGTTGTATGCAATACGAAAAAAAGATTGAAGAGATTTTTGAGCGCCATCCCAGCGTTCAAGTTTCGGGTTTCAACGGCCGGGCCTACAAGTCCGGAATCGAGAGCATGATAGCCTTCGACAACGTTCTGGGGCAGCCCTGGAAGGCTTTCAGATGCATACACGTAGCGGGGACCAACGGAAAAGGATCGGTCAGCTCGATGATCGCCGCCTCCCTCGCCTCCTCAGGTCTTCGCGTCGGCCTCTACACTTCCCCACACCTTCTCGATTTCCGAGAGCGAATCAAGATTGTCGGAGGTCCGACCTTGATCAGAAAAGAGGATGTGATGGAGTTTTTGGAGAGGTATGAGAAGGAGATAGAGAATCTATCGTTTTTTGAGATAACGACCGGGATGGCGTTCTGGTGGTTTGCCAGGGAGGCTGTAGATGTTGCGGTTATAGAGGTAGGACTTGGAGGAAGGCTTGACAGCACAAACGTTATTACCCCGGAATTGTCGGTCGTTACGAGCATCGGCCTGGACCATTGCTCGATGCTGGGCGACACCAGGGCGGAAATCGCTCTCGAAAAGGCTGGAATCTTCAAGCCCGTCATCCCGGCACTGGTCTGGGGCCATGATCCTGAAACCGATAAAGTATTCACCGATTTTGCGAGTAAGGTCGGAGCAGAGCTTCATTTCGCAGATGAGATTATAGAGCCCGTCCATCTTGAAGGGATGGACCTTCGGGGCGAGTACCAGGACCTTAATATCCGCACTACGCTCGCCGCCCTTAAACTCCTGAAGGTTGAGCCCGACCTCGAGGCGCTTCGCCTCACAGCCCGGATCACGGGCCTTCGCGGCCGCTGGGAAATCCTCCGGGAGAACCCCACCGTCATCTGCGACATAGGCCACAATCCCCCGGCGCTGGAGTGGAACTTCCGCCAGCTCGAGCAGTCCTGCCGCCCGCTTATCATAGTCTACGGCATCATGGCCGACAAGGCCCTTGACGACATAGCTCCGCTGATGCCGGCCCGGGCCCGCTATATCCTCTGCGCCCCCGATTCTGCCCGCGCCCTGCCGGTCCAGGCACTCTTCGAACGCCTGAGCGCCCTGAGGCCCGATCTTTCCCTGCAGACAGCCCCATCGGTTCGCGACGCATTAGACCATGCTCTCTCCCTCGCCTCCCCCGATACGCTGATCTACGTAGGAGGCAGCACCTTCGTCGTTGCCGAAATACTATAAAAAAAGCCGGCTCAAATGAGTCGGCTTTTTATTGAGTGTTGAGTTATTACTCTGCAGGAGTCTCAGCAGGTGCTTCCTCGGCTTTAGCGGCCTCGATGACGACGGCACGGTTGAGCTCGATGGTGGTGTACCTGTTCTGAGCGCTCTCGTCGATAACAACCTCGAACTGATCCTTCTCAAGACCGTACTTGTCGGTGAGGAGCTTCTGGATGTAGTTCGCGCGCTGCTTCTGGAGCTGCTTGTTGCGACGTGCGGAACCGGTGTTGTGATCGGTAAGTCCGGTGAGGGTGAACTTGATCTCCTTATCCTGTGAGAGCATAGTCTTCACGATGCGATCGAAGTGCTCGAGCTCCTTGACGGAGAGGGTAGCCTGACCGATCTCGAAGTATGCAACTGCAGGGGTCTCCATGAGGTTCTTGACGATAGCCTCGTTCTGAGCTGCGTTGCTGGAGAGTTCTTCCTTGAGAGCCTCGTTCTCCTTTGCAGCCTCTTCCTGTGCGGCTTCGGCCTCTTCCTTCTCAGCTGCGAGCTGCTCTTTCTCTGCCTGAACGGCTGCAAGAGCGGCTGCTGCCTCAGCTGCTGCAACAGTAGCAGGCATGAGGGCCTCTTCCTTGGTCTCCCACTCGTGGACACCGAGCTTGTAGGAAACACCTACAGTAGCGATTCCGAGGAGAGCAAGACCGGTAGCGGTATTGTTGCCTTCGAGAGAAGAATCCTTGATGATGATTCCGAGGGCGTCGAGGTCGAGATCAAGTCTGTCGGTAAGACGGATCTTGTTCAGGAAGCCGAGACCAACACCGAAGTTGAAGTGATTTCCACCACCGAAGGGGAAATAAGCACCAGCGGAGAGGTAAGGGATGAACTGATAGGTACGATCCTTCTGATAGCCCTTAGCCTGGTTGGTGACATTCCACATAACGTCGCCATGGACGAAGAGGAAAGGATACTCATCACCCTGTCCAGCTGCCTGGCTGTTAAGGATGCCGTTGAAGCCGGCGCGGATTCCCCACATAGGGTCGATCCACTTACCGAAGTTAATGTCAGCTGCGATACCGCCGCCTACATCAAGCCAGCCCTGACCCTTCAGGACCTTCTTGAAACCGTCTGCTGAGTGATTCCAGCCGATGCCGCCACCGATAAACCAGTTGTCACCGAATTCATTGGTGATGAAAGGGCCCTTGGTTGCCGGAGCACTCTCTGCCTCCTGTGCGAATGCGGAAACGCCTGCCATCAGGAGGGCTGCGAAAAGAAAAGCTTTAATTTTCATAAGTACTATTGATTTGTTAACTATTTCGTATCAACTAATACACTACCTTATCGAACCGCAAAGTTAACTAGTTTTTTTGAATTGTCAAATTATTTCCAACTCATTTGTCAAAATCCATCCCTGACGTCCGTCAGACAACTCTATATTGTCCCATGAACCTACCGAATCGAGCACCTTCACTTTAGTGCCTTCGTGGAGGATAAACAGGTCTGTACCGGAATTGTTGTCAGGGGCGCTGCGGGCGACCGTGACGGGTGAAACTACTATTGCGGAGCTATTGGCGGAGTATTCTGCGCGAAGTCTGAGCGAAAATCCCAGACACATCAGACTCAGAAGAAGAGCGACGAGTCCGGTAAAGAAACCGGTCTTTCTGGCAGCCGAACTGCGACCCAGAAGGAAGAGTAAAGTCAGTCCCAGGGCAACTGCGAGCAGTACCAGGAAGACAACAGCCCAGACATTGCTTGAAAGGCTGCAGCGAAGCGACCTTATCCAGCCTTTTACAAAGAACTCCGGAACGGTTTCGATCCTGTCTTTGAGGAAGGTCTGGGCAAACTCCAGATCGTATTTCGCATCGTCATATGAAGGGTCTACCTTCAGGGCCTTTTCGAAGTAAAGGATAGCATGGGCAAGATCACCCTCTTTGAAACATGCAGAGCCGATATTGGTAAGCAAAGCTGCGCTCTCCTGTCCTTCGGCAAGAACTGCCTCCCAGGCCGAGCGTGCTTCAGACCACTCCCCCTTCGAATATGCGTCCACTCCGTCCTGCCAGTTATCGGCAAACATAGACGTAGGGACCAGCAACAAGGCAAGGAGGGCCGCAACTGAGCGACCAGTACGTTTACTCTTTTTCTTCATCGATTCATCAATTGCCGAAATAAGTTCCAGGGCAGATTTATAGTGTGCGTCCATCGCCTCGAAACCGGCGTCGGGCGCATAGCGGGCAAACTCACACGCATCCAGAAGTCCGATGAACTCCTGAGCGTCTGACTGAGCGACTCCTGCTTCCAGAAGTCTTTTGGAGATAGTCTCCTTATCCTGGCCCGAGGCTTCGATGCCGAATTTGTCGGCAACAAAACCGAGCAGTGCGCGGTGTAATTCTTCGTAGAACGCGGTATAGAGGTTGTCTTTGAGGAAGGCGCCGGCCTTGGCAAGACGCCCGCGCGCCATCTTTGACGCGCCGCGCTTGCGTTCGCCGGCGACGTCGGCTCTTCTGGCGGCTATCTTCCTGAATCCCACCCAGATAGCCAGCGCTCCGAGTAGCAGTACTGCCAGTATCAAGAAGAACGGAGTCGAGCAGACGAAGAACGCTCCCGACTTGCTGAGAGAAGGATTACCGGTAGCAATGTATCTGATATCAGTTCCGAGGTTGCGTACATCCCTTCCGGCTACTCCCGAGAATACCTGGGAAGAGCCGCCGGAGGGCTGAAGATCGCCCTCAGCACGGCTTACCTTAATTGGAAGAGGCTCGCCGCTTACCGTCACATATTTTCCTGCCGAAATGTCGTAGTAACTGAACTCCACCGGCGGTATTACGAAATCGCCGTAGTGGCGCGGGATGAAGGGATATTCAAAGGTTTTGCTGCCCTGCGTACCGCCGGCGGTCACATTCTCCGTCACCTTGGTGTCGTACACCTCGAAATCGGGCGGGAAAGCAATCTTGGGCGCCTCCAGCAGGGACACGTTGCCGCGTCCGGACACCGTCACCAGCAGCGAAGCCGCGTCGTGGGCCTTGAGCGAATCCTTGCTCAGGCGGGCGCTGAGGGTGAAATTCCCCACGCCGCCGCCGAAACCGGCCGGCGCTCCGCCGGGAAGGCCCGACACCCGCACCTTGTACGACGTGGACGTGACGCGTTTGCGGAGGGTCTGGTAGTCGTCCTGGAAGAAGATATCCAGCGGGTTGGAGGAACGCAGTTCGCGGCGGACATTCACCAGGCAGACCATTTCGGCCGGTTCGATGACGAGCGTGCCTGTCTGTTGCGGGATAATTACGTAACTGCGGATGAGGGCCGCGTTGTAAATCTTGTCGTCCACGCTCTCGCGGTGGAACTCGATGTTGGTGGGCGCCTGCACTTCCTGGCTCCAGAAGCCGTTGAAGGTGGGCAGTTTCACATTCTCGAAGCCGGCGATATTCACCCGCTGATACAGTTTCAGCGTAGCGGTGATCGGCTCGCCCAGCACCACATCCGTCTTGCTTAAGGCGAAACGGAGGAAGATGTCCTTGTCGGGGATGGAACCCGTTGCGGCAGCCTGGGATGCGCCGGCGGCACTTCCGGCCGCGGCCGAAGAGGACTGGCCCGCCTGGGAAGCGGCGCCGTTAGAGACCACCTCGATGGTCACGCTCTGCGAGGCCACCTCTTTGTCCTTCCCGAAATTCGCCACGGCGGGGGCCAGGGTGAACCGGCCCGTGGCGCGCGGCAGCAGCACGTAGGTATAGGTAGTCTGGGAAGACCGGGTGGTCTTTCCGTTGATAATCTGAATGCTGGACGATGTTCCCTTCTGCGGTCCCCAGACCAGTTGGAAGTCATCGCCGGGACTCCAAGCAAACTCCTTTGGAGCCTTTTCTCCGTCTATGGTGAAGGAGACCGTGAACTGCTCGTCCGCGGCCACCACCGCCGGGGCTTTTACCCGTACGGTCTGTGCCGATGCCAGGGCGCACACAAGCGCCAGGGCCATCGCTGTCATCCATTGCTTCATACTACCAATTCTTGTCTTTCTGACGGCTCTTCAGCACCGCCGCCTTTTCTTTGTTCACCTTATCCTGGGTCTCTTTCTCCTTGGCCTGGATGGCCTGCAACATCTGCCGGGCCTGCTGGGGAGAAATCTGCTGCTCCTGCGGCTGGGGCTGCTGTTGCTGCTGATCCTGGTTCTGGTTCTGATTCTGTTGGTCTTGGTTCTGATCCTGATTCTGTTGATCCTGGTTTTGATCCTGATTCTGCTGCTGGTTTTGGTCCTGATTCTGATCTTGGTTCTGCTGGTTCTCCAGCATCTTCTTGGCGTAGATGTAGTTCTCTTTGGCATCCAGGTCGTCCGGACGGCGCAGCAGGGCCTGCTTGAAGGCCTCCACGGCCGCGGCATAATCCTTCTTCTGCAGGGCTACGTCGCCACTATTATAATAATAATCCGCTGCATGGACCGATGCGCTCGCCGCTTCTTTCAGCCGTTCCAGGGACTTCCCCGCCTCGTCATAAGCCGCCTGGCGGTACAGGGTATTCGCCAGGTTGTAGTTCGCCGCGAAGGACGTGCTGTCTTTCAGGAGAGCACGCCGGTAATCGACATCGGCCTCGCGCCAGTTTTCCTTGCGGAACTGGCGGTTTCCCTGCCGCACTTCCCGCCGGTCCGGCTGGGCCTGGACGGATGGGGCGACGGCCGCGAACGCGACCCACATCAGCACGATATATTGAAAGCGTATCTTCATATCAATCAAACAATTGCCGCTTTGCGCGCCGCTGCCCGACCAGGGCCTCGAGGGCCAGCAGGGCCAGGGCGATGGCAAAGAAATACATATACTGTTCGTCGTATTCTTCAAAGACGACATTGCTGAATTCCTCCTGCTGCAGGCGGCGGATGTCGTCGATGATGGGATTCAGGCCGAATTCCTCGTTGCCGGCATGGATATAGGCGCCGCCCCCCACCCGGGCAATCTCCCGGAGGGTGTTCTCGTCCAGCCGCGTCACCACCATGTCGCCGTCCTTGTCCTTCAGGTATTCGCCCTTGTACGGGAT
>ONOI01000044.1 GCA_900319375.1 uncultured Bacteroidales bacterium | reverse complement strand
AAAGATATGGAATTTGGTGGCGAAAGACCGCTTTATTGTGAGAAAGACCTGAGACTGGAGGGAGTTGTCATACATGTTGGAGAGTCTGCGCTGAAAGAGACAGCAAATATAGAGGCTGAAGGCTGCCGCTTCGAGGGAAAATACGTACTCTGGTGCTGCGACGGCTCGGTTGTAAGAAACTGCGAGCTGACTCCCGGAGCACGCGCTTCGATGTGGTATTCCAAGGATATGGTGGTAGAAGATACGCTTGTCGACGCGACTAAGGCCTTCCGCGAGATGGATGGGATTACTCTTCGCCGCGTACGCTTTACTGATGCCCTGGAGACGCTTTGGAGCTGCAGGGGAGTCGTCGTAGAGGATGTAGAGGCGGTCCATGGAGACTATATATTCATGCACTGCAACGGAGTTCGAGTCGAGAGGTTCAAACTGCAGGGAAACTACTCGTTCCAGTGGGCGAAGAACGTTGAGATACGCGATAGCGTGCTTGACACTAAAGACGCATTCTGGGAGACTGAGAACGTAACAGTCTACGACTCACGCATCAGCGGAGAGTACCTGGGATGGTACTCTAAGAATCTTCGCCTTGTCCGCTGCCACATAGCCGGTACTCAGCCCCTCTGCTATGCAAGCGGCTTGGTGCTCGAAGATTGCACCTTCGAGCCCGACGCCGACCTCGCATTCGAATACTCCGACGTACAGGCTACGATTAAGGGTAATATAACTTCGATAAAGAATCCCCGCTCCGGCCACATTAAGGTAGGCAGCGTAGGAGAAATAATTCTGGACAAGAATATAAAAGAGCCAGGAAACTGCATAATAGACTATGACTTATAACTTTTACAAACAGACTTGCAGACGCGGCAGCGGCTGTATCAAGTGGGACTATCCGCTCCCGATGGGAGTAAAACTTAGCGAAGAGCAGCGCGAGAGGGTAATACCTCTCTGGGTTGCAGATATGGACTTCGAGGCTCCACAATTTATCGTGGATGCGCTTCAACGGCGCCTGGATCAGGGCGTATTCGGCTATACGATGGTCATGGACCCGTTTTATCAGGCGATAATACGCTGGTTCGCGACTCGCCACAATCTCCAGCTGAGGCGCGAGTGGATCCAATATACCCCGGGCGTAGTGCCCGCTCTGTCGGCTGTAATCAAGGCCATGGCGGGGCCCGGCGAGGGCGTCATCGTCCAGTCGCCCGTCTACAACTGCTTCTTCTCGTCCATAAGAAACGACGAATGCCGCCTGGTAGACGTCCCGCTGCTGAGGCGCAACCTGCCGGACGGACGCTTTACCTACGAATACGATTACGAGGGCCTCGAGCGCGCATGCTCCGACCCCACGAACAAGATCCTGCTGCTCTGCAACCCCCACAACCCCGCGGGCAGGGTATGGACGCCCGAAGAGCTGCGAAAGGTAGGGGAGATCGCGCTTCGCCATGGGACTACGGTAGTCTCGGACGAAATCCACTGCGAGATAGTTTCGGAGGGCCATGCTTATACTCCGTTCGCCTCGCTGGGCGCTGAATTCTGCAGGAACTCCGTGACTTTGTGTTCCCATTCCAAGTCTTTCAACGTTGCCGGCCTTCATACCTCGTTCCTCGTATGCGAGAGGGAAGACTGGGCTGCGCTTATCGATAAAGCCATCAATGTCAATGAGATATGCGACCTTAACGTGTTCGGTCCCGTTGCCCTCGAGGCCTGCTACTCGCCCGAGGGGGCGCGTTGGCTCGCGGAAATGAATGAGTATGTTCAGGCTAATTATAAGCTCCTGCTTGAGACGTTCCAATCTAAGCTGCCCGAGCTTAAGGTATGTGTCCTGGAGGGGACTTATCTGGCGTGGATAGATATTACTCCGCTGGGCGTTTCGGCCGACGAGCTGGAGGTCAGACTCCTGAGAGAAGCCCAGGTCTGGATCAACTCCGGAAAGATGTATGGTTCGGAGGGTTACATAAGAATCAACCTCGCTACTCAGCGCTCGCTGCTCCAGGAGGCTCTCGAAAGAATAGTCGCCACTCTCGCATAATTTGTTATATTTGTCGCATGAAAAAGTCGAGGAAGGTTATAATTATTGTTCTTGCATGCATCTGCGGATTGCTTGTTTTTGCTGATCTGTTCGTCGGAGCGTATATGGTAAGATACGCCCTCAGCCCGAAGAACGGAATCCGCGACAAGGAGATCGCCAGGGAAGTCGCCTATATGTACGATTACTTCCACACCGGAGATTGGTTCCGCGGCCTGCAGGCCAGAGGCCTGATGAAAGACACTACCATCATCGATTATAGCGGCAAATACAAGCTTCAGGGCTATTTCTGCCCGGCGGAGACCCCCAGCAAGCGGACGGCAATCATTGCCCATGGCTATACCTCTTCGCCTCTTTGTATGACCCATATCGCGCGCATGTTCCGCGACTCGCTCGGGTTCAATGTAGTTATTCCGACGCATTTCGGCCACTATCGCAGCGAGGGAAACCATGCCCAGATGGGATGGTTTGACCGTCTGAATTTCGAGAAGTGGAGCGCTCTGGGCCACGAAATATTCGGCGACACCCTTCAGGTCTACCACGGCATCTCTATGGGCGGAGCGACCGTAATGATGGCATCCGGAGACGAGCTTCCTTCCTACGTGAAAGGAATAGTCGAGGACTGCGGCTATACAGATGTCTGGGAAGAGTTTGCCCATGTAAAGAAGAGCATGCATCTGCCCGATATCATTCTTGCGACAGCAGACGTGATGGTAAAACTCCGCTGGGGCTGGGGCTTCAGGGAAGCTTCATCCGTAAAACAACTCCAGAAATCTACTCTTCCTATACTCTTCATCCACGGCGACAACGACGACTTCGTCCCCACCGAGATGGTATATCGCAATTACGAAGCTAAGACTCAGGGCTACAAAGAGCTCTGGCTCGCTCCCGGCTCACGCCACGGCGAAGCCTTCAGGGACCATCCTGCGGAGTATACCGCCAAAGTCCGCGAATTCCTTAACGGGCACGTTTATTGATGCCTTTTTAATGTACTGAAACCTGTCTGATGAATATTATAAACGCTATCACCAATCTAGCAATGAGGCTCGTCGCGCTGCCGGTGCGGCTGAACCTTATCTATGCGAGCAAACACCCGAAACAGTCGAGCGCCAAGACTCTGAGAAAGATACTTAAGGTCAATGCCAACACTGTCTACGGACGCGAACATCACTTCTCAAAGATACTCTGGGCCCGAAACGCAGACCAGCTCTTCCGCCTGTTTGAACACGCGGTAGATGCTTCAGACTACGAGGCCTTCCGCCCCTATGTAGAGCGCCACAAACAGGGTGAGCCTGACGTCCTGATTCCCGGAAAGCCTATCATGTATGCGACGACTTCGGGTACTACCAGCAAGCCTAAGTTCATCCCTATTTCGGCGCGCTATATGCGTACGGTCTACAGCCGTATGTCGAAGATGTGGATATGGACCGTAGTAACCCACAGACCCCACTGGCAGGACGGAAAACTCTTCCAGTCCGTCAGTAAGGTTATCGAGGGTTATGCGCCGGACGGAACCGTTACCGGCTCTGTCAGCGGTCTTACTCAAAAGAAGATTCCCGGCTTTATCAGGAAGAAGTACACTATTCCCGCCTGCGTCAACGATATTCCGGACTATACCGCACGTTACTACACTATGATGCGCCTCGGAGTAGGGCAGGACATCACCTTTATCGTCACGGCCAATCCCTCGACCATGCTCGAGTTCGCCAAGTCTGCGGTAGATCACTTCAACGAGATCATTGAGGATGTAGAGAACGGAACGCTTTCAGAGAAATACGATATTCCTGAGGAAGTACGTGAGGAAATAACTGCCAATCTCAAGCCGGATCCCAAGAGGGCTGAATTCCTCCGCAAGGTCAAGGCGGAACATCCCGAACCGCAGTTCAAGGACTTCTGGCCAAACCTCCAGTTCCTCAATACCTGGAAGTGTGGAAACACAAAGATCGCTGCAGACAAGGTCGCCGCGATGATTCCCGAGCAGACTTACTATCAGGAGATAGGCTTCGCCGCCTCCGAGTGTCGTTTCGGTCTTGTGTTGGACGATACGGTAGATACTATCCTTTTCCCGAACATGAACTACTACGAGTTTGTAGAGGAAAGCGATATGGAGAGCGAGAATCCCCGTTTCTACCGTCTCCACGAGCTCAAGAAGGGCGTAAGGTATTGTATCTATGTAACTACCTTCTCCGGCCTTTATCGCTACAATATGCACGATATGGTCGAGGTCGGAGGTTTTTTCAAGACTACTCCTAAGATCCACCTCGTACAGAAGGTCAACGGTATAGTTAGTATTACCGGCGAGAAACTCTACGAAAAGCAGTTTATCGACGCTGTCCATGAGGCGGAAGAGCAGACCGGAATGAAGGTCAACTTCTTCATCGGCTTCGCTTCTCCCGAAAACTCCAACTACGACTTCTACTACGAGTTCGCAGACGAAGAGACCTCAAAGGACCAGGCTTCGGATTTCACTATCCAGGTAGACGAGAACCTGAAGAAGATGAATGTAGAGTACAAGACAAAGCGCGACTCTATGCGCCTTAAGATGCCCCAGACCAATGTCCTGTACCCGAACTCATACGAGATGTTCAAACGCCTCAGCCTCAAGGCCGGCGGCCGCGACGGACAGTTCAAGCTGGTTCTCCTTCTCCAGGACAAAGTGCGTCAGATCCGTATCAACAGGCTGGTAAAAAAAGACACCCCGACTTCTAAAATCAGGGTGCCTAATCCTTTCTCGCGTAGCAAGAAGAAAGCTTAGTGCTTCTTTATCAGTCCTATGTTAAGGAGTATCTGAGCTCCATAATAAGTCAGAAACACCATCGTATCCTCTACCGACAGCGGAATGTTGTTGGGGACGAATGATGTCCAGGCGATTATCGCGTCTGAGATGACGAAGAGGGTAGCGCCGAGTATGACGTACCATACGTGTCTTCGGGTCTGCATCAGCGAGGTAAAAGCCATCATAATGGTAATTACCATATAAGTACAAACAGCAATCCGGAACTTGCTCTCAAGCGCGGGCAACATAAAGTCACACAAAGCGATCAGCGCGATTACGAGTACGGTAGCTATCGCAATACGACCGGCCATGTCAAGTTTAGATAATCCTTCAGGTCTAGGCGCAGTTCCGAATCGGACGAAAGAGCCGATATAGACGAAGTGAGCCGCCATGAAGAAGAATATCTGAAGGAGGAAGGATACGTCGTGGAAGGCTCCCAGTTTAGTATCTCCGAATACATCTCCGACCATCGAAAGAGAGAGAGCAATGATAGGGAGTATCAGAGTCTTACGGTCAAACGGATCCGTCGTCTCCTTCAATTTAGTAGCGAGGGCCGCCACGAGAACTGCAAGGGGTATGACTTTGAATATAGCACACCACGGTTCGGGTATGAACAGCAGACACACCATGTACCACATCGCAGAAGCGATGCACATGGCAGCTACATTACGGGTCTCAGCAAATAATTTCATCTACTAGAAAACTAAAATAAATACTAACGCGGCAAGTGCTGCGCCCGCGAGGGGCCCCACAACCGGTATCCAGGCGTATTCCCAATCGCTGCCTTTCTTACCCTTTACGGGCAGCAGAGCGTGCGCTATACGTGGGGCAAGGTCGCGGGCTGCATTCATCGCGTATCCGGTAGTAGCTCCCAGCGACATACCTATCGAGACGATAATCATCGTAACCGGCCATGCACTCACTCCTCCGGGCACGGGAATCTTATAGGTTCCGACACAGAAGATAAGGAAAACGAGTACGAAGGTAGCAATAATTTCGCTGAAAAGATTGCTCCACTTGTTTCTAATTGCAGGTGCGGTGCAAAAACAGCCAAGTACGGCGGCCGGATCATCGGCTGTAGCGTCGAAATGATCCTTGTAGAAAAGCCACACGAGGCATGCTCCGCAGAAACCTCCCAGCATCTGTGCGATAACGTAGGGAACAAAGCTGCTCCATGCGAACTGGCCTGCCAGGGCAAGACCCAGGCTCACGGCCGGATTGAGGTGGGCTCCCGAATCGTGGGCTACGAACACGCCGCACATTACGGCAAGGCCCCAACCGAAAGCGATGACGACCCAACCGGCGCCTTTGGCTTTACAACCTTTAAGAGTAGTAGCGGCGCAAACGCCATCGCCCATCAGGACGAGAATGAGAGTTCCTAAGAACTCGAGTACACAATTATGCCACATAGTCTATTGCTTAGATAATGAACGTTTTACTGCATCTGCCCAACCGTCGCGAAGTTCCCTGACCTTATCCTCCGGCAGTTCGGGTTTAAAGGTTTTATCGATTTCCCACTGGGCCTTGATCTCGTCTATGCTGCTCCAGAATCCGGTAGCGAGGCCGGCGAGGTAGGCAGCGCCCTTGGCGGTAGTCTCTACGCAGGTCGGACGGACGACGTCTGTCTGGAGGATGTCGGCCTGGAACTGCATCAGGAAGTTGTTGCGCGACGCTCCGCCGTCGACCTTGAGGTCGCCGAGGCAGACGGAAGCGTCAGAGCGCATCGCGCCGACGATGTCCATCGTCTGGAACGCGATGCCCTCGAGCGCCGCGCGTACGATGTGTCCAACCTCGGTTCCGCGGGTGATTCCGGTAATCGTGCCCTTGGCGAACGGGTCCCAATGAGGGGCTCCGAGGCCGGTGAGGGCAGGGACGAAGTAGACGCCGGCATTGTCCGGAACGCTGGTCGCAAGGGCCTCGGAATCGGCGCTGGAGCCGATTACCTTAAGCCCGTCGCGCAGCCACTGGACTACGCTGCCGCCCACGAATATCGAGCCTTCGAGCGCGTAATTAACCGTGTCGCCGATCTTCCAGGCGATAGTGGTAAGGAGGTTATTCTTCGAGGTGATGGCCTGCTCGCCCGTGTTCATGAGCAGGAAGCAGCCCGTGCCGTAGGTATTCTTCACGTCGCCCGGCCGTGTACACATCTGGCCGAAGAGAGCGGCCTGCTGGTCGCCCGCGATACCGGCGATCGGTACGTCGAACGAGAAGATGCGGGCATGGGTATACCCATACACCTCGCTCGAACTCTTGACCTCCGGGAGCATGGAGCGCGGGATGTCGAGCAGCGCGAGCATATCGTCGTCCCATTCGAGGGTGTGGATGTTGAAAAGGAGGGTCCTGCTCGCGTTCGAGACGTCCGTTACGTGGTGACGGCCGCCCGTCAGATTCCAGACGAGCCATGAGTCCACGGTCCCGAAACGGAGTTTTCCGGCATTGGCTTTCTGCCGCGCGCCGGGGACGTTTTCGAGGATCCAGCGGACCTTGGTTCCGCTGAAGTACGGGTCGAGGATGAGGCCGGTCTTGCTGCGGATCACCTCCGTAAGGCCGCGCTCGCGGAGTTCGTCGCAGAATTCGGCGGTACGGCGGTCCTGCCAGACGATGGCGTTGTAGACCGGCTCGCCCGTCTCGGCGTCCCAGACGATGGTAGTTTCGCGCTGGTTGGTGATACCGATGGCGAGAATGTCGCTGCCCTTGGCGTTGACGTTGGTAAGGGCTTCGGTCATGGTCGTAGCCTGCGAGGCCCAGATTTCCTGAGGGTTGTGTTCCACCCAGCCCGGTTTAGGGAAGATCTGAGTAAACTCTTTCTGGGCCACTGAGCGGATGTTTCCGTCGTGGTCAAAGAGAATTGTGCGGGAACTGGTTGTTCCCTGGTCGATAGCTAGTACGTATTTCATATGTTCTTGTTGTAGATGTCTTTTATGATAAGGCCTGCGAGAGTCATTCCGAAAATAGCTGTTACAGGGGCGGTAGTTCCGTTAGTGACGGCTTTTTTCGACTCCATTGGGTTGTCGTCTGCGGGGGGCGGGGGAGTTCCGCGGTTCTCGAGGACTTCTTCGTCGTAGACGCAGTAGATGTTTTTGTGGGGGAAAGTCTTAGCCTGGCGCATACGCTTTCTGAGCATGGAGCCCAGAGGGCAGCCCTTGACGTCCCAGAATTCGGCTACTCTGATCTTGGTAGGATCTACCTTCAGGGCGGCGCCCATCGAGGAGTATATCTTCGCCTTGTACTGAGATGCTCTCAGAAGCAGGGATATTTTGTCTTTCAGGGAGTCGATGGCATCTATTATATAGTCATAGTCCTGAAGGCGCCACTCTTCGTAGTTTTCGTCTTCGTAGACTTTCTGGAGAGCTATTATTTGCGCATCTGGATTGATTTCCAGTAGACGAGCTTTCAGGACTTCGACCTTAGGGAGGCCTACTGTTTTAGCAGTAGCCTGAAGCTGACGGTTGATATTTGTTGGATTAACCTGGTCCGGATCAACTATAGTAAGGTGTTTGACGCCCGAACGGACGAGGCCTTCCGCGCACCAGCTGCCGACTCCGCCGACCCCGAACAATATCACCCGGGCCTCGCTGCAGGCCTCGAGCCCGTCCGGGCCGAGAAGCAGGGAAGTCCTGCCGAAAATTATTTTTTCCCTATCTGTCGTCATTAATTTCAGTGCGTTAGCAAATTTAACATTTCTCTTTTACATAAAGAATGATTATTTTTGAGCATAAATAAAAATAATAACGTTATGAATAAGTACGCAGGAACCAAAACAGCCGAGAATCTGGCTGCTGCGTTCGCCGGAGAGTCCCAGGCGCGCAACAAGTATACGTATTTCGCTTCTAAAGCTAAGAAAGAGGGCTTCGAGCAGATCGCAGAGATTTTCCTTAAGACTGCAGACAACGAGAAAGAACACGCAAAGCTGTGGTATAAGGAACTCCACGACGGTATTGGCAATACTGCCCAGAACCTCGCAGACGCCGCAGACGGTGAGAACTACGAGTGGACAGACATGTACGAGGGCTTTGCAAAGACCGCAGATGCTGAAGGCTTCCACGAACTTGCTGAGAAATTCCGCGGAGTCGCCGCTATCGAGAAGCGCCACGAAGAGCGTTACCGCGCCCTTCTGAAGAATATCGAGACCGCAAAGGTATTCGAGAAGTCGAGCGTGAAGGTTTGGGAGTGCCGCAACTGCGGACATATCGTAGTAGGCGAGAAGGCCCCCGAGAGCTGCCCTGTCTGCAATCACCCTCAGTCCTACTTCGAGCTCCACGCCGAGAACTATTAGTATGAAGAAATTCGGAATTATTCTCCTCTCGCTACTGGCTCTGGCCTCCTGCGAGAGGGATAATGAGAATCATTACACCCTTAAGAGACTCGTCAGCGTCACCGAATGTGATGCCGACGGGTCGAATAAACGCGTAGGGACTTACAGCTATTTCGAAGACGGAACGAGCGTCTCGACTACCCTTGACGGCCTTCCCGAGAGAGTATCCCGTACGAGATATGTAGGAAATAAGGAAATCCAGAGCGATTCTGTCTACGTAGAGGGAGTTCTTCAGCCCGAACAGACTATTACTGTCTATTACCGGGACGGCTACAGAAGCATAGTAGACACGGTCATTATAGTCGATCCCCTCGGAGTAGAAATCTCGCGTGACGAGTACGAATACGAAGGCGGATATTACTCCATCTTTACCTACGAATCCGGCGTCAAGACTACCTGGAGGGAGGTTAACAATTATTACGGCAACCTTGTGACTAAGCTCTACAACTGGGACGCTGATAAAAACACCTGGTCCTTCGTAAGTAAGGAGGAAAGCATCACTTCCTACGAAGATACCATGACTATCGTAAGTATCATCCTGAACGACAAGTTCAGCGAGAAACACATCTACCAGAGCCTCGGAGACCTCGTCGAATACAAACGCTATAAAGCAAAGGGCGAAGAAGACTGGGAACTCGTCTCCTACGGTTCGTACAAGTACGAAACGATAACGATCTAGTGATTTTGGCGCGCCGGGCTCTCCCCGGCGCTTTTTTCTTGCTTTCCGGCGCCAAATTCGCGTGTTTTGGCGCCGGGGAGGTGAAGAAAGAGCGCAGAAAAAGTGTTATCTTTGCGAAGAATGAGAATGAGGCAGGTCATAGCGGTTCTTGTGGCCCTTTTGGGGCTCGGAAGTCTGAGCGCGAAAGCTCAGACAGACTCTACCGTCCTGAAGATCATCGAGGAAAACCACGAAATCATCGAGCAGAAGTATAAGGCCTTCAAGACCTTCCCCCATCAGATACGTCTGGGCGTAGGCGACTGGTTCTTCGACACTGTAGCTTTTCCCGATACTCCCCACAGACCCTATTCGATGGCCCCGGGGGACATGACCTTCCTGGAGCAGCAGGATCATCGCTTCATCCCACACCTCTTTATCGAGTACGACTGGACACCCAGCAAGAGATGGGGTTTCGGAGTTATGCTCGATTTCTTCGGCTTCAGGTGGAACAACGTAACGTACAAAGCAGGTTCGGATACTCCTGTAGAGACTAGTCCCGAGCATTGCGAGAACTGGGCTGTGATGGGCCATGTGCGTTACAATTGGTACACTAAAAACGAGAAATGGAAAGTGTACTCCGCCCTCCATGCCGGATTGGATGTCAATACCGGCAGCGAGACCGACATGTACGGTAAAACGACAGAGATCGGATTTGCTTTCTCCCCGACTCTTCTCGGCGTACAGTACGGCTACGGACATTACTTCGCAGCAGCCGAGATCGGCAGCCATTTCGCCCTTAAGGATGCGCTGAATCTGTATTCAGCCCTCAGTAAAATAGTAACTATATCGGCCGGCGTAAGATTCTGAGATTATGAAAAAGTTCGTAACAATAGCCCTGGCCGCCCTTGCCCTGGTTTCCTGCAATTACAAGGAGGAGACCTGGATAAACTTCATGGACTTATCGCAAGCAACAGGAAGCGATTTCAAGGTATTTTACCAGAGTGTAGACAATCTCAGCAAAGACGGCGTCCCTGCCAACTGCTTTGTCCCAGACGGAACTCCTATCGGAGACTACAAGGAGACCAAGGCCACGGGCGCAAACTCCACCCTGTTCGTACAGCGTCTGCTGGACGTTACCCATGGAGGCGAGATCACCGAGCTCGCCGGAACCTATACTTCTATCGACACGGAGGGCAACCCTATCACCCTCTCTGGCAAGGTCATGCTCCCTTCGGACGGGAAGTTCAAGCGCTTCATCCTCGTCTCCCATTACACTATAGGCTCGAACGCGGAGGCCCCGTCGAACTGCTTCTCGCTCGAGGGCGTGCTCGTCCCGCTGGGCTACTGCATCATCGTCCCTGACTACCTGGGTTACGGAATCACGGCCGGCAAGAAGCATCCCTATCTCGCGCTCGACCTGACCGCCCGCAACGCCCTGGACATGTACCTCGCCGTCAGGCCGTTCCTCGCCTCGTGTGGGATAGAGCCCGAATTCGACGATATTATGCTCATGGGCTATTCCCAGGGCGGCGCGAACACGATGGGCGTGATGAGGCTGATAGAGACAAAGTACGCAGACAGCATCAAGCTGCGTCGCGTCTTTGCCGGCGGCGGCCCCTACGATGTAACCGCGACCTACGATCAGTTCGTGAAGACTAACCATGCCGCCTATCCCTGCGCAGTCCCGCTGGTCGTCCAGGGCATGCAGGTGGGCGCCGGCCTCTCCCTCTCGATGGAGGAATTCTCGACCCCGCTGGTCTACGAACATCTTGATGAATGGTTCAACTCGAAGCGCTATTCGACCAAGCAGATGAACCAGCTCCTCGGGACCTATACGACCAGCGACCTTATCAGTAAGGCCGGCCTCGACCGTACCACCTACGAGGTGGCTGAGCTCTATATGGCCATGAACAAGAATTCCATCGTCAAGCAGGACTGGGTCCCCAAGGCACCGGTCTACATGCTCCATTCGATGGACGACGATACCGTAGACTTTATCAACGCCATGCACGCCCGCGCTACCTGGCCGGACGCGAACATAGTCTATAATTTCGGCCATTACGGAGGCCATGTCTCCGCCGCGCTGCGCTTCATCTACACCGTAAAGACCTTGCTGGTCGAGGAGGAACTGGGCCTATGAGAAAGCTTGTACTTATCGTGGCGACCCTTCTCGTCCTTCTTTCCGGCTGCATGACCGAATCGAAGTACCACCTCCTGGGGGTGGAATTCGATATCCAGGTCACGGAGGTTACGCGGGGCTATATCCATGCCTATTTCTATCCTTCGAAAGTCGCATACTACGTTAGCGGCTGCATGCCCGTAAACGACGACTATGACCCGGTAGACAAAGCGGATCAGTTCATGACGCTGATGGTAGATTCGCTCTACATAGACTATCTGAACTGGCGCTACGACTATCTCAGAAACCAGGAAGACTTTGTAGCGGACTTCGCCTCCCACAGCCTTCAGTACGGCGATTCAGAGAAGTATTTTCAGAATCTTCAGCCTGATACAGACTACTGGGTCTATGCTTTCGTAGTAGATCCCGGGACTAAGGAGCCTTTCGATATGCTCTGGCTTCAGGAAGTACATACAGACAGCTTAAGTGTAAACAGAATCTGGTTCGACACCCGAGTCCAGGGTTCATATTTCTATATGTATCCCAGGGATAAAGAAGGCGGAGAAATACTCGAACATTATCCCTACACTGGCGGCATAGTAGACGCTATAGACCTTCTGGAGGCAGTCCCTCAGCTGGGAATCACTACCGAACAGAGGCTGGACAGATACAGCGAGAAGACCTATCAACTGGCTGTAGAATACAACATTCTCAGCGGCATTACCTACACCGGAGTAAAGCAGATCAACTATTCCGGCCGCTTCAAGCCCGGCCATATTTACTATATCATTCTTGGGGAGCTTCAGGGCGGTATCGTAAACCGCGCATACTACCGATTCGTCTACAACCCTGCGGATCATACGCAAGAGGTCGCGCTAATCTGGCGCGACCCCTATTGGACTGAGACTCCCGTTGAGGTCGGGGATGACTAGAATAATTTCACGTTGTCGAAGGAGGCCTTGAGCTCTCCTTCTTCTATTTTGTGGATGATCTCGACTACCTTGTCGTTGTAAGGAGTCGGGAAGCCTATCTTACGGCCATAGGCACAGACAACGCCGTTGATGGCATCAACCTCCGTCTTCTTTCCGTTCTCGATATCCTGGAGCATGGACGCTTTGAGAAGAGCGTGCTTCTTGATAGCGATAGGGATGATAAAGAAGGAAATGCGCTTCTTTAGACCGTTTTTATAGTCGAGCAGCTTTACGATGTCCTTGCCCTGGATAGGCTCAATCTTGATTCCGCCGGCTGCGCAGACGTCGATACACTCTTTGATGATGCCCTGGACTATCTTGCGTGAGGCTTTGTCTTTTGCAGCGCCGCCGAAGGTGGTACCGCAGACCGTGCTCATTCCGGAGAAGGAGGCATTGATGAGGAGCTTGCTCCAGCGGGTTCCGATGAAGTTCTGGTCTATCTCTACTGGGCCCAGCAGCTCGAGCAGGGCCTTGACCTCGTCCATATGGGGATTGGGCTTCGAGGAAAGGCTGCCGAGCGAGAAGGTAAGGCTGTCCGGTTCGGAGGTGAGCTCGCACACGCCGGGACCCTGCATTGTAGCGCCCCATGCGACCGTACAACCGAGAACGCGGTCTTCGCCTACGATCTCGCTGATAAGGAGCTCGGGAATGCCGTTCTGGAGGGTGACGATAACGCCGTCTTCTGCCAGATAATCCTTAAGGAAGGTAACGACCTCGCGGTTTTTCTGCTGCTTGGTAAGGAGGAAGATGATGTCGTACTTGCCGCTCATCTCTTCGTCTGTAAGAGCGGTTACTTTCTGGGTGAAATTCATAGTTCCAACCACCTTTGCGCCGTCTTTCTTAAGGGCTGCC
>ONOI01000038.1 GCA_900319375.1 uncultured Bacteroidales bacterium | reverse complement strand
GAGCGAAACTGGCGCCACTCCCACAAAGAAGTGGACATAATCTCGGTGAGCGGAGGAAACATCCTCCACATAGTCGAGGTCAAAAGCAAGACCGAGCCGGTAGTTGCAGAGCCCGAGCTAAGCGTTAATGGAAAGAAACTGCAGAACCTGGTAGCAGCCGCAAAGGGCTACCTCCACTCCGCAGACAAAATAAAAATACCAACCGAACTGGAGGTTGTCTTCGACGTCGTTACCGTTGTGTTCTCAGACAACGGAACCCGAATCGAGTATTTCCCCCAGGCTTACATACCGATTTATGCCTGACAAACACTGTTATTGCGCAATCCTCGCCGGAGGTCTTGGAACCCGTTTCTGGCCTATCAGCCGTAAGGCTCTCCCGAAACAGTTCCTCGTGTTTACCAATGGCGGAAAGACTTTCCTTCAGCAGGCCTACGAAAGGATGGCCAGGGTAGTGCCGGAGGAGAATATTCTGGTAGTTACTCTCAAGGAGTATAAGGGTATCGTACGCGAACAGCTCCCGAATCTCCCCGAGGAGAACATCCTTCTCGAGCTTTACAACCGCAATACCGCTCCGAGTATTACCTACGCAGCTAAGGAAATCCTCAAAAGAGATCCCGAGGCGGTAATGGTGGCTACTCCTGCAGACCACATAATCGAGGATACAGACATGTTTGCCTCAACGATGAGGCTTGCTCTGGACTACGCTTCGACCCACACCGAACTCGTCACCCTCGGAATCGTACCTACCCGTCCGGACGCCAACTTCGGTTATATCCAGGTCAGCGGAGGCCGCGAAGCGATAAAATGTTGCGAGCCCGTATCCGTAAAGACTTTTACCGAAAAGCCTACTAAAGAAATCGCAGAACTTTTCATCAAGAGCGGCGAATTTCTCTGGAACTCCGGTATCTTCATCTGGCAGGCCAAGGTAATCCTGGAAGAGCTCGGACGCTATGCGCCTGGTATTCTTTCCCTCTGGCAGGAAAGCTCCGATATAGACAGAATCTATACCGACTGCCAGCGCATATCGATAGACTATGCGGTGATGGAGAAGACAGACCGCGCTACCGTTTTCCCCTCGAAATTCAAATGGGCAGATATGGGTACCTGGGAGTCGCTCTACGACAATATCGGAAACCCGGACAGGACAGGAAATGTCACCAATATCTCCGGGAAACACCTTTTCAAGGAGGACGAAGACAATATCATCTACTGCCAGAAAGAAGGGAAGCTGATCGCTATCCGCGGCCTTGAGAATATGATAGTGGTAGACACGGACGACGTTCTGATGATCTGCCCGCGCGACGACCGGAAGGTAAAGGAATTCCTTTCCGAACTCGCCATGCCAGAATACGAAGATTACAGATAAGATGGAGGTACTGAAATTCGGCGGAACATCCGTAGCCAACGCTACTGCGATATCGAGGGTTCTCGACATCGTGGATTCCGCACGCTCAAGAGGCAAGGTGGTTCTAGTCTGCTCCGCTATCAGCGGCTGCACCGACTCGCTGATTGCCCTTTCAGGGATGGAACCATCCGAACGGGAGAAGGCAGGTAAAGCAATACTTGACAGACACAACTCTATAGTCGGCAGACTGTTTACTGGAAAGGAGCGCAAAGACGTTTCCCAGATAGTCCTGGAGACCTACAAGGATCTTCTCGACGCCGAGGCGGAAGACTACCAGACCTTCGGAGAGCTGTTCTCTACCAGAATTATCGCGGCTAAGCTTCGCTGCGACGGAATAAGCGCCCTCTGGCTCGATTCGCGCGACCTCGTCAGAATAGATGAGGGCTCGGTAGACAAAGCCTTGACATATCGCCGTATCTCCAAGGCAGTAGCCGATCACCCCGAGGTAGAGGTGTTCGTGGTGCCGGGCTTCATAGGCTCGGACAGCACGGGACGCGTCAGGACGCTTGGCCGTGGCGGGTCGGACTATACGGCCTCGCTGTTTGCCGCCGCGCTCCATACGGACGATCTTCAGATATGGACCGACGTGCCCGGAATAATGACGGCCAATCCCAAGGACGTCCGCTCTGCGCGAACGATCCCCCAGATAAGCTACGAAGCCGCTTTCATGCTCGCGGCCTGCGGCGCGAAGGTGCTCTATGCCCCGGCGGTCGAGCCCGCGAAGGAGGCCGGCATCAACATCCGTATACTCGATACGTTCCATCCCGACCACCCCGGTACCGTAGTAGGACCGTTCCCGCGCCGGGAAAAGGGCGGATGGGTAGGAATCGCATGGCAGAAACGCGGCGATGAGTCGCAGCTCTGCCTGGTGGCAGACGGCCCCGTAGACCCCGCAGTCCCGGGAGATCTGCGCTCGAAGCTCGAACGCTCGAACATCGTGCTGCGCGGCCTCACCGCCGTGGACGACCATATCCTCGTGGACCTTGCCGCCGGCGACGAGATCGAGGCGCTGAGGACCTGCCACTACTTCTGTTTCGAGACGGACGATTCGGTCGATGTGTATCTGGCGGGCGAGGGAAAGGTAGGCCAGGCGCTGCTTGAGATTATCCGCAATACAGACAATCGCATCAACGTAAGGATGGTCTCCCGCCATGAGGCCGAAGACGAGGCGTTCTTCTCCCAGATGTTTGCGGCCGCATCCGGCAAGTCTGTGTTCGTAGACTGTACAGACAGCGAGACTATCTACAAATGGTACGTTCCCGCGCTGGAGGCCGGAATTAATGTAGTGTCTTCGAACCGCCGCGCGCTGAGCGTCCCGTACGCGGAGTTCGCGCTGATGAAGCGCACCGCGCGAAGAATGCGCCGCTTCCTCCGCTACGAGACGACTGTAGGCGCGGCTCTCCCTATCCTGGATTCGATCAATATGAGCGCCAACAGCGCCGACGAGATACTTTCGATAGAGGCGGTCGTAAGCTGTACCCTGAACTTCATACTTACGAGCGGGCTGCCTTTCGAGGAGGCGCTGAAGAAAGCTCAGGAGATCGGTCTGACGGAAAAGGACCCGAGGATGGATCTCGGTGGCAAGGATGCGGTACGAAAGCTTTTGATTCTGGGCCGCGAAGCCGGAATCCCGCTCGAAGAGGAAGACGTCCTGGTTGAGCCGGTAGACGGAGCCCAGGTCCAGCCGGGGCAGCGGTTCGTAGCTTCGATCGAGAAGGACCCTTCCGCTCCGAAGGGTTACCGCGCTTCAATACGCCTGCGCTCCGTCAGTCCCGAAGATCCGGCGTGGAACGTCCGCGGAACAGACAATATGATAAGCATACGCAGCGCTTTCCACCCTTCGCCCCTGATCATTCAGGGTGCCGGCGAGGGTGCGAAAATGGCAGCCTCAAGCGTACTTAATGATATTTTAAGATGACACTGAGTAAAGAAATACTTGACCTTTTCGGAGATGTTCTTCGCGTGGATTCTACTTCCGGACGCGAAAGGGAACTGGCGGAGGCGATGCTTTCGCGTCTGGAGGCCCCTTCAAAGGAGGCTTTCGAGGTCGGAGACGGAACCCTGAACCTGCTTCTGAAGTGGAGCGATAAGCCGAAAGTAGTCTTCTGCTCCCATCTTGATACCGTTCCTCCGTATATTCCCCCGACTTTTGGTGAAGAGGGAGTAGCGGGCCGCGGCGCGTGCGACGCAAAAGGACAGTGGATTTCGATGTATGCGGCCTGCAAGGAGCTGGAAAGCCGCGGCCAGCGCGATTTCGCGCTGCTTCTCGTCGCCGGCGAGGAGGTGGGTTCGGTAGGAGCAAAAGCTTTTTCGGGGACTTTGAGCGCTCCGCTGCTCGTTATCGGCGAACCCACTGACAATATCCCGGTGTCTGCAGCAAAAGGAACCAAGTCCTATAATCTGAAATTCACGGGTATTCCCTTCCATAGCGGCTATCCCGACAAGGGCCGCAGCGCGGTAGAGATGTTCATGGATTTCATGATAAGCCTGGAGGTAGAGGCGGAATTCCCTGGTGACAAAATACTGGGAGAAACCACCTGGAACGTAGGACGTCTTGTCAGCGACAACCCTAAGAATATCCTCAGCCCCGAGCTTAACTGCCAGCTGTATTTCAGAACTACCTTCGCCAGCGACGCCCTTGTTCAGAAATGGATGTCGCGCAGTTATCCCGGAGTTGAGATTACCGCCCTCGGAGGAGATGCTCCCTGCGAATATTTCGTCCCTGAAGGATTCAAGGGCAAGCCCGTCGCCTTCGGCAGCGACGCCCCGCATTTGGCCGGCTTCGAGCGCAAGGTTATCTGCGGTCCGGGATCAATTTTCGTGGCCCACCGCGACGACGAACAGATCACGTTTGCCGAGATGGAAAAAGCAATTGAGAATTACATAGCAATTTATGAAAGTAATAATTAGCGGATACGGCCGTATGGGCCATATGATTGAGGGCGTTCTTCTGGAGCGCGGAATCGAGATTGCAGAGTGTTCGGAAGACGTCTGCGCGGTAGATCCGGCTCTCGCTCGCGAGTGTGTGTGTATCGATTTTACTACTCCGGATGCTTTCAAGGCAAACTATCAGTTCCTTGCCGCAAACTTTAAGGCGGTAGTAGTCGGAACAACGGGTTGGGACGAAATCCGTCCCCAGGTAATAGCGGAATTCGAGTCCTGCGGAACCCCGATGATCTATTCGGCCAACTTCTCTATCGGAGTAAACGCAATGTTCGCCGCAGTTGAGAAAGTCAGCTCCATTCTTCGCGGCCACGGCTACGTTCCCCACATCGAGGAAACCCACCACATCCACAAACTGGACGCTCCGAGCGGTACCGCAAAGGTCCTCGCCTCGATGGTGGACGAAGGCCTGGGAATAAAGCCGGATATCACCTCCATACGTGAAGGCGAGGTCCCTGGCATCCATATCGTCAAGTTCAAATCCGAGGTAGACAAGATCAAGATCTGCCACGAAGCATTCTCCCGCCAGGGTCTGGCGGAGGGCGCCGTAGCGGCCGCTCTCATGACCGAAGGATTGACAGGAGTCCACGAGTTTAAAGAAATTCTTTTAGGATGAAAAAAATACTTTTCAGGGGCGCCGGCCCTGCTTTAGTCACACCTTTTAAAAGTGACGGATCCGTTGACTACGAGGCCTACGCCGCACTGGTAAGGCGTCAGGTAGAAGGAGGAGCGGATTTCCTCGTCGCACTGGCCACCTCGGCCGAGGCGCCTGTTTTGTGCGCGGAGGAGAAGCTAAAGCTTCTTGCCCTCACGCGCGAAAACGCCGGCGGCCTCCCTATCATAGTAGGAGCGGGATCAAATTCCATCCCAGGGACGAAAGCGAACATGGAGCTTCTGAAGGACGCAGACGCGTGGCTTATCGTAGTTCCCTTCTACAACAAGCCGACCCAGGAAGGAATGTTCCTCTACTATAAGGCTATCTGCGAACTGACAGACAAACCGATAATCATCTACAACGTTCCCGGAAGGACCGGAGCGAATATGCTGCCCGAAACAGCCCTTCGCCTGGCCTGCGAGGTTCCCGGCATAGCCGGAACAAAGGAAGCATCCGGAAAGTTCGATCAAATCAAGGCCATCATCGACGGCGCACCCGAAGGATTCTCTGTCCTTAGCGGAGATGACGATATGACCTACGACATTATCGCAGCCGGCGGAGACGGAGTAGTTTCCGTAGCCCAGAATGTTCTCCCGAAACCCGTCACCGAAATGGTCCACCTGGCCCTCGAGGGTAAGTTGGATGAAGCGGCCGCCCTCAACGCCCGCCTTCAGGCTCTCTTCAAAGGCTGTTTTGTAGAGTCCAATCCTATCCCTGCAAAAGCCGCCCTCTCCCAGCTCGGACTTTGTTCGAAGACCATGCGCCTTCCTCTGACAGATGCCACCGCCTCAACCGAGGCAACCATCAAAGAAATCCTCAGCCAATGGAAATAACGTTAGAAAAATTCCTTCAGACTATCGATCAGCTCGAAAAGGGCGAGATCAGGGTCGCCGAAAAGATCGACGGCAAGTGGGTCGTCAATAAGTGGGTCAAGGAGGTTATCCTCGCAGGCTTTAAGCTTGGAGCGATTACCGATATGAGCCAGGGACAGTTCAGCTTCTTCGACAAAGAGACCTTCCCCGTCAGGAAGTTCTCCGCCGAAGACGGCGTCAGGATCGTTCCCGGCGGCAGCAGCATCAGGCGGGGAGCCTATCTTGCTCCCGGCTCTATCGTCATGCCCCCGGCCTACGTCAATGTCGGCGCCTATGTAGGCGAAGGAACGATGGTGGATTCCCACGTCACCATCGGCAGCTGCGCCCAGGTAGGAAAGCATATCCACATCTCTGCCTCCACCCAGATTGGAGGCGTTCTCGAGCCTGCCGGCGCGATGCCTACCATAATCGAAGACAATGCCTTCATCGGCGGCAACTGCGGAATCTACGAAGGAACTATCGTCCAGGAAAACGCGGTTATCGGGTCGGGAGTAATTATCACTTCTGCTACTCCGCTTTTCGATTCGACTACCGGAGATTTCGTCCCACGCAACGAAGACGGAAGGGTCGTTGTTCCACGTGGAGCCGTGGTCGTCAGCGGTTCGCGCCCCATGAAAAAAGGCCCAGGAGCAGAACTTGGAGTTTCTCTCTATTGCCCCGTCATCGTCAAGTATCGTGACGAAAAAACAGATGGCTCTGTAAGGCTTGAGGACGTTTTGAGATAAAATATGGACTATAAAAAATTCCTTTCGGCCGACACGGGCTCGTTTATGCGCTCCCCGGTCAGGGAAATCTTCCGCAAGGTAGATCTCTCGCAGATCTATTCCTTTGCGGGCGGCTACCCCTCCGCCGAGACCTTCCCTCTGGAGACTATCGAAAGGCTCTCCTCGGAGGTCCTCCATAAGTACGGGGCAAAGGCCCTGCAATACGGAGCAACCCAGGGCGTTCCGGAGCTTCGTGAAGCCATCTCTAAGCGCTACGGCGTCCCGGTCGAAAACATTCAGATAACAACTTCCTCCCAGCAGGGAATAGACGTCTGTACCCGCATACTGGTAGATCCAGGTGATGTAATTCTTACTACCAACCCTACCTATCTCGGTGCGCTTCAGTCCTTCAAGAGCTATCGCGCCAACGTTATCGGGGCAGAACTGGACAAACTCGAAGAATTGCTCTCCTCAACTCAGAAGGTAAAATTCTTCTACGCGATTCCGGACTTCCAGAACCCCAGCGGCCAGACCATGACACTTCAGCAACGCGAAAAGCTGGTAGGTTTCGCCCGCAAGTACGACTTCCTTATCGTAGAAGACAGTCCTTACCGCGAACTGCGCTATGAAGGCGAGCCAGTCCCGACTATCTACTCGCTTGCGCCCGAAAGGACTCTCCATCTCGGCAGTTTCTCTAAGATAATGGCTCCGGGCTTCCGCCTCGGCTGGATTATCGGCACGCCCGAACTGCTCGACCAGATTTATGTCTGCAAGCAGGCCCTCGATCTGTGTCCGCCTATTATGGACCAGTATATGGCCGCAGAATTTATGGCGGGAGGCGAACTCGACAAGAATCTAGCCCACACGATCGAACTCTACCGCGACAAACGCGACTACCTTTTAAGCTTATTGGAAAAGTATATGCCCGCCGGAGTCAGTTGGACCCATCCGGAAGGAGGACTTTTCCTTTTCGTAACTCTGCCCGAAAATATCGACACTGTCGCCCTTTACGACAGGGCTCTGTCCTCCGGAGTCGCTTACGTAGCCGGATCGTTCTTCTATGTCGACGGCTCACACAAAAATACAATGAGGCTCAATTTCTCTTTCCTTGACAAGGAAAGGATGGAGCCAGGAATTAAATTACTTTCTTCTTTACTATGACCTTCTATCTTTATTCAGGAGCAGGAAACACCTTCGTCGTTCTCGACGGACGTGAAATTATAAGTGAAATGGATAATGCCGCAAAGAGCGAGTGCGAATGCGGCGAAAACTGCGAGTGCGGGGGCAACGGCGAAGACTGCGGCTGCCACCACGGCGAGGAGGGCGAGCACCACTGCCACCGCGACCATGCTGAAGAAGGTGAGCACCACTGCTGCGGACACCACGGCGAAGGCGGCTGCTGCCACGGAGGCGGGGCCTCTCCATGGGAAAGATATGTCCAGGACGTCTGCGACCACTTCAAGACCGACGGCCTGATGATGCTTCTACCCTCGGAGCGCTTCGATTTCGAGATGGCGTTCTTCAATCCCGACGGAACGGGCGGCATGATGTGTGGCAACGGCGGACGTTGTATCGTAGCTTTCGCCGACTACCTTGGAATCAAGCCCGCAGACGGAAAAGTCTATCACTTCGTCGCCGGCGACGGCCCCCACACCGGAGAAATACTGGGCGATAACGGAGATGCTAAGACGGTTCGCATCAGAATGACTGATGTAAGCGCGTTCTGCCCCGTTCTTGACGGCTGGTACGTAGATACCGGCACCCGCCATTTTGTAAAATTCGTCCCGGAAGTCGAGGGATTAAATATTGAAGAGGAAGGAAAGCGCTATCGCTGGGATCCTGTCTTCGCTCCTGTCGGCGCAAATGCCAATTTCGTCAAGGTAGAACCAGACCGTCTGGTCGTAAGGACCTTCGAAAAGGGTGTGGAGGGAGAAACTCTCGCCTGCGGAACCGGTATTACGGCAAGCTGCATCGCCGCCTGGCTGGAGACGAATCCTCAGCCTTCAGATGAAGTTGTAAGCTTTAATGTACGGGCACGCCAGGACGACCTGAAGGTAGAATTCCGCCCCGTCTGGCAGAGCGGAAATCTTGCTGGAATGACAGATGTCTACCTGACTGGTCCCGCGAAACTGTACGCTACAGATTCTGCTGAATAAACTCCAGCGACAAAGAAGCCGGAAGGGCGTAGTTCTCTACGAAGCAGTGTGTCAGGCCGGGAAGCTCAACATACTTGCAATCCTTAATGTAATTGGGATATAGCCTGGAATCCCTTAACAGATTAGGCATATCGGCATCGCCCTGAACTATCAGGACGGGGCCGTCGTATGCTCCGGTCCTTTCGAAAACCTTGATCTCACGCGCAGCGCGAAAATAATCCTTTCCGAACCAGCGTCCCCAATAGAAAGCGGAGTCGGCAAGATCTTCGTAGCTCGCTGGGGCATCGAAGAAGATGTTATTGACCGCATCGACATGGATGCAGGCAGCAGGGGCGAGCAGAACTGCGCACTTAACCTTCTTACGGCCCATATCACCCGCAAACACTCCGGCCACAAAGCCGCCCTGGGAGTGCCCTGCTACCGCAATGCGCTTTTTGTCAACCCACGGAAGCCCCGCGACATAGTCGTAGATGCAGTGAAGATCCTCCAGCTCGTTTTCGATAGTCATATCGCTGAACTTGCCTTCGGACTCGCCGTGGCCGTCGAAATCGAAGCTAACGGTCGCATAGCCATGGGCCAGCAGAGAATCTCCGACCGCCATATTGTGGTTCTCCGCCCTCCAGCCGGTAAGGCCGTGGCAGATGATGACTACCGGGACCTTGCGGGCCTGGACTGCCGGGCGCTTTACATCGCCCACCAGCTTGCCGTGGGAACCGTCGATAGTCTCGACATAATTGAGCTCGGGCAAAACCGGAACCGGCCTTGTAAAATAAACACACGCAGCCAGGGCGAGGCCTACCGCGAAAGTAGCAATAACGGCCTTAAAGGGGATTCTAGAGAACATGCTTGATGATTATTAAGAAGATCCATCCGCAGAGGATGAGCTTCATTCCTGTTGTAATTATAAAGCCGAGGAAAGCCCCTATCGAAGCCTTGAAAGACTCCCAGACTCCGCGGTCCTCAACCACGAGTTCCGCTATAAACGCGCCCAGGATACTGCCCATAATCATTCCGATCGGGGTAAGGAACATTCCTACGAAAAGTCCTATGATCGCGCCTGTCGCGGCCGCTTTGTGGCCGCCCAGGGCGCGGGTAAAGGTAGGCGGAAGGACATAGTCCAATACCGTCACGACGGTTGCCGCAACAAGGAATATAATCAAAGTCGTCGTTGAAACCGGATCAACTCCTTTAGCCAGATACTGAAGGAACAGTCCTACCCAACTGAGAGGCGGGCCGGGAATACCGGGAACGATACTGCCTATGATGCCCAACAGCGCAAGGATGATGGCGAATATTTCCAATGTTGTCATTTTCTCTTGATGTTTGCGCCGAGCGCATTGAGTCGCTCGTCTATGTTTTCATAACCGCGGTCGATCTGCTCGATGTTCTCGATCTCGGAGGTTCCCTTCGCAGACAGGGCCGCCAGGAGCATGGCGATACCGGCACGGATATCCGGCGATGTCATGCGCCCTGCGCGCAGGCTGAAGTTGTGGTCATGGCCGATTACAACCGCGCGGTGGGGGTCACAGAGAATGATCTGCGCGCCCATATCGATCAGCTTATCGACGAAGAACAGACGGCTCTCGAACATCTTCTGATGGATAAGGACCGATCCCTTACACTGCGTCGCGACTACCAGCATCACGGACAGAAGGTCCGGGGTGAGGCCCGGCCATGGAGCATCGGCAATCGTCATGATCGAACCGTCGATGAACGAGTCGATAACGTAGGATTCCTGCGCGGGGATGTAGATGTCATCTCCCCTCTGCTCGAGCTTGACTCCCAGACGGCGGAAACTCTCGGGGATGATGCCGAGTTCGTCGTAATGAACGTTCTTAATGGTCAGCGAGCTGCGGGTAATGGCGGCCAGGCCGATGAATGAGCCGACCTCGATCATGTCGGGCAGGATGACGTGCTGCGCGCCGCCGAGCTTCTCCACACCAGTGACCGTAATGAGGTTCGAGCCGATTCCCTCGATCCTCGCGCCCATCGCGACCAGCATCTTGCTGAGCTGCTGGACGTAAGGCTCGCAGGCGGCGTTGTAGATGGTGGTCGTCCCTTGCGCGAGGGTCGCTGCCATCACGATGTTCGCCGTGCCGGTGACGGAGGCCTCATCGAGGAGCATGTAGCTGCCGCTCAGGCCCTTGGGCGCCGTGAGGTGATATGCTTTCACAGCCGAATCGTAGACGTAGGACGCTCCCAGCTTGACGAAGCCTTCGATATGGGTGTCGATCCTGCGGCGGCCGATCTTGTCTCCGCCGGGCTTGGGGAAGTAGGCCTCGCCATAGCGGGCAAGAAGCGGTCCGGAAATCATCACTGAGCCGCGAAGCGCCGCACACTTACGGACGAACTCCTGGCTGCGGATGTACTCCAGGTCGATGTCTGCCGCCTTGAAGGTGTACTCGCCTTTCGAATGGCGCGTAACCTCGACTCCCATTCCCTTCAAAAGGTCGATGAGATTGAGCGTGTCGAGAATTTCCGGGACGTTTGACATCCTTACGGGCTCGGCGGTCAGAAGAACTGCGCTGAGCACCTCGAGCGCCTCGTTTTTCGCGCCCTGGGGAGTGATTGAGCCGCTAAGCTTGCGGCCTCCTTCGATTATAAATGAACTCATGGTGGTTAGATGTGTTCTACTTCGGGATGGAGCTCGACTCCGAATTTCGCGCGTACGGCGTCGATCACCTCCTGTTCGAGCGCGACTATCTCCGAGGGAGCTGCCTGCCCGCTGGCGTTTACGATCACGAGCGGCTGTTTTTCGTAGACGGCGGCGCCTCCTCTTCGGACGCCCTTGAACCCGCACTGCTCGATCATCCATGCGGCCGGGACCTTCACGAACCCGCCTTCGAGCAGGAAGTGGGGCACGGTCTCATAGCCCGCTGCGATCTGGGCGAACTGCGCCGCGCTGACGACCGGATTCTTGAAGAAGCTGCCGGCGCTGCCGATCTCTTCGGGATCCGGGAGCTTCTCGCGACGTATGCGGATGATCTCCTCGCGCACTTCGGCCGGGCTTGCCGGGGTACGGCCTTCGAATATCTTCTTCAGCGCCCCATAGTCGATATGCGGCCTGGGGGTGCGGCTGAGCTTGAAGAGCACGCCGGTGATTATGTAGCGGCCCTTGACCTCGGGATCCTTGAACAGCGAATCGCGATAGCCGTAGCGCAGTTCGTGGACTTTGAAGGCAGTTTTGTCACGGCTCTGAAGGTCGAAACAGGTTACGCCGGCGATAACGTCCTTCGCCTCGACTCCGTATGCGCCGATGTTCTGGACCGCCGCCGCCCCGACTGTTCCGGGAATCAGGGAGAGATTCTCCATGCCCCAGAGGCCGTCCGCGCAGGTTTTCGCGACCAGATCGTCCCATTTTACACCAGAGCCCACGGCGAGCGGCACGTCATCCGCGCCTACGTCGAAATACTTGATGTAATTGATGCAGGAGCGAAGGACAGTCCCTTCGAAATCCTTGGTGAAAAGCAGGTTGGAACCTTCGCCTATGCTGAGAAGCGGCTTTGGAAGGCTGTCGAAATCCAGAGATTTCAGGTCCTCGATCGTATCATATTCGATATAGCAGGCGCAGGACACCTTCATCCTGAAAGTGTTCTGCGCGCTGAGATCGTAATGTTCGGACCTTCTTATCATCGGAGGCTATTCTTTGACGGTTGAAGCGAGACAGAGCTCGTCCATCTGGACCTGGTCGATCTTGCTCGGGGAGTCGATCATAACGTCGCGGCCCTGATTGTTCTTCGGGAACGCAATATAGTCGCGGATAGTTTCCTGGCCACCGAACAGGGCGCAGACGCGGTCGAAACCGAACGCCAGTCCTCCGTGGGGCGGAGCGCCGAACTTAAATGCGTTGATGATGAAGCCGAACTTGTATTCGGCGTCTTCCTTGCTGATGCCCAGTACCTCGAACATACGCTCCTGCATCGCGGCTTCGTGGATACGGATAGATCCGCCGCCGAGCTCCGTACCGTTCAGGACGAAGTCGTAGGCGTTTGCGCATACGCGCTCGAGATCCTCTTTCTTATCGCTGTAGAACCACTTTTCGTGCTCGGGTTTAGGAGCGGTGAATGGGTGGTGCATGGCGTAGAAGCGGCTGTCTTCCTCGCTCCATTCGAGCAGAGGGAAGTCTACGATCCATAGCGGTGCGAAGACATGGGGGTCCCTAAGGCCGAGCCTGTTACCCATCTCGATACGCAGGACGCCGAGCTGGGTCTGGGTCTTGCGCTTCGGTCCGCAGAGCACGAGGATGAGGTCGCCTGTCTTGGCTTCGAGGGCTTCTGCGACTTTTGCGAGCTGCTCGGGAGTGTAGAATTTATCTATGCTGGACTTGATCGTTCCGTCCGAGTTGAGCTTGATATAGACAAGGCCTTTGGCTCCTACCTGCGGGCGCTTGACCCACTCGGTGAGCTCGTCGAGCTGCTTGCGGGTATATTCGGCTGCGCCTTCAACTGCGATAGCGCCTACATATTCGGCGCTGTCAAATACTGAGAAGCCGCTGTTCTGGACGAGGGCGGTGATTTCGTGGATCTTCATTCCGAAGCGGACGTCCGGTTTGTCGGATCCATAGTTATCCATCGCGTCGTACCAGCTCATACGGGGCAGAGGATTCGGGATATCTACTCCGAGAGCGTTCTTAAACATCTGCCTCATCATACCCTCGAAGGTATTCAGGACATCTTCCTGCTCTACGAAGGACATCTCGCAGTCGATCTGAGTAAACTCAGGCTGACGGTCTGCGCGAAGGTCCTCATCGCGAAAACACCTTACGATCTGGAAGTAGCGGTCGTAGCCGGCAACCATCAGCAGCTGCTTGAAGGTCTGGGGGCTCTGAGGCAAGGCATAGAACTGACCGGGGTTCATACGGGAAGGAACAACGAAGTCGCGGGCTCCTTCGGGAGTAGACTTGATAAGATAAGGAGTCTCGATCTCCATGAATCCCTGGCCGTCGAGATAGGTCCTGATCTCCTGGGCGAGGCGATGGCGGAGAGCCAGTGCGCGCTGGAGCGGCGGCCTGCGGAGGTCCAGATAGCGGTATTTGGCGCGCAGGTCCTCTCCGCCGTCGCTGTTCTCCTCAATAGTGAAGGGAGGAGTAACGGATTTATTCAGGATATTGATTGTCTCGACTTTGATCTCGATTTCTCCCGTAGGGATCTTCGGGTTTTTGCTCTGGCGCTCCAGGACCTCTCCGGTCACCTGGATTACGAACTCACGGCCGAGCGATTCGGCTGTCTCTACGAGTTTCGCGTCTGCTGCGCCGTCGATTACGAGCTGAGTGATTCCATAACGGTCACGAAGGTCCACGAAGGTCATTCCTCCGAGTTTGCGGGATTTTTGAACCCATCCCGCGAGGGTAACTTTTTTACCTTTGTCGGCGAGCCTTAATTCGCCGCAAGTGTTGGTTCTGTACATATATTAATAGTGTTTGTTTTCTGTTTTTAGCGCCGGTTTTTGGCCCCAATGCGTCCAGTCTTCAAATTTAGCAAATATTTGGTTAAATTAGCGGAAGTATGGCCAAGAAGAAGCGCAAACAACCGAAGAAACCGTCGACTGCAGTAATAGTCATCATCATTTTGTTGGTGATTGCAGCTATTGTGTACCTCTATACCGTTCCGCGCGAAAAGTGGCCTTTACCGGTCCGAGCTGAAGTCGAGCGGGTCGAGGGCGACTGGGGCATCAAAATCGGCAAGCAGGCCGAGTCCACGGCGGCGGTCGCGGCGGTTCAGGCGGAGGAGCCCTCAACAGCAGCCCCTGCGAAGGGTGTCTCCTCATCCGGACCCGCGCCCCGCTTCCTCGAGCTGCCTTCCGGCGGCAACAACGGCCTGACCCACTGGGCGACCATGGGCGGCAAGCGCCAGCGCAACTACACTATGCTCTACGACCCGTCGGTCTACGCCTCCTACTGGGTAGCCTATCCTCTTTGCGCCGCGCATCTTGGTTCAGGCAGGACGGAGACCTGGGCCTACGATCCTTCAGTTGATATTTCTAAGCAGACCAAGGTAAGTTCCGGCAGTTACGGTGTCAATTGCAAGGGCGATCTTTATGAATCTAACTACTACGCCCGCGGACATCAGATTCCCAATGCCGACCGCAACGGCAACGAAGAGATGATGGCCCAGACCTACTACTCGACCAACATGACTCCGCAGATCCAGAACGGCTTCAACGGTGGAATCTGGGCAAAGCTCGAAGCAGGAGTTCGCGGAATGGTCCCCGTAGGCGACACCCTCTACATCGTCACCGGCGCAGCCTTCCAAAAGAAAGGCGGCAACGAACAGGTCCAGAATATAGTCAGCACCCGCGACGGCAAGACCCTCCCGGTCCCTAACTACTACTGGAAAGCAGTTCTGAAAGTCAAGCGCGACGCCGCCGGGGTCATCACCGACGCCCAGACCATCGGCTTCTGGCTGCCCCACAAAGAGTTCAAGAAGACTCCATACACCGACTTCACCGTCAGTGTCGACCAGATCGAATCCTGGACCGGCTTCGACATGTTCCCCGCTCTCCCCGACCCCATCGAATCCCGCTGCGAGTCCAACACCTCCCTCCCCGCCTTCGAATCATTCTAGCCTCACCCTCCTCCCATCTTCTTCCACCTTGCGCGCCTTGGTGTGTAAAACCGCCCAAATCACACACCAACCCCTTCAAAATCACCCCTTGGTGTGTGGATAAGCCTAAATCCCACACCGACTCCGCCTCCGGACGGAGACTCCCTCGCGCGGGACTCGTCAACTATTCATACGGGGGAAGCGTCCTTCCCCCTAGCCCCCTTCGGCCTTTTCGCCTTTCCGTATTTTATCGC
>ONOI01000079.1 GCA_900319375.1 uncultured Bacteroidales bacterium | reverse complement strand
GAGTTCTTCCTTGATCCAGCCGTTCAGAGCTTCGTTGACGGGGTTGTCCGTGGGCTTTCCGGCCCTGGACATGGAGCGGATGATGTTCGTGTCTTTGATAAGGTCGTTATAGGCCATGGAGGCATATACGCTGCCTTGATCCGTATGCAGGATAACCGGTTCCAGATTGCCTTTGAGCAAAGCGATGACGTCTTCGAGGCCATCGATATACGGGTCTCTGGCGCCACGTCTGTCTGCCACCTTCCAGGAGAGTATCTCCTTGGTGAACACATCGAAGTAGAAGGTCACTTCAAAGTACCAGTAATGGTTGACCTTGATAACGGTCATATCGGAGACGATGACCTGTCTGGGACGGTCCACCGTCTCCCAAGTGGTAAAGATAAGATTGGGGTACCTGTCCTTCACTTTCCTGGGCTTGTAGTGTACCTGGTGCTTGGTCTCCGCCTTGATGTTCAGATACCGGTAGCACTTGTAGGCATAGTTGTCGCTGATGATTACCTGCATATTGATACGGATGTATGCTGCCGTCCAGCGGTAGCCGTGCGTGGGGTGCTGTTCGTGGACTTCTTTGACCAGAGCGATGACTTCTTCGCGCTTGGTGTCGCGCGGGGACGGCTCACGGTTCTTCCACTTGTAGTACCCGGCCCGGCTCACGCCCATCAGGGCACAGATGTCCTTGATGGGGTTATCGCGGGACAGTAGGTCCACTATTTCGAACTCTTCGGCTTTAAACGAACATACTCCCGTTCCCCATCCGCGTTCGTCTGAACGGCATAGCTTTTTTTTAGCCGTTCGTTCTCGATGCGGAGCTTCAGGATTTCGCGTTTGTAGGACTCTTCCGTGCGGTCTACGCCTTCCGGAAGTACATTTTGGATTTCTGCATCGGCGCGGACCAGACCTTCCAGACCGCCCTCGTCGTACTGTTTCATCCACTTCTTCAGAGAGCTGTCGGTGATGCCGTTGCTCTCGCAGAAGTCTTTGATGGAGATCCGCGGATTGCTGCGATAGCGGCGGATCAGGAACTCTTTCTCAAGAGGGTTCAAGTGTTTTGCCATAAAAGTTTCTCCTTCCGGGTAGAAGTGGATTGAATGGGGCGTTTGCTGGCCGCGTCGGTTGTTGGCCCATCCGGTCGGGGCTCCGCCCCTCCCTCCTGGGCCAACAACCTGGACTCAACTACAAAGATACAACATTCAATCTTTTTCTACCCCTCCGTGTCTACTTTTACGAGTGCAGCACTCTGTACCGCGCGCGAGAAGTAGACTATTTTGAGGACGGGGGACAAAAAAGTTGAAGGACCGTCCCCGAATCTCATCATTCTACCTTGCAGATTCATTGAGCCAAGAGCCACTCAATTGCCGATATGATGTGAATGGTCTTACCATTGATTTTGACATCCCGGGTAGGTGAGAAGGCAATCAGAGTGAGATTGTCGCAATGAAGCAGACCTGCTGCTTGAATCAGGGCAGAGGTCTCGCGATTATATGACTTGGGTGTGTCAATCTCGTAGGCGACCTGGATCAGCTCAAGTGCCTGGTCCTTGTCGCAGACAACGAAGTCAACCTCTTTGGCCCTCGGATTGGCTTTATAGTAATAGACATCCCGAAAATCGTGTGCACTGCGGCGCAATAGTTCGATGTATACTACATTCTCAAGCCGCCAGCCGATATTCTCTCCGGCCATCGAGTTCTCCCGATTGTTCTGGAAGCCGGGATCTACGATATAAGCCTTTGGACTGCGTATCCTGTTCTTGCTCTTGAAGGAATGTTTCGCCAGTATCTGTATGAGGAATGCCTGACGAAGATAGTCCGTGTATTTCTTGCAGGTCTTGTCGCTTATGCCGAGGAAACTTGACATATCTTCGTAATTGACCTCCTGACAGGCGTTGTTTATCAGATGATTTGCGATTTTCCGCAGTGCATCCATATTGCGGATCTTGAAGCGACGTTTTATGTCTTTCTCCAGAATGGCGCCGATAAGGCTCTCGATGTAGCCACGTTTGTTCCGCAGGCTCTGGAGTTCGGGGAACCCTCCTGTGACGATGTAGTCCATGAAAGCGCTCTTGCGGGCGGCATCGGCCTTGGTGGTGATGCCAGAAGTGTCAACCTGATGATATGCACAGTATTCGGAGAAAGAGAAAGGGAACAGGCGGATTTCATTGTATCGTCCGGTCAGATGGGTGGCCAGTTCGCTGCTGAGCAGTTTGGCATTGCTGCCCGTCACGAAGATTCGCATCTTGCTCCGAAGGAGCCTGTTTACGAACAGATGCCAGCCATTCACATCCTGAATCTCGTCCAGGAAAAGGTAGGGGACATCAGTTCCATAGAGCTGGTATATACAAGAGAGAACGGT
>ONOI01000037.1 GCA_900319375.1 uncultured Bacteroidales bacterium | reverse complement strand
CTCAGAGTTCACATCGCAGACATAACTCCCCATAAAAACAATTTGCCCCTCCGCGAACGGAAGGGCGAAAAAGATCTTACAGCTGTCGCGCATTCTGGGGCTACGGGGCGACGTAAGCGGGAACATCTATTTGAAGCATGGTACTACCATTAGTAGGTACGTACATATAGGCACTGCCTAAAGACCCACCATGATACTTTTGGTAATTGATTACCATACCGACATTAATCGTTCCTGCTATTTGCAAACAAGCATCGTACGAACGCTCAAGCTTCACCTCATAGATAGCCTTGCCACCGAACCTTTCAGCATTGCCTCCTGCTGCGCCGGACCCGTAATAAACAGATTCCCAAGAATTGACAGCGGGAGAACCATATTTTGTAAGCCAGGCAGCAAAAGGATGCGTCGTGTATTTTGTTGAGGAATTCCACATCCAAGAAGAACTGGCACTTTCACTATTACCAAGATAAACATCAATAGAGTTTGCATATTCGTAAGAGGAATCACGAAGCAAACCTTCAAGTGTCATCTCAAAGTAAAGATAGATATACGAAGCATCAGACGTTGCCTTAAACACGGTTAGCATGTTATTATGATCAGAAATCGTAGCCGAATTCCCTGCTGCGCTGTCAGATACATCTGTCCAAGTAATTCCGAATTTTGACGTGAACGAAGGAGGAGTTCCGGCGGAATTTTTCGTATCAATTGAAATCGGTTGGATAGTACCCTTTACAGGAGTAGTCTTTGAAGACCCTGCTGAAAGATGCGTAATAGTGTTACCAGTCTCATAATCCACCAAATCAATAACTGGCTGGAAATAATCGTGACCAGGACGTGTGGGAACATAAAAAACGGCCCGATGGTTAACAGCATCAACATTTGCAACAAATGAGATAGTTCTCGGCGAACCCGAATCGCCCCAACCCGGTTTCATGTAATACTCCGAATCAAGAGCCAGAGGAAGAGAACCAGACACTTTATATGTTTTCGCATTATTATCCACGGTCAGCATAACTTTATTAACCGAGCTATTTATGTTATTAAATGTGAAGACATATCCGCTGCAAAGGTTTTTAAAACTGATGTCTCCCTCATCGGTCATCAAATCATACATCGGCATATTAGCAGACCAATGAGCGCCATCAGCGGTGTAGTCAGTTTCCTGGGGTATAAAGAATGTAGGAGTTGAACCGGCGGTATAAGCATGACTGTCTGAAGCGGGGAACAGTACCCAGATTTTCTTATCACTGACTGTGCCATCGGAGGCGCCAATCTCATAACCAGTTTCAATCTCGCCGCTGAAGGATGCGGCAGAGCCTGTGCCAGTGGTGGTGAGGGTGAAGAACTTATTGTCGTCTCCATTGTGGAAAAGTACGGAGATCGCATCTCCAGCAGACCAACTGAAGTGTCCTGAAGCATCGTAATTTGACTTTACTGCAATCTGCTCGGGCTTAGATTCTTCTTCCGGAATAGAAGCATTGATAGTATAGATATATGTACCGTTCTGAAGCTCGGGAACTTCTGGTGTCTCGGGGTCAGAATTATTAACAGGTTCTGCCTCGCAAGCTACCATAGCCGCTGCGGCCATGATCAGCAAATAGTAAGCGTAACGTTTCATGGCTGTAGAGATTATGCTCCAAAAATACTATCCCACGTACCGGGAGTCTCAAATGTAACATCGGCACCATTCGCATCTACACTACCGTCCAGCAAGGGGCTCTCAGTAGAGAGATGAATCAAATCAACCTCAGGAGATTGATACAATAGTTTTTTATCCATATGGTAATAAATTTGGTTAAATATTCGTTTTAGTTCTGCGCCACGAGTATGTGGTTAAGCTCGCAAAGTGCGCATCTTCGCAAAGTTATGTATTCTGGTTTCAAAACGAAACACACAAAACCCGTTTTTTATTGCAATAAAAGCACTAACACCAACAACTAACTAATAATCAACCGATTACGGGGGTTACATTTTAGTTTCGGATTATTTCGTTTAGAAGCCTCAATCTTCTCGCGTCGCAAACAAAAACCACGGTTTCTCTGCGAAATAAATGCAGGGAAACCGCACTCCAATTGTTAATTCCTAGAAGCTATAATACAATCCGGCGTTGAAGTTGCTGGGATATACGCCAACAACGAAGGTCTCGTTGTAGTAGCCTACGCGGCCGAGGTGAGCGACAAATGAAAGATTCTCGTTGAAGGGAATTGCAAGACCGGGGATCCCGGGATTATTCGGGGAAGGCCAGAGGGGTTTTGGTGAGTTTGATTATACCGGAGACGGGCTCGCCGTTAAGGGAGAAGGATGTTTTTGGTTTGGGTTCGTGGTCTACATACTTGCAGGTGTGATTGAAGGAGACCACGTCAGAAGTACCGTCCGGCCAGGCGAAGTTGATTTCGCCTGAGAGAGTATCATCTCCGTTAAAGTCGCCAAATTCGATACGCATTACGAACCTATGATCAATCATCTCACGCTTTCTTACCCTCAATCCTGTGATTTGTACAAGGAATTCCTTCGTTTCTACTTGATTGTTGGACGGATAGGAGTATTCTTTGCTGTTATAGGTTGCGACTATCGGGCCGCCAAGCCAGTTGCCGGATGTTCCGGACTCAAACAGGTTATTCCCCGCCGCATCAGTCACTTCCATCGAGACACACCAGGGCGCAACATCCCAAATAATATCATTCCAATTAGGCTCATCCTGATTCGTGGTCGGTTTCTCACCGCAAGCGACAGCGGTAAAAAGAAGCAAAACCGCTCCAAGTATTGAGAAAGTAACACGTTTCATAAAACCCGGTTCTTTTAATGAATCGATAAAGAACACTTTTTTGAGCAACACAAATATAAACACTTTTTGAGTAACTTTGCAATACATAGTGTGTTATGAATAAGCTGAACAAACAGAAGCTGGCGATCCGGCTGCGGGCATTCGGGATTTGGCAGAAGCTGGGGTACTTTCCGTGGAGGAAGCCAGCGGAGGCGAGAGACGAGAAGCGGAAGAATAAATCTTCCCGCGATTTCTATAAGGGCGCATTCGATTCCATTCCGTTCCTGAACGACGACGCTAAACGAACTTTCACTCACCTGCTGCTTCGCCCCGGGTATATGATCCGGGACTACATAAAAGGTGACCATGAGCGCTATCTGGCGCCGTTCACATCGCTGATCATCTTCTACGCGTTCTTTGCGCTGGTCGCTGCGCTGCTTCAGCCGGTACAGCAACAAGACAAACTTGTCGACCCCACGGAGGACCTTGAAATATCTGTCAACGACAACCATATAGAAAGCGCGCGAACCGTGAAGGAAGTGGCCCGGATAGTTCAGCGCGGCTACATCTACCTCAATCTCGACAAATACCCAGAAGAGGTCCACACCCGCGGCGAGTCCGCCCTCGCGGCGCTGGAAGGCACGCTTCGCAGCCAGGGTATCCCGCTATTCCTGGGGGAGTTTTTCCTGCTGTGGTTCTCGATGTCGTGGGTACTCCGAAAGCGAAAGATCGGAATGTCGGCAGCGGCGGCCGCATCGGCGTATGTGCTCTGTCAGTTCAGCTTCTTCATGCTCTTCGCCCTGTTCCTAACACTCGGAAAAATCACGTCGCTCGGATTGGCTCTGATGCTGGTATTGGTAGTTGTCGATTACCACCAATGGCTTGGAGTTGGCTGGTGGAAG
The DNA here is from genome assembly GCA_900319375.1 of uncultured Bacteroidales bacterium. Lineage (GTDB taxonomy): Bacteria > Bacteroidota > Bacteroidia > Bacteroidales > UBA932 > Cryptobacteroides. The sequence goes on along the minus strand of ONOI01000037.1, from coordinate 12,000 downwards.
AGCTTCAGACTCACCGTTCGCACCGGACTGGTATATGCCCTGCTGTTCGGTTTTTTCATCCTGTTTGTCAGCTTCCTCGTTCTGCTAATTGCCTGGTTTAGATAGGATATGAAAAAATAATTGTTAAATTTGCACCCGAAAAACACGAATAGACATGAACTTAAGAGACATTAAGAAAGACATTGCTTACATCCTTGAGGCGTTTATCGAGGATTGCACTACCGTCGCTACCGTCAATTCAAAGGTCGACGAGAAAGCGGCAGAACTCTTCGAAGAGGCCGTTAATCTCTACAACGAGCTTATGGACAAGGTCAGCGCAAAGATCGAAGGCAGCAAGAAGGCTTACTACATCGCCCTCCGCAAGGAGCTCCTCGAGAAGACCGATGGTCTTTACACCAAGCTCAGCGACGCAGTGAAGGAGTCCCTCGAAGCCCCGAAAGAGGCCCCCAAGGCCCCTAAGGCTCCCAAGGCAGCAAAAGCCCCCAAGGCAGAGAAGGCCGAAACTGAGGCCCCGAAGCCTGCGAAGAAGGCTGCCCCCAAGGCCGCTCCCAAAGCCAAGAAGGCAGAATAAAAAACGCCAAGGATGACACCATAAGAGCTCTCCGCCATCGGAGGGCTCTTTTCTTTTTTGGCTACAAATAATTATATTTGTAAGCTATGCGGAAATCGTTTGTCATAACTATACTGTTCCTCCTTACCGGCTGCCAGGCTATCCAGTCGTTCATCCATGACGACAAAGTAGTAGCCCGCGTCGGAAAACATAAACTATACGAATCGGAAGTCAACGCCTATATCCCCTCCGGAGTGTCTATCGCAGACTCGACCAACCTCGCGCTGCAGTACATCAACACCTGGGCTACCGATATTATCTTCTCCGATATGGCCCAAAGCCAGCTCTCGAAGGCTGAGCGCGACGTAACCGCCGAGCTCGAGGCCTACAAGCGCGACCTCCTTCGATTCCGCTACGAACAGCGCTTCATCGGCGACAGGCTCGATACCCTCGTGACCGAAGACCAGATGCTGGACTTCTACGAGAAACACAAAAACCTCTTCACCCTGGATCGTCCTATCCTGAAAGTGCGCTTCGTAGATATCCTGAAGAATATGGATAAAAAAGACCAGATCATCAGGCTCATGTCCTCAAACAAGCCTAAGGATATGGATGAGGTAGAGGGTCTGGCAAACAAGTACGCCATCAAATACTTCGACAAGAGCTACGAATGGATGGACGCCGCTGTCCTGGCGCGCGAGTTCGGAACCGACTATGGCCAGATGCTTGCCAAAATGAACCAGTCATATATCAGGATGGAATCTGAAGATGCGGCGGACATCAAGGTGGCTTATGTCCGCGAGATCCGCAGGAGCGGAGTCGCGCCTTTCGATTTCTGTACGGACAGAATCCGTGAATACATACTCAGCGGAAGAAAACACGATCTTCTCGTCGCTTTGGAACAAAGCTTGCTTAAGGGAGCTTCCGACGAAGGTCAATTTGTAATTTATTAGCGAATGAAAAAGATATTAGCTGCAGCGGCACTCGCGCTGACATGCCTGACCCTCAATGCCCAGAAATACAGCGGCCTGATAGACAAAACGGTGGCCGTCATCGGTGGCGAATTCGTCTCCCTGTCTGAAATAGAGCAGGAAGTCAACACGATGAGAGCCCGCGGATATGCCTCGGACCAGAACATGCGCTGCGAAATTCTTGAAAACATCCTCCAGACAAAACTCTTCCTCATGCAGGCCAGGGTCGACTCCCTTACCTTCAACAAGGAGATGGTCAACGCCCAGCTCAGCCAGCATATAGATGAGATCCGTACCGCCCTCGGCGGAGACGATAAAGTAGAGGAATACTTCGGAAAGCCCCTCTATAAACTTCGTCAGGAATGGACAAAACAGTTCGAGGAGATGTCACTTACCCAGCAGGAGCAGCAGGAAATCGCTAAAAAGATTCCCGAAATCACTCCCCACGACATCAAAGAGTATGTAGATACTGCAGACGTCAATAACCTGCCCGTAATCCCTACAAAATATCAGATGAGCCAGATTTGCGTCTACCCCGACGTAGAGTCTGCAAAGATGGCCGCCAAGGAAAAACTGCTCGAACTTCGCGAGCGAATCATCTCCGGAGAGAAATTCTCCACCCTTGCCCGCCTGTACTCAGACGATATCGAGTCCGCCAAGAGAGGTGGCGAGCTGGGCATGGCCTCCAAGACTTCCTTCTGGCCCCAGTTCTCAGACGCCGCAATGTCCCTGAAAGTCGGAATGGTCTCCAACACGGTCGAGACTCCGGACGGCTTCCACCTCATCCAGATTATCGACAAAAAGGGCGACATGTTCAACGCCAGACACATCCTCGTCAAGCCCTCGTACACCTCGGTAGACAGGGAGAAGGCTTTCGCCAGGCTCGACAGCCTCAAGGCCTTGATTGACACAACCAGCCTCACCTTCGAGACCGCGGCCCGCATGTACAGCGAGGACAAAGCCTCACGCACCAACGGCGGACAGATGGCCGACCCCAATACCGGCTCCGCATATTTCGTCAAGGATGAGATCAAGCCCGCAGACTGGGCCGTAATCCGTAACCTCGAGCCCGGACAGATCTCAGATCCGGTCGAGTCTACAGACAACGAAGGCCGTGGAAACCTTATCTACAAGATCATCCGCCTGGATAAGATAGTCCCCTCACATCCCGCTTCGTTCGAAACCGATTACAACGACCTGTACAGTACAGTAGAACACATCAAGCAGATCGAAGCAATCAACAAATTCATCGATAAAAAAATATCTGAAACACATATAGTCATCGATCCCATGTTCAAGGATTGTGACTTCTCCCGCGCTGGATGGTCGGAAAAAATAAGAAAGTAGTATCCCTGTTGCTGGCGGCCGGTCTTGTAGCGGCCCTGTTCAGCGCTTCTGCCGGGCCAAAACCCGCGCAGAAGGGCGACGTGGTCCGTCTGATCAAGGCTAAATCCGTTCAGATCATCACCAGCGAAGACGACAAAGCCTTCCGTAAGGCAGTCGACGCTACTTTCCTCCACAACGACACCTACCTTATCTGCGACACCGCTATCTGGAGGGTCGCAGACAACATCATCAACGCGAAAGGCCATGTAAAGCTGATGCAGGAAGGAACCGTCCTCACCAGCGAGACCCTCGACTACTTCGTAGACAGGGACCTGGCCGAATTCAGAGGCAGTGTAGTCCAGCTGGTAGACAAGGAGAACAACACCCTCCGTACCCGCCACCTCGACTATAACACCAAGGACAGCGTCGCAGTTTTTACCAGCGGCGCCGCGATGAAAGACAAAGACGGCCAGATCATCGAAAGTATAGACGGTACCTACGACTCAAAGGCCAGCCTCTTTACCTTCACCGGCGACGTAAACATGTACACGGACTCCGTTTTCATCAAGACTTCGTCGCTGAACTACCACACCGACCTCGAACGCGCCGTCTTCAACTCCTATATCGATTTCTGGAAAGACGACAACATGCTTTCCGCAAGCCGCGGCTGGTACAACAGGAAGCGCGAGACCTTCTTCTTCACGGACAAGGTCCATGCAACCTCGAAGAACCAGGAAACCTGGAGCGACTCGCTCTACTACTACCGCTGGACGAGCAATGTCGAGCTGAAAGGCAACGTCCAGCTCCAGGACAGCTCACACCACACCTCCGCCGTCTCGAAATACCTCCTCTACGAGGATTCCGTCTCCCGGGTGACCATGGTCAACGAAGCCGCGGTCGCTATAGCCGATGAAGAGTCAAACTACAAAGACACGCTCTACGTAGGAGCAGACACTATCATCTACTACACCCTCCGAAAGTGTGACATCCCCGAAAACGAAATCAAGAACGCCGAGTCCCGTCTTACCGACATAATGGCCGACGCAGTAGGCGAATACCGCCGGAAGGCGGCCGAGGAAGCCGCACGTAAGGCGGAGGAAGCTGCGCAGCAGAAGGAGGCTTCCAAGGCAGGGCGCGGCGGTATGAAGGGCCGCGCGGCCGGAAAGGCCGGTGGGCTTGGCATGCCGGGCGAAGGCGGTGCCCCGGCCATGGCTCCGGCTGGAGAAGCGCCAGCAAGGCCGGAGGAAGGAGCAGCTGCGCCCATGGACACACTGGCGGCGGCAGACTCGCTCGCCGCTCCGCTCGATTCGGCAGCCCTGGCGCTCAGGGATTCGCTGGCCCGGGCCGATTCGCTCGCGAATATCCCGCCGCCCGACACGACTAAGGTGGGCTTCGCAGTGGGCATAAGAAATGTAAAGATCTACCGCTCGGACATGCAGGTCCGCTGCGATTCACTGCGATATACGGACCTCGATTCGATCGCGCGCTTCTATATCGACCCTATCGTCTGGAACGAGGGACGCCGGCAGTATTACTCCGACAGTCTGAACGTTCTGATTAGGAACGGCTCGGTAGACCGCGCGAGTCTGATGTCAAATGCGATGATCGTCACTCAGGAAGATACTCTGCTTTACGATCAGATCAAGGGCGCGGAAGTAATCGCATTCTTCGACAGTACTGCAGCCCTGACCAGGTTCGACGCCATCGGAGGCGCAACCGCCATCTTCTATCTCGAGGAAAACGGTTCGCTCTCGACAGTCAATAAGGTAGAAAGCAAAATGCTCTGCGGTACCTTCGTAGACGGAACTATAGACCGTATTCACTACTTCGACAGTCCGAAAAACGATGCATACCCGGTAGTCCAGTTCCCCAAGAGCGACCGCTACCTGAAAGGATTCAAGTGGTCGCCGGAGCTGAAGCCTACCGGCAAGAAGAGCATCACTACCCTTACTGTCCGCCAGTCCGAACGAGCCAAATACGAAAAGCACCCTCGCGCCAAGTTCAAGCAGACCGATATCTACTTCCCCGGCTATATGAAGAGCGTCTATGCCGCTATAGACGAGAGCCACAAACCTCGTCCGAAAAAGAAGGCAGACAAGCAGCTCGCGGTAGTCGAGGCAAGAGCTCCGAAAGACAGCCTTATTCAGCAGGATACTCTAGCGCTGAAAGACAGCCTGGCCGTTAGCGATACCCTTGCTCTGAGCGACTCCCTGATGCTTAGAGATTCCCTGGCCCAGGGCGATTCGCTCGCAGTCCGCGACAGCCTTTCGACAGATCGGCTTCCTGCTAAAAAGACCTTCAAGCAGAAGTTCCAGGAGTGGAGGGTGAAGATGGCAGAGCGCAGAAAAGCTAGGGCAGAGGCACGCGAAGCCCGCTGGGCGATACTCGACGAGCAGGATGCTGCCAAGGCGGAGGCAAAAGCCCGCATCAAGGAAGAAAAAGCCCGCGCAAAGAAGCGTAAGGAACTCCAGGCCGCCGAGGAAGAAGCCCGCAAGGATCAGGAAATACTGAACAAATACATAGAATACTATAAACAGAAAAAGGAGAGGGAACAGCATGGAAAACATTAAAGACAGATTCCTGCGCTATGTCGCAATCGACACCAGGTCAGACGAAGAATCGGAAAGCCAGCCCAGCACCGCTAAGCAACTCAACCTGCTCAGGCTCCTCTGCGAGGAATTGAAAGCGATGGGAGTGGAAGCTACCCTTGACGAATTCGGCTACGTGATGGGAAAGATCCCCGCCAACACCGATAGCGACATCCCCGCCGTAGGATTCATTGCCCATGTCGACACCTCCCCCGACGCCTCCGGCGCAGACATCAAGCCGCAGATCATCCCCAACTACGACGGCGAGCCCATCGCTCTGAAGGGTGTCCCCGGCCTCTACCTCGATCCCCAGGAATTCCCCGAACTGATCGGCCATAAAGGCGAGACCATCATCACTACGGACGGAACTACCCTGCTCGGCGCCGACGACAAAGCCGGTGTCGCCGAGATAATGGCAGCGGTAGAGTATATAGTTGAACATCCCGAGTTCAAGCATGGTCCCATCCGAATCGGCTTCACGCCGGACGAGGAGATCGGCCGCGGGGTCGCGAAGTTCGACGTCGCCCGCTTCGACGCCACCTACGCCTACACGATGGACGGCGGCGAGGTCGGCGAGCTCGAGTTCGAGAACTTCAACGCCGCGGCCGCTACGGTCCATATTCAGGGCCGCAACGTCCACCCCGGCTACGCGAAGGGCAAGATGAAAAACGCCATCCAGATCGGAATGGAGCTCAACTGCCTGCTCCCGCTCGAGCAGCGTCCCGAGTATACCGAGGGCTACGAGGGCTTCTATCACCTCATCTCCTTCAAGGGCACGGTCGAAGAAGCCACCTTCTCCTACATCCTGCGCGAACACGACCTCGAGAAACACGAGCAGCAGAAGGAGACCCTTCGCCGCTGCGTCCAGGCAATCAACGACCGCTACGGCGAGGGAACCGCAACCGTCGAAATCCGCCACCAATATTATAATATGCGCAAGCAGGTCGAGCCTCACTACCAGATCGTCGAGATCGCGATGAAGGCAATGGAAAAGGCGGGCGTGAAACCGAAGATCCAGCCTATTCGCGGAGGCACGGACGGGGCTAACCTCTCTTTCATGGGACTCCCCTGCCCGAACATCTTCGCCGGCGGCCTCAACTTCCACGGCAAGATGGAGTGGGTCCCTGTAGAGTCAATGGAAAAGGCTTACAATGTCATTCTGAACATTGTAAGCCTCTATGCAGAATAGACTTAAAGTCTATTTCTTACCAGCCAGATACTTTTCCCAGGCCCAAGCGGAAGCAAGGGTCTCTTCGAGCGTACGCTGTGCCTTCCAGCCGAGCTTCTTCTCGCCGATTGTAGGATCACACCAGACAGACATAACGTCGCCGGGACGCCTGGGGGCGATCTTGTAGTTGAGCTTCAGGTTGTTTACCTTCTCGAAGGTAGTGATGAGCTCCATAACGCTGACGGGGCGGCCGGTACCGATGTTGAAGATCTCGTAATTTTCTTCCATCTTGCCCTCGACCATACGGGTAACCGCGAAGACATGGGCCTTGGCGAGGTCGACGATGTCGATGAAATCGCGCAGGCAGGTTCCGTCCGGGGTCGGGTAGTCGTTGCCGAAGACGCTCAGACACTCGCGCTTTCCGATCGCGGTCTGGGTGATGAACGGGACGAGGTTGTTGGGCACTCCGCGAGGGAGCTCGCCGATAAGGGCGGACGGGTGTGCTCCGATAGGGTTGAAATAGCGAAGGGCAATACCCTTGATGGTAGGATAAGCCTTTACACAGTCGCGCAGGAAGTCCTCACACATCTGTTTAGTATTACCGTAAGGCGAGGTAGAGGGCTTGCGCTCTGAAAGCTCGCTGACGGGGAGTTTCTCGGGCTCTCCGTAGACTGTAGCCGAAGAGGAGAAAAGGACATTGCAGCCCTTGTCGCGAGCTACCTGAAGGATGTTCAGGAACGACTCCAGGTTGTTGACATAATACTTGAGCGGATCGTCTACCGACTCTCCTACTGCCTTGAAGGCGGCAAAGTGGATCACTGCGTCGATCTTATAGCTGTCGAAGAGCTTACGGACGGCCTGCAGGTCGCAGAAGTCCATCTCGATCAGAGGAAGCTCCTTACCGGTAATCTTGCAGACGCCCTTGTAGTTGGTGCGGTCACAGTTGGAGAAGTTGTCGGCGATCACTACATCATAGCCCGCTGCGTCGAGCTCGACGGTGACGTGGCTGCCGATATAACCGGCACCACCCGAAACGAGTACAGTCTTTTTTGCCATATAGAAGTTGATTATCTTTCAAGTATCATTGCGAATCCGCCGCCGGGAGCGAGGTGGACTCCGAGGGTAGCGCCGCCGTTAACGACCATCGTCTCGATTTTGTGGTCCTTACCGATAATGTCGGCATTGAGGCCGTCGCGGTAGACAGTAGCCAGCCACTCTCCCTCAGGGAGCCAGTCGAGGTCGATTCTTATGTCGCGTTCTTCCCAGTTGGTAAGCGCTCCGACATAGTATTTGCCGTCTTTCTGGCGCTTCATTATGATATACTCCCCTATCTTTCCGTCCAGCACTTCACTTGAATCGAAGACAGTAGGGATCGACATAATGTACTCTACGGTCTTAGGCTCCTCAAGATAGGCCGAAGGGCTGTCGCAGAACATTACCAGAGGCGAGTCGAAGACAACGTACATTGCTATCTGGGCGGCCCTGGTTCCCTGGCTCATGGGGTGAACGAAGTTCATCGCATACTCGCCCTTGCTGCCGTTTCTCATCGCGCCCTGAGTAAAGTCTACCGGAGCCGCTGCCATCCTCATGAAGGGGAAGCTGACCTGGTTGCGGGGCATGTCTACATCTATCGTACTCCACTTGCAGTTCTCAAGGCCGAAGACGCCTTCGAAGTTCACTACGTTGGGGTAAGTTCTGTTAAGGCCGGTGGGCTTGGTTCCATGGAGATCGACCATCAGGCGGTAGCGGGAGGTAATCTCTGCAATCTCGTAGATCTGGCTGACAATGGGCTGATACTGTCCGTCGAAGAAATCAATCTTGAAGCCGGAAACGCCCATCTTAGAGTAGGTGTCGCAGATCTGCTCCGGATTATTGAGGAACGGGGTGTAGGCCATCCAGAGGATTACCTTCACGTTCGATTCCTGAGCATAGCTGCATATTTCCTGAATATTAATCGCATCTTCCTGCTGAAGAGGATCGAAGTTCTTGTACCATCCGTCATCAACAATGACGTATTCGATTCCGAAACGCTCGGCGAAGTCTATGTGATATTTGTAAGTTTCGGTATTGATACCTGCCTTGAAGGGAACGTCCCAGAGAAGTGATGCGTTCCACCAATCCCAGGTTGAGTGTCCAGGGGTAATCCAGCTGACATCGTCCAGCTTCGAGGGACTGGCTGTCTGATAGACCATGTTGTTGGTAGGAAGGTCCTTATCCTCGGGTGCGTAAGCAACGATTCTCCAGGGATAACTGCGCGAACCTTTAGTCTTTGCGATTATATCGCTATATCCGGTAGGCCTTGCTGCGCCGCCTGTAACATAATGGTATCCTGTAGGGATGGGAGGGAATTCAGCAATAAGACCCTTCGAGGTCTGCTTTACGAACATTCCTGGATAGTCCTCAACGTCGGATTCCATCACCATCAGATTTCCAACTTCCGGAACTCTTACTACCAGAGGCAGGAAGGCGAGATCTTCGCTGGCATTGCCTGTTTCAGTTTCAGTATAGCAAGCCTCGAATGAGGTTTCGTAACGATCCTCCCTCTTCGGGACCATAGGGATAATAAGGGGATACTTGCCTGCGAAATTGAAACATACCGTCTCGTTTTTCACTACGATATCGTCTGCAAAGGATGTTACAAAACGATAAGCGATACCGTCGTTGTAGGCCCTGAACTGAAGAATGTAGTCTCCGTCGTAGCTGAGGCGGATGTAGTTGTATGCCGCCTCGAATTCTTTCTGGCGATAAAGGGGAGCCTGGATAGACTCGGTCCTGCTGCCGCGGGTGTCCTTACGGATACGGCTGCCTACTCCCAGAACCCTGCCGTCTTCGAGAGTCATAGAGATAGGGCAGTCTTTCAAGACAGTAACGCCCTTCACCTCAAGGCTGTATTTTGTAGAATCGGTCACTGAAACGATTACTTTAAGGTCGCCGGAGGGGCTGGAAACCTTGAATACCTTAGCCTGAGCTACAAAAGCGATAGTCAGAAGGGCAATGGCAGCAAATATTTTTTTCATGTTTTTATTATGCGATAGCTTACAAAGTTATCAATTATTCGGCATTTCTAAAAGAGACAAAACGGTCGCGGGCGGAAATGTCTTGGAGGATCTTTACGCAGGTGAAATGGGGCCTCAGGAGTTCTGCGATTTCGGTGCAGAAGAGGCTATTTGCCTCAAAGATTCCAAAGCCACCTGGAGCGAGGTGGTCTTTTGCGATGTCTGCAAGGGCACGATAGAACTTCAGCGGGTCGTCGTCCGGGACGAACAGCGCAAGCTCCGGTTCGTAGTCGAGGACGTTGCGGCGCATCTGCGTGCGCTCGGACTCCAGGACATACGGCGGGTTACTGACTATGATATCGAAGCGGCCAAGATTCCCGAGCGGCAATCTTTTGAGGACGTCGGCACGGCGAAAAGAGACGCGGGGGTCGCTGAATTGCCTTCTGGCTATCGCCAGAGCTTTGGGTGAAATGTCAACGCCGACTACGGTCGAGTCCGGGATTTCGAGGGCCAGGGTCCAGGCGATGCAGCCGCTGCCGGTGCAGAGATCGAGAATCCTGGGGTCATGGCCAGCCGTGACCGGGCTTTTCAGGACAGCCTCTATAAGTTCTTCCGTTTCCGGGCGGGGAATCAGGACGTCCGGGGTGACCCTGAAGCGGCGGCCGTAGAATTCGGCATAGCCGAGGACGTACTGGACAGGCTCGTTATTGAGGAGACGCTCGAGGTCCTCTTCAAGCTGCTCCGTTTCGATTTCGCGGTCGGGTTCGGTTACCGGGACATAGCTCGGCAAGCCCAGCCTTTCCTGAATCAGGAGGCTGATAATGCTCCTGGCCTCAGAATCGGGATATACTGCGGCCAGGGCCTCAATAGCTTTTTTCTGGAAGTCTGCCAGGCGCATCGGCTAGCGGGAGGCGAAGATGTTGCCACCGAAGTCGACCACCTTGAAGGATTCCTCGCGTGCGCGGGCGAAGGACCTTTGGATAAGGGTATCGAGGACCTTGGAGAAAGGAACTCCAGTGTAGTCCCAGAGGTAAGAAGACAGCGAGCCGGGGATGGTGTTGATTTCGTTTACATAGATACGGCCGTCGGTCTCATCTATCATAAGGTCGATACGGGCAAGACCTTCGCAGCCGAGAGTCTTGAAGGTCCTCATCGCGAATTCCTGGACCAGCTCAGTGACGTTGTCCGGGAGGTCGGCGGGCAGCTGACGCTTCAGCGAGGCCATGCCCGCCCCGTCGGCGCCCGGATGGCCCTCTGCGAGCTTCGGGCCGGCGACTTTAGCGCCGGCAAGCTTGCCGCTCTTGGAGCCCTTCGCGCCGCCGCTCTGATACTTGTCGGAGTAGCTGAGAATCTCACCGCTCCTTAGCGGAATCTCGCAGACAGACGGTTTGCAGTCGTAGTAGTCTCCCATAACCGAGCAGTTTACCTCCTTGAGCTTTCCGAGCATGCGCTCCACGATAACTCGTGTAGTAAACTGAGCCGCATAGTCAACCGCATCGGCGAGTTCCTGACGGTTGTGGGCCGGAGAAATACCAACACTCGAGCCGGAGTTCGCCGGTTTGATAATTACCGGATAAGGGATAGTCTTCTCGATATTGTCAAGAACAGTCTCACGGCGGTCGTCCCACTCCTTATCGGTGAACCAGACGAAGTCTACGACGGAAATTCCGCTGTCGCGAAGAATCTGCTTCATCGCGATCTTGTCCATTCCGTTAGCAGAAGCAAAGGTATTGCAACCGACGTACGGGATGCCGATCACCTCGAGAACTCCCTGAAGAGTTCCGTCTTCGCAGTTGGTTCCATGAAGAGTCGGAAGGATAGTATCGATTTTCGCCACTACCTTCTGTTTTCCGAACAGTCCGTTAGTATAGAGGTTGTGGTCGCCATAGACGGACTTGAAGAAAACCTCCTTACACTCCTTGAAGAGCGCGGGCATATTGCGATACTTGCCGAGCTCCAGAAGAGCATTACCGGTATACCATTTTCCAGTCTTTGCGATATAGATCGGAACGATCTTGTACTTCTCCCTGTTCAGGGACTCAATTACCTGCAGAGCAGTTACCACCGAAATTTCATTCTCGACGGACCTGCCGCCAAACAGAACTCCAACTGTTGTTTTCATTTAGATTATCTTCAATTGAGATGTAAAGATAATCATTTTTCTCGCTATTTCTCCGCCTTCCGCTTCATACACCCACCATTATCTTCCTCCCCAAGTCCCTCGGTGTGTAAAACTGCTTAAATCACACACCAGCTCCGCCTCCGGCCGGGAACTCCCTCGCGCGGGACTCGTCAACTATTTATACGGGGGAAGCGTCCTTCCCCCTAGCCCCCTTCGGCCTTCCTCCCTTTACGTATTTGTCTTCGCCAAATACCCGGGCCGGCCGGTCGGCTGATGCCG
>ONOI01000013.1 GCA_900319375.1 uncultured Bacteroidales bacterium | reverse complement strand
CGTCGTAGTCTGTATACATGACGGAGTAGATATCCGCAAGACCGCCGTAGTATCCGGCCATCTCGTAATGTATCGGACGGGTAGGATCCTCAGATTTGATACGATAGTAATTCTTGGCGAAGATGATTCCGTAGCCGGACTCATTGCCCATGGACCAGAAAATGACCGAAGGGTGATTGTAGTTGGCCCTGATGTTGCGCAGATTGCGCTGCCAGAGGGTGAGGTCGTAGTCCAGATTATTTCCGAGGGTAGTTTCCTGATATCCCATTCCATGGCCTTCGAAATTGGCCTCGGCGATAAGATAGATACCGTATTTGTCGCAGATATCGTAGAAGAAACTGTCGTTGGGATAATGGGATGTTCGGACTGCGTTGATGTTGTTCTGCTTCATTATCATTACATCCTGAAGCATTCTCTCGCGGCTTACGACATAACCTCCGTCGGGGTCCAGTTCGTGTCTGTTGACACCCTTGAAGAGGATGGGCTGGCCGTTTACAAGTACCTGGGAATCAACGATTTCAATCTTTCTAAAGCCTACGTTGACCCTTACTACCTCAGCGATCTTCTTTCCGTCGAAATGGGTAACCTTGAGCTGATAGAGATTAGGGGTTTCGGCAGTCCACTTGAGGGGCTCGTTAACCTGGAAGGTGTGGTCTATCTCTTTGCCGCGAAGGCTGGCCCCGCAGACCGGCTCTCCGGAAGGATCGTACAGATCGAGGCTTACTTTAGCCGATTTATTGAGGGTAACTTTGATAAATAACTGTCGCGCGCGACTCCGCAGAGACGCCAGAAATCCTGGTCTTCTGCGTAGGATCCGTCGTTCCAGCGATATACCTGGAAGGCAATCAGGTTGTCCTGTCCGGGCTTTACGAAATCGGTAACGTCGAATTCTGCGGCGAGTTTGCTGTCTTCGCTGTATCCGACGAATTTTCCGTTGATCCAGAGGTAGATATTGCTGGTCACCGAACCGAAGTGGATCATAATGTTCTTGCCTTTCCACTCAGCGGGGACGGTGAAAGTATTGCGGTAGTGTCCTACATGGTTCTCTGCAATAGGAGGGAGGGGAGGATTGTTCTCATAATGGCCCCTCCACGCATAACCGATATTCACATAAAGAGGATCGCCGAAGCCGTTGAGCTCCCAGATGCCGGGAACGGGCATATTCGCCCATCCAGAATCGTCGAATTCGCTTTTCCAGAAGTCTGTCTGACGGAGGTGGGCGTCCTTAACCCATTTAAACTTCCATACTCCGTTGATGGACATGTAGTTGGAGCTCTTCTCAGGAGCCGCTACTTCGTCGTTTTCGTAGGCAAAGAAATCTGCGTGCATAGGCGCGCGGTTGATTTCATTGACTGCCGGATCAATCCATTCTGTAAAATTCTGAGCCGAGGCCGCAAGGGAAAAAGCGGCGGCTGCAATGGCGGTTATAACAGTACGGTAATTCATTATTATGTGATTTGCGTCAAAGTTAGCACTTTTTATTCAATCTTAGGCCGATGCGTTTCCTGTCGAGGTCGACGGATACAACAGTAACCAGTACATGCTGGTGGAGCTTTACTACCTTAGTCGGGTCTACCTGACCGCGGGCTCCCATCTGGCTTACATGGATAAGGCCGTTTTCGTGGAGGCCGATATCTACGAATGCGCCGAAGTTGGTGATGTTCGTCACTATTCCGGGCAGTTCCATCCCGATCTTGAGGTCCGTCAGGTCGTGGACATCGTCGGCGAAACTGAATTCGGAGGCCTGTTCGCGCGGATCGAGCCCCGGTTTCGCGAGCTCCTTGAGGATGTCGGTGATTGTAGGAAGGCCCTTGTCTGCAGTGACATAGGCCTCGGGCTGGATCTTTCCGAGCAATTCGGCGTTTCCGATAAGATCGCCGGTAGTGACGCCCAGATCGCGGGCCATCTTGTCTACTATTCCGTACGATTCGGGGTGAACTGCGCTGGCATCGAGCGGGTTCGAAGCGCCCCGGACGCGAAGGAAGCCCGCGCACTGCTCGAAGGCCTTCGAGCCCAGGCGCGGCACCTTCAGCAGCTCGGCGCGACTCTTGAATCCGCCGTTTGCTGTCCTGTAGGCCACTATATTTTCCGCCAGCGACGGACCTATTCCGGCTACATAGGCCAGCAGGTAAGGGGAGGCAGTATTCAGGTTGACTCCTACCGCGTTTACACAGGACTCGACCGTGTTGTCCAGCTTCTCCTTCAGAAGACTCTGGTCCACATCGTGTTGATACTGTCCGATTCCCAGGTTCTTCGGATCTATTTTCACCAGCTCGGCCAGCGGGTCCATCAGCCTGCGGCCGATGCTTACCGCACCGCGAACGGTTACGTCCTCGTCCGGGAATTCCTTGCGGGCTACCTCCGAGGCGCTGTAGATGCTGGCGCCGTCTTCGCTGACGGTCCAGACCTTACACCCCTCGGGCAGGGAGACCCTTTTCATGAATTCTTCGGTCTCACGGCTGGCCGTTCCGTTTCCGATCGCGACGGCCTCGATCCGGTATTTTTCGAGCATCTCCTGGACGGCGATAAGGGCCTTAACCTTCTCGCTCTGAGGGGGATGCGGGAATATAATCGTGTGGTAGAGCAGGGCTCCATGCTCGTCGAGCACGGCGATCTTGCAGCCGTTTCGGAAGCCCGGGTCTATGGCCATGGTCCTTTTCTGGCCGACCGGTGCGCCGAGCAGGAGCTGGCGCAGGTTCTCGCCGAAAACGCCGATGGACTCGATGTCCGCTTTCTGCTTGGCCTCCTTGATCACCCCGTTGGTGATCGAAGGGCCCAACAGACGCTCCATCGAGTCTTCCGACGCCTCCCTGATCTGCGCTGCGAGCGCAGGTGAAGGCCTGCCGTGGTCCCGGCAAAAACCGGAATACACCTGCTCCGCGCAGCGCTGAGGGTCGGCGTCGACCGAGATGCTGAGGAATCCCTCGTTCTCGGCGCGAAGCATCGCAAGCAGGTTATGGGCGGGGATGCGCGAAAGCGGCATCGTGAAATTGAAATAGCTTCGATATTTGTCGGCTTCGGGATTGTCCTTAGCCCCTTTGGTAACGGAAGAGACTATCCTGCGGTTGCGGTAGACAGAGCGCAGCCCTTCGCGTATCGAGGCCGTCTCGCTGAGGCGTTCCGCGATAATGTCGCGTGCGCCGGCAAGGGCGCCTTCGACGCTGGCCACCTTGTCTTTGACATAGGGTTTCGCACTCGCGACCGGATCTGTAGTCCGCAGGTCCCACATAGTGTCTGCGAGCGGCTCGAGTCCGAGCTCTTTGGCTACCGTGGCCCTGGTCCTGCGTTTGGGACGGTAGGGGAGGTAGATGTCTTCGAGCTCGGTTCCGGAAACACATTTTTCGATAGTCTTTCGCAGTTCGTCGGTAAGGGCTCCGGCCGCTTCTATCGCGGCTACTACGGTCTGTTTACGGGTTTCCATCTCCGTAAAGACGTCTACCCAGTGTTTGACCTCCGCGACCTGGGCGTCGTCCATCCCGCCGGTCTTTTCCTTGCGGTAACGGCTGATGAAGGGGATGGTATTGCCGTCTTCGAACATAAGGGCGCAGTTTTCTATCTGCCAATCCTTACACTGCAGGCGGTCAGCGATGAAGCTTAGATAGTGTTTTTTCATCAGAATTTACGGAATCTGAGTCCTATGACGCCCCAGAACGCTTCGCCGAAGATACTGCCGGACATTTTGGAGGTACCGGCCTTACGGTTGACGAAAATTACAGGGACTTCTGCGACCTTGAAGCCTTTCTTGACTGCGGTATATTTCATCTCGATCTGGAAGCCGTAGCCCTTCATTTTGACTGCGTCCAGATCGATCCCTTCGAGCACTTTTCTGGAGTAGCAAAGGAATCCGGCGGTACTGTCCTTTATCTTAGTCCCAAGAACGGTACGGGTGTAGACCGATGCGTAATAGGACATGATGATGCGGCCGATAGGCCAGTTTACTACGCTTACTCCGTCTGCATAGCGGGAGCCGATGGCAAAGTCAGCCTTACCCCTGCCGCAGGCGGCAAGGAGGCGGGGAAGATCGTTGGGATCGTGGGAGAAGTCGGCATCCATCTCGAAGATGTAGTCGTAGCCTTTTCCCAGGGCCCATTTGAAACCGGTGATGTAGGCGGTTCCGAGCCCCTGTTTTCCCGCGCGTTCGATAAGGAACAGGCGGTCGGGGAATTCCTTGCTGATCTTCTGGACGGCTTTTGCAGTTCCGTCAGGAGAGCCATCGTCTATGATGAGGATATGATAACCTCCTTCGAGAGCGAAAACGGCGCGGATTATTTTCTCGACGTTTTCGATCTCGTTGTAGGTAGGTATGATTACCAGTTTACTTTTTCTTGTTTCCATCTATCTGAGAGAGCATTTCCGCAACAGCGGCTTCGAGCTGAAGATCCTGGCCCTTGACCATACTTTCGGGAGTATTGTAGACAAGGATGTCCGGCTCAATCTGGAGGTTCTCGAGCGGCCTGTCCTCAGCAAGACCCCAGCTTGTTACCTGAGGGATACCGAAGATAAGGGTAGGATCAATCTGGGTCTCCCACCACACCGCGGTCATGGTTCCGGGCACGGGAGCGCCGATAAGCTTTCCAAGACCGAGGGTCTTATAGACATAAGGGAAGCCGCAGGCGTCTGAGTAGTTGTCTTCTCCCATCAGGACACAGCTGGGCTTAGTCCATTTGTTGAAAGGCTCGGTTCCGATGTATTGTCCGCGCGGGCGGAATTCCAGGTATGCTTTTCCTGAGAGGAAGGTAGCGAGGTCGTCGTGGAGCCAGCCGCCGCCGTTGTGGCGGGTGTCGACGATAAGGGCCTCGCAGTTCCTGTATTTGCCGAGGGCTTTTGAGTAAACCTCGCGGAAGCTGGGCGAGTTCATTCCTTGGACATGGACATAGCCGATACGGCCTCCGGAAAGTTTCTCGACCATCTCTTCTCTCTGGCGTACCCACCTGAGATAGAGGGCGCTGGCATCAGATCTGGTAGGGGTGACGAAGATGTCCACGGGCTCCTTTGCCTTCTCTTTCTTTACTCTTACGAGGATCCTGTCTCCTGCTTTACCCAGCAGAGCGTCGAACCACTGAGTTCCTTCCTCTATTTCCTTTCCGTCGATAGCGAGGATGATGTCTCCGGCCTTGATTTCAGGATCTGCCAGAGTCAGAACGCTGCCGGGCAGAACTTCGGTGATAAGAAGACCCTTGCCTTTCTTGGGGGTTCCGAAAATGACTCCGAGGTGGCCAGTGTTGAGGGCCGAACCGGGACGATAGCGTGCGCCGGTGTGTGAGCCGTTAAGCTCTCCGAGCATCTCGCTCAGGAGGTCCTGGAAGTCGAAGTTGTTCGAAATATAAGGGAGGAACTTCTCGTAGTTGGTCTTCATCGAAGCCCAGTCGAGTCCGTGGATATATTTGTCGTAGAACTTTTCGCCAACCTGTTTCCAGGTGTGGTTGAAGATGTAGCTGCGCTCTGCTGCGGGCTGGTAATCGTACTCGCTGCTGAAGACAACGGGCTCGATCTTGTCGCTCGTAGTGTTGAGCTTGCTGATTCCGCGTCCGAGGATATAGACAGTCTTGCCATCCCTGGAAGGGAAGAGACCGCCGCCGGCTCCGGGTCTTACGACCTTGATTTCGCGCTCCTTGATGTCTATGCAGCAAAGGTCGCGGCCCTTGTCTCCACGGCGTACGAAATACAGTTTGTTTCCGTCTTCGGTAAGATAATAGTCGCCGTAGTTTCCGGAGAAAGGAGTGAGGCGGATAGATTTGTCCTCAAGGTTCTCAAGGTTGAGTTCGATGGGCTTTTTATCCACTTTCGAGCTGTCTTTCTTTTCCTCTTTCTTGCTCTTCTTGTTGTTCTTGGCGTCTTTCTTCGGTTCCGGGGTAAGGAGTTTGGCTATGCTTTCTTCTTCCTTCGAGCGGATGAATTCAGCCTGAGCCTTGGGGTCGAAGAACATGATGTAGATGTCGTCTTCCGAGCCCCAGCTTCCGTGGCTCCTGAAACCGTATTTGTCTGTCATCCAGGTCATTGCCTTTCCGCCCAGAGTCCAGCGGAAGAAGCTGTCGTTGTATCCGCTGTTGGTAAGATCGGTTACCTTTCCGCTCTCAATGTCGACAAGTGCTACATCGACTGAGTGCCAGCCGCCGTTTGCCTGATACTGGACCAGGATAGAACGGCTGTCGGGACTCCATTCGAATTCCTGATCGCCGTCCTGGTAGGAGTAGTTGGCGTCTTTGAGCAGCGATTTTTCTTTGCTGCCGCTGGTGCTCTTTATTACGAGCTCGGTCCTGTCGCGCAGGAAGGCTACCCATTTGCCGTCAGGGGATACCTGAGGCTGGAAACAGGTCTGACCCTTTTTGGTGAAACGGGTTTCTTTTGTTTCGTAGCTGAAGGTGAAGTATTTGTCTTCCTTACGGACCAGTTCTGTCTTCCAGATAGCCCACTCTCCGTCGCGCTCGGCGGCATAGTAGAGCGATTTTCCTTCCTCGCCGAAGCTGATTCCGCGCTCCTGCTCAGGGGTGTTGGTGATTCGGCGGGTCGTTTTCTGTTCGGGGGCGATGACGTAGACGTCGCCATGGGCCACGATTGCGATTTCCTTGCCGTTCGGGCTGACTGCGAGCTCCCTCGCGCCGTCGGAGATGTTCCTGAGGATCTTCTCGCGCTCGTTGCTGTCTTTACGGATGGTGATTCCAACCTTGAGAGGCTGCTCGCCAGGGATGCAGGTGTAGAGTTCTCCGTTGTAGGAGAAGGCGAGGATTCCGTTATCAGAGATGGAGAGGTTCCTGACCGGGTGAGTGGGGAGGTTGGTTACCTGATTCAGCGCTTCGGGGGCGTTTAGGATAGCGTGCCAGACATTGAAGTTGCCGCCCTTTTCGCTGAGGAAATAAAACTCCCTTCCGTCTTTTGTGAAGACCGGGTTGCGGTCTTCGCCTTCGAAAGAGGTCAGTTTCTGGAACTGGTTCTTTTTAGGAAGGTATTTCCAGATGTCGCGGGTAACTGAAGATGTGTGGTGTTTGCGGAGGGGATCTTCGTAACCTTTATAATCTTCGTAGATGAATGTTCCGTCTGAATTTACGGACAGAGCAGACATGGTGATGGAACTTACCAGGCTGATCTTCTTGTCCTTGAGACTTACCGTGTAGACCTGGGGATCTCCGGGGAATCCGTCAAATGAGGGATCTGCCTGGATGTCGGCCAGGAAATAAACCAGTCCGTCTGCGGTTACGGTAAGCGGGGTTTCGGAGCCGGAATAGGTCGTAAGGCGGGTCGCCGGGCCGCCCTGCGCGGAAACCACCCAAATATCCTTTGAGAGTTCGCGGACCGAACTGAATACTATCTGCTTTCCGTCCGGGGTCCATAAAGGATCGGAGTCATAAGCGGCGTTTGCCGTAATCTGTCTGGCTTCTCCGCCGGAAGATGAGACGGTAAAGATGTCTCCCTGATAGGAGAAGGCAATCAGTTTTCCGTCGGGGGAGATGGCGCTCTTTCGGAGCCAGAGGGGATTCTCCTGAGAGAAAAGCGAGACGCAAAGAAAAGCGGCCGCGATGAAGGTAAGTACGCGTTTCATATCTAGTTCGATTTTATTTCCTAACCTACAAATATACCAAATTGTGTCCTTATTGCAAAATTTCATAGAAATCCGTATTTTTGTCGGCTCAATAACGAAAATTAATCAACTTCAATATGGCAACTAAAATCAAGAAAGAAGAGAAACTCCAGAACGAGGAGATGGCCGCAACTATCTCCGGTGCTGAACAGTTTTACAACGAAAACAAAAAGACTATCTGGGGAGTGATCATCTGCATCCTCGTAGTAGGTCTCGCTATCCTCGGTTACAGCAAGTTTATCTATGCCCCTCAGGCCAAGGAGGCTCAGGAGGCTGCTTTCCCCGCAGAGCTCAGCTTCCAGCAGGGAGAATTCGAGCTTGCTCTGAACGGAGACGGAAACGTCCTTGGATTTGCCCAGATTATCGACGAATACGGCGCAAAGGCCGGAAAGGCAGTTTATCTCTATGCAGGTATCTGCAATGCTCAGCTCGGCAACTGGGAAGACGCTCTCGAGAATCTCAAGAAGTACAACGGTAAAGAGCCCATCCTCGCCGCCCGCGGCCTCGCCCTTCAGGGAGACTGCTATGTAGCTCTCGAGGATTACGCAAAGGCAGTCAAGCTCTACGAGAAAGCCGCCGCAAAAGCAGACAACATGTTCGCAGCAGCATACCTCGTAAAGGCCGGCCAGGTCTACCTCCAGCTCGGAGAAAACGACAAGGCCCTCAAGACCTTCGAGACCGTAAAGGAGAATTATCCCCAGAGCATCGAGGGATATGAGATCGACAAGTATATCAACCTCGCAAAATAAATCCTGACTATGGGAAGAGCGTTTGAATTCCGTAAGGAACGTAAGCTGAAAAGGTGGGGTCATATGGCCCGTACCTTCACAAAACTCGGAAAGGAAATCACCATCGCCGTAAAGCAAGGCGGTCCGGATGTTACCGGTAACCCGCGTCTCCGTGCCCTTATGGCCGAGGCTCGTTCAGAGCAGATGCCTAAGGAGAACATCGAGCGCGCTATCAAGAAAGCTACCGAAAGCAAGCAGGGAGACTTCAAGGAGGTCGTCTACGAAGGCTTCGGTCCTTTCGGCATCGCCTATCTGGTAGAGACAGCAACGGACAACAACACCCGTACTGTCGCCAATGTCCGCAGCTACTTCAACAAATGCGGCGGTTCCCTTGGTACAAACGGCAGCGTATCTTTCATGTTTGACAGGAAGTGTACCTTCCGTGTCAAGGAAAAAGAAGGTATCGATCTGGAAGAACTCGAGCTCGAGCTCATCGACTTCGGAGTCGAGGAACTCTTCGAGCAGGTCGAGGTAGATAAGGATGACAACGAGACAAAGGTCATCTGCATCTACGGCGAGCCTACCGCCTATGGTTCAATCCAGAAGTACATCGAGGAGAACGGCTTCGAGCTTATCTCCGGAGGCTTCGAACAGATCCCTAACGTAGATCTGAAGGAAGTTACCCCCGAGCAGCGCGCGACCCTCGACAAACTTACGGGCCTGTTGGAAGACGATGAAGACGTCACCAACGTTTACACCACAATGAAACCGGCTGAGGAATAGGCCGGTTTCCTTTTTTGATATCCTATGAAAAGAGTCATACTCATCACCGGAGGTGCCGGCTTCATCGGCTCTCATGTAGTCCGTCTGTTCGTAACTAAATACCCGGACTATAAAATCATCAACCTCGACAAACTTACCTATGCCGGTAATCTGGCTAACCTGAAAGATATCGAGGACAAGCCCAATTACAGGTTTGTGAAGATGGACATCTGCGATTTCGAGGGTGTCCTGAATCTGATGCGTTCAGAGAATGTAGACGGCATCATCCACCTCGCTGCCGAGTCCCATGTAGACCGCTCCATCAAGGATCCGTTTACATTTGCCCAGACAAACGTGATGGGAACCCTGTCGCTGCTTCAGGCCGCGAAAGCCTGCTGGGACGGCAACTGGGAAGGGAAGCGCTTCTACCACATCAGTACAGACGAGGTCTACGGAGCTCTTGAGATGACTCACCCCGAGGGTATCGAGCCTCCGTTTACTACCAAGGCCTCAAGCGGCAAGCATCACCTGGCTTATGGTGAGAAGTTCTTCACCGAAGACCTGAAGTATCAGCCCCACAGCCCGTATTCAGCGGCCAAGGCCTCTTCAGACCATTTTGTCCGCGCGTTCCACGACACCTTCGGTATGCCGACTATCGTGACGAACTGCTCGAACAATTACGGCCCCTATCAGTTCCCGGAGAAGCTCATCCCTCTGTTTATCAACAACATCCGTCACCGTAAGCCCCTGCCCGTCTACGGTAAGGGCGAAAACGTCCGCGACTGGCTCTATGTAGTTGACCACGCCCGCGCAATAGATGTCATTTTCCACGAAGGAAAGATAGCCGAGACCTACAATATCGGCGGATTCAATGAGTGGAAGAACATAGACATCATCAAGGTCCTTATCAATACCGTTGACCGTCTGCTCGGACGTCCCGAGGGCGCCGACATGGACCTCATTACCTACGTTACTGACCGCGCAGGACACGATCTCCGTTATGCTATCGACTCCTCGAAGCTCCAGCGCGAACTCGGCTGGGAACCTTCCCTCCAGTTCGAAGAAGGCATCGAGAAAACCGTCCGCTGGTATCTGGATAACCAGGAGTGGATGGACAACGTAACTTCCGGCGACTACCAGAAGTACTACGAAGATATGTATAAGGGGAGGTAGCTGCTTTTCCCGCCCGTTATGAAACGATTTTTGACGATGATGGGCATTGCGCTCATCGCTTTATCCTGCGCCCGGCAGCCTGATACTCTCCAGACCGGTGATCTCGTGTTCATGGGGATACCCCAGGATTATTCGATAAGCGAAGAGAGTATGGACGGGGCAATCTCTGCCGCGACCGGGGACGGCGGGCTCAACCTCATCCACGTCGCAATAATCGAGATGGCCGACGACGGGCCCTACATCATCGACGCTACCCTTAAGTATGGGACGGACCGTCATCCTCTGGACAGCACCATCAGACAGTTTACCCTCAAGGGAGGCGAGCAGCCGGTTTATATAGTCAAAAGGCTGAAAGACAACAAGTTGGCAAAAGAATGGATCGAAAAGGCGAAATCATTCTGCGGCCAGCCCTACGATATGCGTTTCCTTCCGGACAACGGGGCGATGTACTGCTCCGAACTTGTCAGGGAGAGTTTCCTGGGAGCCGAAGGCGAATACCTTTTCGATGAAAAACCTATGAACTGGAAAAACGAAAAGGGCGAAATACCGGTCTATTGGACTCAGCTATTCGTTCTTCTCGGGATGGATGTTCCTCAGGGAGTTCCGGGAACAAATCCTCAGGATATGTCTAAGAGTCCTCTGCTCGAGACAGTGGACGTAGATATTCTAAGTTACTCCGCTTCTCTCGCGTTGTAAGCTTCGAGGGCCTTGGCAAGTACTACAAGCGCTTTCCCAAGGTCTTCTTTATTCAGAACGTAAGCCATACGGACCTGGTTGCGTCCTTCTTCGGGATCGGTGTAAAAGCCTGAACCAGGGGCCATCATTACGGTCTGTCCTTCGTAGCTGAAATCGGTTAGACACCAGATACAGAACTTCTCCGCGTCGTCTACCGGGAGCTGGACCATCGTATAGAAGGCGCCCATAGGGGTGGGAGAATAGACTCCGGGGATCTTGTTGAGCCCGTTGATGAGGAAGTTTCGCCTGCTGAGATATTCGTCGTAGACTTCATCCATATACTCCTGAGGAGTCGAAAGGCTGGCTTCGGCGATTATCTGGCCTACAAGAGGCGGGCTCAGACGGGCCTGGCAGAACTTCATAACGGCCTCGCGGACCGCCTTATTCTTAGTAATGAGAGCGCCGATCCTGATTCCGCACTCGCTGTAGCGCTTGCTTACTGAATCGATCAGGACTACATTCTCTTCGATACCCTCGAGGTGGCAGGCGCTGATATAGGGAGCCTTTGTGTAGATGAACTCGCGATAGACTTCGTCTGAGAACAGATAAAGGTTGTATTTCTTCACGAGGTCGCGAAGGCGCATCATTTCCTTCTTGCTGTACAGGTAGCCCGTAGGGTTGTTGGGGTTGCAGATAAGGATAGCTTTAGTCCTCTCTGTAATCTGTTCTTCGAACTTCTCCATCGGAGGAAGCTTGAAGCCGTCTTCGATAGAGGTCTTGACGGATTTTACTACGGCGCCGCAGCTGATGGCGAATGCCATATAGTTGGCATACGAAGGATCCGTAACGATAATCTCGTCGCCGGGATTGAGACAGGCCATGTATGCGAACATAACCGCCTCGGAGCCTCCGGAAGTAATGATGATCTCGTCCGGGCTGAGGTCGATCCCGTAGTTGGCATAGTAGCTGACCATCTTGGTCCTGAGGGCCTTGTAACCCTGAGAAGGGCTGTACTCAAGGATCGAACGGTCCAGATGTCTTACGGCGTCCAGAGCACATTCGGGTGTCTTGATATCAGGCTGTCCGATGTTGAGATGGTAGACGTGGATTCCGTTACGCTTGGCGGCATCGGCGTATTTTGCGAGCTTCCTGATAGGGGAACTCGGCATGTTGTTCGCTCTTTGGGAGATCTGCATAATTAGATGATTATGTCTTCAACGCGGAGTTTCGGTACGTAGTGTACTCCGTCTTTCCTATAATACTTGATGGATTCTCCGGCTTTGATTTCCACCAGTTCTATCTTCTCGGCGCTTTTACCTACCGCAACTACACAGATCGGCTCAAGCGGCAGACCCAGGCCGGCCTGAAGGGCGGCATGGTCGAAATTGCGAATAATCAGGCCCCTGAGCCCAAGATCCACGGCCTTAAGGAGCATAGTCTGGACCGAAATCCCAAGGTCGATAAGAAGACCTGGATTCTCGGGCTTGGTCGTGCAGACTACGATAAACGCTTCGGGCTCGGTTCCGGGGAACGGGAGATGTAGTTCGGGCAGCGCACGGCCCATCTTGATATGGCGGTTGACCTCGTCTGCCTCGGGCCCCTTCGTTATGAGGTGGAACCTCAGAGCCTGCTGGTTCACGGACGATGCGACCTTAGGGTTTACGGCCACCATCGCCTCGAGCTGACGCTGATGGACTACATAACTCTGATCATATCCTCTTACGCTGCGGTTGAGCCTTACGAGGGTGTCTAAGGAGGCTCGTTTAGGGCCGGCGGTACTCTTTTTCCCGCTGTTTATTTCTTCGGCTCTTTTCTCCAGATAATTGTCTGCCATGGGCTCAAAGTTAGAAATTAATAAGTATATTTGAAATTGTTTTGTTCGAAATCCTATAGTTATGTCAGCGTTTACCGAAAAGTACGTAAGTGAATTCATGGGCGCTCTCGTCGCCAAGAATCCCGGAGAATCAGAGTTTCACCAGGCAGTAAGAGAGGTACTCGAAGCAGTAGCCCCGACCCTCGAAGCCTATCCCCACTTCTTAGACGCCAAAATCATGGAAAGGATGGTGGAGCCTGAGCGCGTTATCATATTTCGCGTTCCCTGGATGGACGACGAAGGCGAAGTCCGCATCAACCGCGGCTTCCGTGTCCAGATGAACAGCGCGATCGGCCCGTACAAAGGCGGTATCCGCTTCCACGCCAGCGTGAACCTCTCCATCATGAAGTTCCTCGCATTCGAACAGACTTTCAAAAACGCGCTTACCACCCTGCCCATGGGCGGCGCGAAGGGCGGATCGGACTTCAGCCCCCGCGGCAAGTCAGACGCTGAAGTGATGCGCTTCTGCCAGAGCTTCATGACCGAGCTCCAGCGCCATATAGGCCCGGATACCGATGTCCCTGCCGGCGATATCGGAGTCGGCGGCCGCGAAATCGGCTTCATGTTCGGCCAGTACAAGCGCCTGCGCGACGAATTCACCGGAACCCTTACCGGAAAGGGCCAGACATGGGGCGGCAGCCTTATCAGGCCCGAGGCGACCGGATACGGCCTCTGCTATTTCGCAGAGCAGATGCTCGCCACCCGCGGCAAGAGTTTCAAGGGCCAGACGGTCCTGATCTCCGGCGCCGGAAATGTGGCCCAGTACGCAGCCCAGAAAGCGATGAGGCTCGGAGCGAAGGTAGTGACCCTGTCGGATAGCGACGGCTTCGTCTATGATCCCGACGGCCTTACCGAAGAAAAGCTTGAGTACGTCTTCTTCCTCAAGAACGTCAAACGCGGCCGAATCAGCGAATACGCCCAGAAATACCCGACCGCTACCTATTTCCCCGGCGAGCGTCCGTGGAAGATCAAGTGTGACATCGCCCTGCCCTGCGCGACTCAGAACGAGATCGAGGCGGCGGATGCCCAGGCCCTTGTAGACAACGGCTGCTGGTGTGTGGCCGAAGGAGCGAACATGCCCTCGACCCCGGAGGCAATCAAGATCATCCAGGGCGCCGGCCTGCTCTATTCGCCCGGTAAAGCTTCGAACGCGGGCGGAGTGGCGACCTCGGGCCTCGAGATGAGCCAGAACTCGATGCGCCAGAAATGGACGGCCGAGGAAGTCGATTCCTATCTGCGCCGCATTATGACAGATATCCATTCGAATTGCGTCAAGTACGGCACCCGCGAAGACGGTACTATCGACTATGTCCGCGGAGCAAACGTCGCCGGCTTTATGAAGGTCGCGACCGCTATGATGGAGCAAGGCCTCGTTTAACAGCTTATGAATTATCGTGAAATAGACATTTCCGCTTGGCGTCAGGTGGGCGAGGGCGGAAACGGGAAGGTATTTGACAATCCTTCCGAGCCGGGTGTAATTCTGAAGGTAAACAAGAAAGGATTGGATACTCTTGAATTCGCCCAGAAAGAGTACAACGTATCTACTGCGGTAAGAAAACTGGGGCTTTCAGTACCCGAGGCTAAGGAAATAGTCCGGGTTGGAGATTCTTTCGGCACCATGACAGAGAAGATTTTGCACAAAAAGTCCCTTTCCCGCATCTGCCACGACGATCCGTCCAGGATCGAGGAGATGGCGGAGTTTCTCTGCGCCCGAGGCAAGGAACTTTTCGCAACGCCGTGTGACAAGTCGCTTTTCCCGAGCCGCAGGGAGCAGCTTATGAAGTCTTTGGGCAAGGTTCGTTTCGTAAGCAAAAAGAATCTCGAAATATTAAGAGCTTTTGCCGAGACTATTGAAGAGGTCGACACCTGCATCCATGGCGATTTCAATATGGGTAACCTGGTTCTTGGCGCAGATCGGTCCTTCTGGATAGATCTCGACCGTTTCGGCTATGGAAATCCAATGTTCGATATAGGACACCTGTTCCAGATATGCAACACATATGCGTCGATGAGGCAGGTTCATGATATCTTCCATCTGGGCGAGGATCAGTTGCATCGCTTCTGGGATGCTTTCGCAAAGGCCTATACCGGGAAGGAAGACCACTCCGAATTTGACCGCCTGGCCGGTAAGTTCGCAGCCATGGATATGGTTCTGTGTTACGAGTTCCACAAAGACAACCTTGCCGAACAGATCTTCTTCGGGGTGATTATCAAGCGGCTCATTAAAAAGTTTTATGTCTAAGACCTCGGTACTCGTCCAGCAGTTCCTCCCGGTCAGGGGCATCGTCAATGCCCGCGACCTCGGAGGATACAAAACTGCAGACGGTCGCCGGGTCAGGGACGGACGTCTGATCCGTTCCGCACATCTTGCTGAGGCGACAGGCTCCGACCTCCGCTATCTCGCGGGCTTGCCGGTAACAACGGTTATAGACTTCCGCAAGGAAGAGGAAAAGGTTGGAAAGGTCAACAAAACTGTAGAAGGCTCGCAGTATATCTGCCTTCCGATAGATGCCAGCGGCAATGCGGCCGCGAGTGCTACCGAGGAAGAGAAGAAGAAGTTCACGGGTAGAAAGAAGTTCGACGTCAAGAAAATAATCGTGATGGCCGCCTTCAACGACAAGGCGAAGGCAGTCGCCCGCAGCATGTACCCCATACTCCTTTTCAGCCCTGAGTGTCAAAGTCAGTTCGCGGAGTTCTTCCGCCTTGTCCTTCGAGCCGAGAGCGGGGCAGTCTTATATCACTGCACCCAGGGTAAGGACCGTACCGGAATAGCCTCGGCCCTGCTTCTGGCCGCTCTGGGAGCCGACCGGGAGACTATAATTGCCGATTTCGACGCTACCAACCACGTCTACGGAGCCGATGTGAAAAAGTACTCCCGCCGCGTCCGTTTCTGGGGCGGCAAGGAAGACGAGGTTGGGGTAGTCAAGGCTTTTCTTGGAGCCAACACCGAGAATTTCATCAAGGCGCTTGACGAGGTAGACAGGCAGTACGGCTCGCTGGAGGGATACCTGCGCGAGGTTATCGGTCTTGCAGACCGGGATATTCAAGTACTGAGAGAAAGGTATCTGGAATAGTTACCTCAAACCCTTCAGACGATTCTGCAGCGATCCGTCGATCGCCATCTTCATCATCTTCTGAGAACCCTCGAACTGCTTGATGAGGCGGTTGACGTCTGCGATGGTAGTCCCTGAACCGGCGGCGATGCGGCGGCGGCGCGATCCGTTGAGGACCTCGGGATGTTCGCGCTCATAGGGGGTCATACTCTTGATGATGGCTTCAGTCCCCTTGAAGGCCTTGTCGTTGTCGATATCTACATCTTTCATCGCGTTGCCTACTCCGGGCAGCATTCCTGCGAGGTCCTTGATGTCGCCCATCTTGCGGACCTGCTGGATCTGATCGTAGAAATCGTTGAAATTGAACTTGCCTTTAGCGACCTTTTTCTTCAGTTCGCGGGCCTGCTTTTCGTCGTACTGCTCCTGGGCTTTCTCTACGAGGGAAACGACATCGCCCATTCCGAGGATTCTGTCCGCGATTCGGGAGGGGTGGAAGACATCGATCGCTTCCATCTTCTCGCCCGTACCCACGAACTTAACCGGCTTGCCGCTGACGGCCTTTACCGAGAGGGCGGCGCCTCCGCGGGTATCGCCGTCCAGCTTCGTAAGGACGATACCGTCGTAGTCGATCGCTTCGTTGAAGGCGGTCGCGCTGAGAACGGCGTCCTGGCCTGTCATGGCGTCTACGACGAAGAGCGTTTCGCTGGGCTCGCAGGCCTTGTGCATGGCCCTGATCTCGTCCATCAGCTCCTGATCCACGGCGAGGCGGCCGGCAGTATCGACTATAACGATGTCCATCCCGTCCCTGCGTCCCTGGGCAATCGCGGCCTGGGCAACCTTCACGGGATCGGATTCGCCCTCGATTGCGAAGACGGGCAGGCCGATTCCTTCGGCGAGTGTCTTGAGCTGCTCGATAGCGGCAGGGCGGAAGGTGTCGCACGCGGCCAGAAGGACCTTCTTGCCCTTCTTCCTGAGGAAGAGGCCGAGCTTGGCGCTGAAGGTAGTCTTACCGGAACCGTTGAGACCCGCCATCAGGATTACGGCAGGGGACCCCTTAAGGTTCAGGCCGGCTTCCTGGCTGCCCATGAACTCCACGAGTTCGTCGTGGACTATCTTCACCATCATCTGCTGAGGCTTGACAGCTGTAAGGACATTCTGGCCGATGGCCTTCTTCTTTACGTTGTCGCAGAACTCCTTGGCTACCTTGTAACTTACATCGGCATCCAGGAGGGCCCTGCGGACTTCCTTCAGGGTCTCGGAAATATTGATTTCGGTGATTTTGCCTTCACCTTTGAGTATCTTGAATGAGCGCTCAAGCCTTTCGCTGAGATTTTCGAACATAATCGTCGTTTTCTTTTGAATGAGCCGCAAATTTACACAAATTCTGATTAAATTTGAGGATGAATATGAAAAGGCGCCTGTATACAGTTTTCTTGTTGACTTTCCTGTCGACTCTTAGTCTGTGCGCCCAGGGCAAGTTCTTCACGGGCTCCGGCCTGAACTACGTGTTTGATAACCACGAATTTGCCAGATCACACAACGCATATATCCCCTCTGAAACTATTCACTTCGTCCGTGTAACCAACCTTTTCGGCTGGACCTTCGTCCAGAGTGAGAACCTGACCTACAATCTGGTCTTCGGGGCAGACCTGGTAAAACAGATGGGAACCAAAGTCAGCGCCCTGAGGGATATAGTAGATGATATCCCTATCTTCTTTAAGTCGAATTTCAACGACGGGAATAAAACCTTCACGGCCGTTGTAGGCTCTTACCCCAGAAAACTGGTAAAAGGCGTATACAGCGAACTGCTGATGAGCGAAGAGACTCTCGAGACTGATTTCAACCTGGACGGAGCATATCTGGGTTACTCTAAAGGCGGTTTTACTACCGAGCTTGCCCTTGACTGGATGGGGAAGTACGGCAATACAAGAAAAGAGCGTTTCCAGATCCTCAGCTACGGCAGCTGGAACGCGGTCTCCGCCCTGTCCCTGGGCTGGGCCGGCAGTTTCTATCACTATGCCGGCAGCGTCCAGGCCCCGGGGGTGGTAGACAATCATCATCTCCAGGCCTTCATCAAATACGATTTTGCCGCGGAAAGCGAATACTCCGAGCTCAGCCTTAAGCTCAGCGCCCTGGGCAGTTATCAGAGGGAGCGCCTTCTGGACGACCTCAGGCTGCCTTTCGGCGGAGAAATCGAGGCTAAGGCCCAGTGGAAGAGCTTCGGTTTCCGTAACGTTACTTCATATACAGAGGATATGCTCCCGTTCTACGACTGGACAGACTCAGCCGGAAACCTTTACGGAGATATGCTCTACCGCGGTTCGAAGTTCTACAAAGGGTTCTACGACCTGACCGAACTCTACTGGGCTCCCCGCATTACCCGAAGACTCGATGTAAAGCTCAGTCTCCGCTATCACTGGGGCCGCGAAGGATTGCTGGGCTCCGAACAAAGATTCTCCCTTCTTTTTGACATATTATGAGACAAACCTACCGCTTTTTTATTTTAGCTGCCGTACTTGCCTTGGTATCGTGTACTCCGCCCAAGGGAACGCTCCACGTCATCACTACCAACGACGTCCACGGCGCCTGGTTCGACAGCACTTATTTCGGCGGCAGGCAGGTCTCGAGCCTTATGGCCGTCAATTACTATGTAGACAGTATCAGGAAGGCAGACGGCCCCGGCAACGTACTACTTCTGGATGCCGGAGACTGCCTTCAGGGAGACAATGCGACCTATTACTTCAATTACATCGATACTCTTGCCGAACACCTTTTCGTAAGGCTCGCGGACTATATGAAGTATGACGCTATCGTCGTGGGAAACCACGATGTAGAGACCGGACACCCGGTCTATGACCGCGTCACAAAACAACTGGCGGATCGCGGCATCCCGTTCCTTGCCGGAAACGCCATCAAGCCTGACGGAACTTCCTACTGGCCCGAGTACAAGGTGTTCAAGAAGGCGGGAATGAAGGTTCTCGTGCTCGGCTATACAAATGCGAATATGGCCGAGTGGCTCGACCCTTCGATATGGTCGGGAATGGAATTCGTCTCGCTGGTGCCTTTCGTCCAGCAGAGGGTAGACCTTATCAAAGCGAAGGTAAGGCCGGATGTGACTATAGTCGCCCTCCACAGCGGAGTGGGAGAGGGAGACGGCCAGGCCCTTGAGGCTCAGGCCCTGGATCTTTTCAACACCCTGAGTGGAGTGGACCTCGTCGTCTCGTCCCACGACCACCATCCCAGGGTGGAATCTTCCGATTCTATAGCGCTCGTAAATACCGGCTCGAAGGCAAACAATTTCAGCCACACCGTTATCTCGATAGACGACAAGGGCAACAAGACTATTACCCCCTCTATCGTTAGGGTAGACAAGAGAAAGGCGGATCCGAAGATGAGGGCGGTCTTTGCCCACGACTTCGCCGAAGTCAGGCAGTTCACCTCAATGGAGGTCGGTACCATTACAGCGCCTATTGTTACCCGCGAGGCTTTCGCCGGCCGTTGCTTCTATATCGATTTCATCCACTACGTTTGCCGTACTTTCTCTGGCGCAGACATATCGTTCGCAGCCCCGCTGACCTTCAATAAGACAGTTCCTGCGGGTCCTGTGATCTTCAACGATATGTTTACGATTTACCCCTACGAGAACGCCCTGTATGTGTTGCGCCTTACCGGCAGCGAGATCAAGGGCTATCTCGAACGCTCGTACGACAAGTGGATTCAGACCCTGAAGCCGGGAGGAAATGTGCTTAATATCGTTCCCCGCTCGGATCCGAGAAACGACCAGATAGGCTGGTCCTTCGTAGAGAGAAGCTACAACTTCGACAGCGCATCGGGAATCAACTACACGGTAGATGTCACCAAACCCTGCGGCGCGCGAGTGAAGATAAGCTCGATGGCCGACGGCAGCGCGTTCGACCCCGATCGCGAATATACAGTCGCGATGACCTCGTACCGCGCTGCCGGCGGCGGCGACCTTCTCTTCAAAGGCGCCGGCCTTACCCGCGAGCAGCTTGCCGGCCGTACCGAAGCCCGCTATCCTGAAATCCGAGACCTTATCTTCAAGTATTTCCAGATCCACGGAGTAGCGGATCCCGAAACGATTGCCAATCCTCCGGCAGTTCAGGACGGAGACCGCATCCTTCTGGGAGACTGGAAGTTCGTCCCGGAAGAGGCAGCAAAAAAGGCCATGTCCAGAGACATGACCCTTATGTTCGGAAGGAAGTAGTTA
The DNA here is from genome assembly GCA_900319375.1 of uncultured Bacteroidales bacterium. Lineage (GTDB taxonomy): Bacteria > Bacteroidota > Bacteroidia > Bacteroidales > UBA932 > Cryptobacteroides. The sequence continues at coordinate 18,789 of ONOI01000013.1, read as the reverse complement.
TTCCAATTCTTTAAGCCAAAGATCAACGCTCGCGTCGGTAGGCATCTGCCAGTCTCCGCGAGGGGAGAGGCTTATGTCCAGAACCTTCGGCCCGCAGGGGCTGCATGCCCTCTTGAACTGCTGGGTAAAGAAACGGCGGTAGAAAGTCTTAAGCCACTTCAGTATCGTAGGGGAGTCGTAAGTTCCCTTGAAGGCTGCCTGCGCGTCTGCAAGAACAGAGCGCGGCGCCTCTCCGGCGAGGACTTTCTCCAGGAAGAAGTCGTGGAGCTCGTACGGGCCGATGGTGTCTTCCGTTACCTGGCCGGGCACGAGTTCGGGGGAAACGGGGGTATCTACGATATCGATGAGGGTGCTCTCGCAAGGGTGGCCTTTCGCAATCTGGCGGACCATGGCCCTCATGAGGGTCTTAGGAACTCCGGAATTGACGCCGTACATGCACATATGGTCGCCGTTGTAGGTACACCAGCCGAGCGAAATCTCGGACAGGTCGCCCGTTCCGATGACGATCCCGCCTACCTTGTTCGAGAGGTCCATCAGGATCTGGGTGCGCTCGCGGGCCTGGGCGTTCTCGAAGGTGACGTCGTGCTTGTCCGGATCCTGGCCGATGTCGGCGAAGTGCTGGGAAACCGCGGCGCCGATGTTTATCTCCATGGCCGTAATCCCGAGGGCCTCCATCAGCTTCCAGGCGTTCGAATGGGTCCTGTCCGAGGTCCCGAAGCAGGGCATCGTCAGACCGTAGATGTTCTTGCGGTCATAGCCCAGGCGGTCGAAGGCCTCGCATATTACCAGCAACGCGAGCGTACTGTCAAGTCCGCCGGAAACGCCGATCACGCATTTGTCGCAGCGGATGTGTTCGAGGCGCGACATAAGGGCTGTCGCCTGGATGTTGAAGATCTCCGAGCAGCGGTCCATGGGCTCGGACGGGATCGCGGGGGCGCCAGCGCCCAGCTCGGCCACTATCCAACTCGATTGCCGCTGGAAGCGCCTGTTTTCCGCGAGCAGCCGGCCGCCTTCGTAAATCAGCGATGATCCTGCCCACACCAGGTCGTCGGTCGATTCTCCATAGCCGTTTGAGCAGTAAACAACCGCGCCCGAGGCCGCTGACAGGGCAGCCTTGCGCTTTTCCTGCCTGCCGGCGAGTTCGGGCGAGGCGGCGATTATGATGGTGATTCCGTCAGTTCCCACGGCCGAATCCGGGATGTCGCCGACTTCGACCCTGAAACCGTCGAATTCGGCGGGGGAGCCGCTCTGGCCTTCGGTGAACCAGCGGGATTCCTGGGCGCTGAGCCCGATCTTCGGGACCACGCCGACTATTTTGCCGCTGCGGATGACCAGCGCTGCATCGAAGAGCGAACCGTCGCTGGAGGAGATAGGACACCCTACTATAAGAGTCTGAGGCAGGCCGGCAGTTTCGGCGCAGAGCCGCTCGACTGCGCGTTTTGCGCCGTCGACAAGGACTTTCTGGAAGAAAAGATCCCCGCAGGTATAGCCGGTTACGGCCAGTTCGGGGAAAACTATGACGGAAGGATTATCCTTCTCCCAGATTTCCTTACAGAGCCTAACAATCTCTCCGACATTCCAGTCGACGTCTGCGACCTTGACTTTAGGGCTTACAGCCGCTACTCTAATCTTGTCTTTCATAACAAAGCAAAGTTAAGAAAAAATGGCTACTTTTGTATGTTATGAACGAACTCCACTGGTACATAGCCTATACCCGTTCCTGCCAGGATAAAAATGTCGCTGCTGCTCTTTCTGCGCGGGGCTATGAGGTGTTTGTCCCTATCCGTAAAGAGGTAAGGCAGTGGTCAGATAGGAAGAAGGTCGTGGACCGTTTGCTTATCCCACATATGGTCTTCGTCCGGTGTACCGAGCTGGAGCGCCGCAACTCTGCCTCCGAGATCCCGTATATTACCCGCTATCTTACCGAAAAGCCGGGAAGTTACAAGGCTGCGATAGTGCCGGACTCTCAGATGGATGCGTTCATGGCGATGGTCGCTTCGGCTGGCGGCGAGGTGGCTCTAATAGACCGTCCGCTCAGTCCCGGAGATTTGGTAAGGGTAAAACATGGAGCCCTTGAAGGGAAAGTTGCAGAACTTGTTAAGGTGGAAGGGAAGGACTGCCTGGCAGTCAGGCTTCCGATACTTGGAGCTGCTTGTGTACAAATCGACAGGAATTCGGTGGAATTGATTACGAAATAGCGAAAATTAACTATATTTGTAGGGTATGATTGACGACCTTCGAAAAGACATCGAACAGTTGATTTCCCTGTATGAGACAGAGAAACATCGCGGTGACGAGCTCGCCGCAAAGCTCGTTGTCAAGGAATCGGAGGCAGCATCGTACAAACAGCAGATAACTGAATTGACAAAACAGATAGACCGGTACGAGCTCGCGGGCGCCTTTACCGCAGACGGAGACAAAGCCGCTGCGAAAGAAAGGATAGATAAGCTCATCAAAGAGATTGACAAGTGTATCCGTCTGATTGCCAGTTAATTATGCCGGATCAAACAAAACACAGCATCACCCTCAAGATAGGCGGCAAGGAATACACCCTTGTTGCCACCCAGGAGTCAGAACACTATATGAGACTGGCTGCTGAAAAAATTAATTCGATGCTGACGGATTACGATACACGTTATCCGGACCAGACTCTGGCAGACAAACTGGTTTTCGTGGCGCTGACAAATACGATCTCGATGCTCGTGGCTAAAAAGGGCCTCGCGCAGAATACCGACGAAACCGCTAAACTCGAGAAGGAGTTGAAGGCCTATCTGAACAAAATAGAGACAAACCGTTAGTTCCTCCTTGCTCTAACAAACAAGTTCTACGGAACCGGGTAAGTTCTCACCGTCGATAGCATGCCTGCCCCGCAGCAGGAAGCCTGAACCGGGAGGCTCCCAAATCTTTCATTATGAAAGTTTCAGCCAAGGACTAACGGTATTTATACAAGACAGTATCTGCATTAGTTGCAGGTACTGTTTTTTGTTTGACCGTAACACAATATATATAGCAGTATGATTCTTTACATCATCATCGCAGCAGTAGCGGGAGCAGTTCTCGCACTGGCACTTTACATAGGGATTACCCGTATCGTCGCAAAAGGACGCGGGGATGCCATCATCCAGAAAGCGACTCTGGAAGCCGAGTCTCTCAAGCAGAAGAAGATGCTCGAAGCAAAAGAACATTTCCTTCAGTTGAAAGAGGAACACGAAAACAAGGTAAGCGAGAAGAACAATCAGCTCCGCGACCGTGAGAACAATATCCGTGCGAAAGAGACCCAGCTGAACCAGCTTCAGTCCGAGCTCGGACGCCGCCAACACGACCTCGACTCTCAGAAGGGCCAGCTAAACGCCCAGAGAGACCAGCTCTCGAAGAAAGAGGCGGAATGTGCAGCCCTTACTGCTCAGGTCAACAAACAGCTTGAGACAGTTGCGGGAATGAGCGCAGAAGAGGCGAAGAAAATGCTCGTCGAGAATATGAAGGCCGAGGCCAGAAGCGAGGCTCTCTCTTATATCAACGACACGATGGACGAAGCCCGTCTCAATGCAGCCAAGGAAGCCAAGAGAATAGTTATCAATACTATCCAGAGGACCGCGACCGAAACCGCAATCGAAAATGCAGTAACTACCTTCCCGATCGAGAACGACGAAGTCAAGGGCCGCATCATCGGACGCGAAGGACGTAATATCCGCGCTCTCGAGGCAGCTACCGGAGTCGAAATAGTAGTAGACGATACTCCTGATACGATCCTTCTCTCCGGCTTTGATCCCGTTCGCAGGGAAGTTGCCCGCCTTGCTCTTCACCAGCTCGTTACAGACGGCCGCATACACCCCGCCCGTATCGAGGAAGTAGTCGCAAAGGTAAGCAAGCAGCTCGAAGACGAAATCCTCGAGACCGGAAAGCGTACCTGCATCGACCTGGGAATCCACGGAATGAATCTCGAACTCGTCCGCCTTATCGGACGCATGAAATACCGTTCTTCCTACGGGCAGAACCTTCTCCAACACTCCCGTGAGGTCGCTTCCATCGCCTCCATCTTCGCGGCAGAGCTTGGTCTCAACCCGAAGATCGCCAAGAGGGCCGGACTCCTCCATGATATCGGAAAGGTCAGCACTGAAGACGAAGAACTGCCCCACGCTCTCCTCGGAGCCAAGCTGGCAGAGCAGTACAAGGAACGCCCTGAGATCGTAAATGCGATCGGCTCACACCACGAAGAGATGGAGATGACCTCTATCTATTCGCCGCTCGTGCTGGTTGCCGATGCAATATCCGGCGCCCGCCCTGGCGCCCGCCGCGAGGTTATTGAGAGCTACATCAAGCGTCTCAAGGGTATGGAAGACCTTGCCGCATCTTACAAGGGAGTTACCAAGTCCTACGCTATCCAGGCAGGCCGCGAGCTTCGCGTGATAGTAGGCGCAGACGAAATTACCGACGAGCAGGCAGCACACCTCTCCACCGATATCGCGCAGCGCATCCAGGACGAGATGACTTATCCCGGCCAGGTAAAGATTACGGTAATCAGAGAAACCAGATCGGTCGCTATCGCTAAATAGCGGCGATCATCTTTTCGAACAGGGCGGTCATCTTGCTGGTAGCTTGATTGGCCGCCTTTACTATTTCTTCTCCGTCCGTTACATAGTCGTCCGGCATGTCCTCGCGGGCGAGGTCGGTAATAACGGACATTCCGAAGACGCGCAGATCGCAGTGGCGGGCTACTATAACCTCGGGAACGGTACTCATTCCTACTGCGTCGCTGCCGATAGTGCGGAAGAACTTGTACTCGGCCCTGGTCTCATACGAAGGACCGGTGCAGGCGATGTAGACGCCTTCCTGGAGGTGTATTCCCATCTCGCCGGCGAGTTTGCGGGCGAGCCTGCGAAGCTCTACGTCGTAGGGATGAGTCATGTCGGGGAAGCGCGGACCGAATTCTTCGGCATTGGGCCCGATCAGCGGGTTGGGCATCATGTTGATCTGATCTTTGATAACCATCAGATCGCCTACCCTGTAGCTGAGGTTGAGGCCGCCGGCCGCATTGGAGACAAACAGATACTTTATTCCGAGAAGCTTCAATACCCTGATGGGGAAGGTAACCTGCTCCATCGTATAGCCTTCGTAGAAGTGGAAACGGCCCTGCATGGCTACGACCTTCTTTCCACCGAGATCGCCGATGACGAGGCGGGATTTGTGGCCTATGGCAGTGCTGACGGGGAAACCGGGGATTTCGTTGTAAGGGATGATCGTGGGATTCTCGATCTGATCTCCGAGCGAACCGAGTCCGCTGCCGAGGATAACTCCGATCTCGGGGGTTACTCCGCCGCTTTTCGTGCGTATGTATTCAACTGCTTTTAGGTAGGGTGTAAGTATCTCAGACATAGTGTTATAGGGTTGCGATTAGTTCTTTGAATATTGTGGTTAGTTTGGAGGCTGCAGCGTCTGCGGCCTTTACTACGTGCTCGCCGTCGTTCTGATAATCCTCGGCGAAATCGCCCGAGGCTTCGTTTGTGACCACGGACATTCCGAATACTCTCATCCCGCAGTGGCGGGCGACGATGACCTCGGGGATAGTGCTCATTCCGACCACATCTCCGCCTACGGCGCGGTAGAACCTGTACTCGGCCGGGGTTTCGTAGGAGGGGCCGGTGTCGCCGAGATAGACTCCTTCGTGGACCATCCAGCCCAGGGAGGCGGCGATTGCGCGGGCACGCCTGATAAGGGCGGGATCGTACGGACGGGTCATGTCCGGGAAACGGGGACCGAGCTCATCGAGATTCGGGCCGATCAGCGGGTTGGGCTGCAGGCTTATGTGGTCATTGATTATCATCAGATCGCCGATCCGGTACTCGGGGTTGATTCCGCCGGCGGCGTTCGAGACGAAGAGGGTCCTGACTCCGAGAAGGTACATTACCCTTACGGCCATCGTGACCGAGGTCATCGGATAGCCCTCGTAGAAGTGGAAACGGCCCTGCATGGCGATTACACACTTTCCGGAGAGGTTGCCTACGATGAAGTTTCCTTTGTGGCCTACGGCGGTACTGACGGGGAAGCCGGGGATCTGGGAGTAGGGGAGGACGAGGGGGTCTTCGATGCTGTCTGCGAGCGAACCGAGGCCGCTTCCGAGCACGATTCCCAGCTCCGGCTCGCGGCCGGAGATGAAATCAGCCACGTAAGACGCGGCTGATTTCAAGGTATCCATGTTAAAAGTTGTCATCGGAGGACTCTTCTTTCTGCCGCTCGGGAATCTCTCCGCCGAAGCAATTGTCCTTGATGTAAGCTATTACGTCGTCCAGACCTTCACGGAACTTCTCGAAGTCCTCTTTATAAAGGAATATTTTGTGTTTGTCGAAGGTAAAGCTGCCGTCTGGATTATTGTGACGTTTGCTTTCTGTAATCGTAAGGTAAAAGTCTTTCTGACCCCTTGTCGACTTTACGTCGAAGAAGTACGTACGCTTTCCTGCTCTGACGGGTTTGGAAAACACGTCATCTGAACCTCTTTCTTCCCTGAAAGAATCGTAATCTTCCTTGTACATAGTAATCAAAATGGTTATTTTACTTTATGCAAAATTAGAATTTTTTTCGATTCATGATTATATTTGCAGGAATTTATTGACATACCATAGGATGCTAAACAGAAGAATCTTGCGTATCAAGGCGTTCAAAACGGTGTACGCCCTGGCAGAAAATCCGGAACTGACTCAGGCTGAAGCTCTTTCTCAGCTCGAAGCCTCTTGTCAGGCTACCCGCGACCTGTACCTCTTTATGCTCGCCCTGGTGCCGGCTCTTACAGAACATGCTAAAACCCGCATCGAGGCCCTTAAGGGAAAGTTCCACCCTACAGAAGAGGAGAAGCATCCCAATATGAAATTCGCCCAGAACGCTATCGCTCCGCTTCTTGGCTCAGATCCCGATTTCCGTAAGATAGTCGAGAAGAAAAAGCTCGGCTGGGATCAGTATGACGCCTTCCTCTGGCATCTTTATGACTCCGTCAAGTCTTCGGACTACTACGCAGCCTATATGGCGGAAGAAGAACGCAGCCTTAAGGCTGATGCCGCTCTTTGGGTTTCCATCTTCGAGAAGGAACTGGTAGACAACAAAGACCTGGAAGAGATACTCGAAGGCCTCTCGATCTGGTGGAACGACGACCTCGCATATGCCCTGACTTATTGCTGCCATACCATGGACGATTTTGCGGCAGGAAAGCGCTGGGCGCTCCCAGAGCTCTATCTCAGCCAGATGCCCGGTCAGGAAGGAAAGGATTCCGACAAAGATTTCGTAGTGGGAATAGTCCGCAAGGCAGTCGCTACCTATCAGAAATCTGTCGAAGAAATAGCCAAACTTACCCCCAAGTGGGATATCAACCGTATCTGTACTACCGACCTCGCGCTTATCGTTACCGGAATGGCGGAATCGGCGGCTTTCCCCTCAATTGCTCCGAAGATCATCATGAACGAATATGTAGAGATCTCGAAGTACTACAGTACCCCGGAAAGCAAGGCTTTCGTAAACGGCCTGCTGGACAAGCTTATCAACAAAACAAAATAATTTAAATTATGACACTTATTTCTTTACTTCAGGCTGCACCTGCAGCCGGCCAGGCCCAGGGCGGCAGCCAGTGGAGCTTCTGGATTATGATCATCGCTCTTTTCGCTATTATGTGGTTCTTTATGATCCGCCCTCAGCGCAAGCAGCAGAAAGAGCTTGAGAAGTTCCGCAGCGAGCTCAAGAAAGGCGACAAGGTCATTACCGCCGGAGGTATCTACGGTACCGTCGCTGAAATCGAGGAGAGGACTATCCTACTGAAGGTAGACGGCGAAGTCAAGCTCAGGGTCGACAAGAGTTCGATCGTTCGCGACAGCTCTGATACCCAGGCTCAGAAGTAAATTCAGCCGTGAAAAGGTCTACCTCATTTGTGTTGGCAGTGGTGGCGTCTCTTGCCATCTGGCTCGTCGTTAACCTTTCCAGGGAGACGACCGGACTGGTAAGCGTCCCCGTGATCGCCCACAGCTCCATCGTCGGCCGCAGCGAGGCCGCCATGGAGAGTGTGCAGATCACGGCGAACGTTACGGCGTCCGGCTTCCGCCTGCTCGGGCTCGCCCTTCGCAGGAACAGGCCGGTAAACGTAACGATCGACCCGGAGTATCTCCACCACACCGAGGGAGACTTTTTTACTGTATCCGCCAACAATCTTGTCCGTTATTCGGAGTCGATATTCGGGCCTCAGACTAAGGCTCAGCTCGCATCCGACTACATTACGGTACGTTTTGCGCCCGAATCCTTTAAGAAGGTACCGGTGGTGGCGGTAAGGCAGCTCCGTTTCCGCGAGCAGCATATGGCGACCGGCGAGATTAAACTTACGCCGGACTCAGTTCTTGTCTACGGAAACCCTTCCAGAATCTCCGGCATAGACCAGATCCTTACCCGTCAGATTTCGAAATATGACGTAGACAGGAGTCTCCACGGCAAAGTAAGCCTGGAAGTCCCGGCGGGAACCCGTCTTTCCGCAAAGGAAGCCTCGTACTCGCTGGATGTATCGCGCTATGTCGGAATTACTGAAAAGGTTAGGGTTGGAGTGCGCAATGTCCCCGAGGGTAAGGTGCTCTCCGTTTATCCTTCTACCGTGGATGTAAAGTTTCGTTTCATCTTCCCGATCAGCGGAAATCCTACCGGGTCGGCAAGCTTCTACGTAGACTACAATGAGTTCGTAGCCTCGATAGGAGGGAAGTGTATGGTCAGGGCGGAAGGTCTGCCCGAGATGACTATCTCCTGGGAGGCTGATCCTGAGTTCTGCGAATGTGTGGAATCGGACTTGGCCGGCCGTGAATAAGATACTGATCACAGGGTTGATAGGCTCAGGGAAGTCTGAGGTCTGCGCATATCTTGCGCGGCTGGGCTACCCGGTCTACGATTCAGATTCCAGAACGAAAGCTTTATACTCTTCGGTTCCGGGGCTCAAGACCCGCATTGAGCAGGCAATAGGTTGCCCGTTTGAACAGATAGGGGTGATTTTCAGCGACCCGCAGAAGCGTCAGGCTTTGGAGGCGCTGGTTTATCCTCTGGTATTGGAAGATTTCCGCGGCTTTTGCTCGGAATCATCTGCGAAGACAGTGTTCTTTGAGTCGGCGGTGGCTTTCGGGAAGCCTCAGTTCAAGGGAGTATTCGACAAGGTAGTATTGGTCCGCGCCCCTTTCGAAACAAGGCTTGAACGAAACCCTAAAACTGCTCAGAGAGCGGCTTCTCAGGAAGAGATGAAGCTCGAGGAGGCGGATTACATAATTGAAAATAATTCCGGTCTGCAGGAACTGCATGACCAGATAGACAGAATGATAAAAACAATTAAGATATGAAAACAAATCTGGCAAAGATTCTTTCGGTTTCCGGACAGCACGGCCTGTACCGTTACCTTGCCCAGGCCCGCGGCGGTGTTATCGCCGAGACCCTTGAGGGAGGAAAGAAAACCGTTCTTGACGCAAGAAACAGGATAACTACTCTTGCAGATATCGCCATCTTTACGGATGAAGGCGAGCTGAAGCTCTCAGAAGTATTCCTCGCCCTCCAGAAGGCTCTCGAAGGCAAGGAAGCTCCTACCTCCAAGGCAGCAGACGCCGAGCTTAAAGCCTTGTTCTCCAAGGCAGTTCCCAACTATGACGGAGACCGTTTCTATGTGTCTCATATGCGTAAGATCGTAGACTGGTACAACGAGCTTGTCAAGTACGCCTCTTTAGATTTTGAGACAGAAGAAGAGCAACCTGCCGAGGCTTAAGGCCGTTACACTCGGTTGTTCGAAAAACCGTGTGGACACCGAACATCTCCTCTCACAATTGGGGGGAGATTTCATCGTTTTACCTGAAAGCTCAAGCGAAGCGGTAGACTGTCTCCTTATCAATACCTGTGGTTTTATAGGTGACGCAAAGCAGGAGAGCATAGACGCTATCCTGGAGGCCGTAGAACTCAAAAAGCAGGGCTCGGTAGGGAAGTTGGTGGTGTTTGGCTGTCTGAGTCAACGCTACTCGTCCGAGATGCCTTCTCTTATCCCGGAGGTTGATGCCTGGTTCGGAGCCAGAGACTATGACCCGCTGCTTCGCTGGCTCGGAGTGACTCCGGACCACTCAAAATGTCGCAGGCGCATCCCTACGGAGTGCGGACCGGGAACGGCATACCTTAAGATAGCGGAAGGATGTGACAGGCGCTGCTCGTATTGCGCCATACCTTTCATCCGTGGAGCGCACCGCTCGGTCCCGATGGAGGATTTGCTCGAGGAAGCCTCCAACCTTGCGGCTCTCGGTGTTAAGGAACTTGTCCTCATAGCCCAGGATACTACCTACTACGGTATCGATCTTTATAAGAGGCGCGCCCTTGCGGAATTGATACAGAAACTTTCCGAAATTCCTCAGATAGAATGGATACGCATCCACTATTCCTATCCTGCGGATTTCCCGGAGGATGTTCTGGAACAGATGGCTTCCAACCCTAAGGTCTGCAAGTATCTCGATATTCCTCTTCAGCATATCTCGGACATTGTTCTTTCGAATATGAGACGCCACGTAGACGGAGCCTGGACCAGGCATCTGATTTCCGAGCTTCGATCCCGAGTCCCCGGAGTAGTTCTGCGTACGACTATGATAGTGGGCCATCCTGGAGAGGGACCGAAGGAGTTTGAAGAACTGATGTCTTTCTGCCGCGAAGCCGGATTTGAGAGGCTCGGCGCATTCATGTACAGCGAGGAAGAAGGGACTTATGGAGCATCACATTTCAAGGATGATGTCCCGGAGGAGGTGAAGCAGCAAAGGCTTGATCTTCTCATGCAGCAGCAGGCAGACATTTCACTGTCATTCAACAAGGGCCGTGTAGGCTCCCTTGAGAAGGTGATGGTAGATTCTGTCGCTCCCGGAGGGAAGCTGGTCTGCAGAAGCCAGTTCGAAAGCCCGGAGGTAGACGGGGAGATTATCGTATCTGCTCCGGAGGGGACCGATCTTCAGGGGTTGGTAGGCTCTTTTGTTACCGCCCGCATTACAGGCGCAGATCTCTACGATCTTGAAGGGGAGTTGATATAAATTCAATATTCCAGATTTTAGTTTTTGATACGCTATATCTTATATTGAAGCACTCACAGACCATCCCTCCGCGTTTGTTGAATGTTATTCTTGTAAAGTAATCACTTTTAAATCCCAATCCTTCTACAAGGTCCAAGGGCCATCTCCGGCATTCCGATTTCATCAGCGAAATCAGAATGCCGTAATTCTTTTCAAGTATCCCCAGTACGGCGGAGCGATTTTTCCGAAGAAGGCTTTTTTCGATATTGTGCCAGTTGTCGCGGCAGCGGTCGCTGCAGAACAATTTGTCTGGCCGGCCGTAAATAGGGGAATTGCAGTTAAGGCAGCGTCTTTCCTTTTCCATACGGGGCAAGCTATAAAGTATCCCGTCACTGCGATCACCATTAAAAAATAATTTTCATATAAATATTTCTTTCGGCAGAAAGGATTTCTTTTCGGTCTGTGTTTTTGTCCCTTTCAAACCCAAGGAAGAGCGGTATGATTGTAAAATAAATACGCGTCGCTGAAAAGAACAGTTCAAAGCCGAAAGAATCGTATTTATTTTCCGAAACCTGTCACAAACGCTTCCATGACAGGATTTATCTACTCACCTTTGCAGTACTCCCTTGCCGGCCGCGGACCTCAGGGAGTGAAATGTTAAACCTATAAACTAAAGAAAAACTGTATGGAACATCTAAACAGAATTGAATTAAGGGGAGTTGTAGGTACTGTAAGACCTCAGGTCGTAAACGGTACTAAAATGTCCAGGTTCTCTGTCGCTACCTCCAGAGCTTATAAAGACAGGGAAGGAGTAGCCCAGATCGATACAACCTGGCACAACATCGTGGCCTGGGACAGCGACAAAAACAAAGATCTGGATAAGATCGAAAGCGGATCGAAGGTCTATGTCCTGGGAAGGTTACATACTCAAAAGTATGTAGGCGCAGACGGCATTGAGAAGACATTTTACGAAGTGGTAGCAGCGAAAGTCAATGTAATTGTAAGCGACGAACCCCTCCAGTACGAATTCTAAAACCAATTTATTAACCTGACTAAACTTCCAGATAGTTATGAAAACTACAATCAAGCAAGCGCTCTTATGGGTGCTGGCCGCCTCGGCGCTATTCTATTCTTGTAACAAATTTGAGTCTACGGAGGCTCCAGGCCCCGATGAGCCCAGATATAACATAAATGTTACTTTGGGCGGGGCGGCTATAGAAGTTGAAACAAAGACCACGGGAGAGGCTTCTACGGTCTCAGCTAATGAGGCTAAGGTAAATTCCCTGCAGGTACTGGTGTTCAGAGGCGATTTCCTGGACGCTTACGGGACAGCGAACGCCAGTTCTGTTTCTGTATCATGTACGGCAGGAACCAGGACTATATATGCTGTAGTCAACGGTCCGAACCTTTCGTCTGTTACTTCGCTTTCCGCTCTGGAGAGTACGATGGTAGACCTCTCCTCAAACTCGACCAGTTCCTTTGTGATGGTAGGAAGTACCAGCGCAACGCTCCCAGGTACGGGTTCGGTATCAATTCCTGTATCAAGAATGGTATCAAGAATAGTGTTGAAGAAGATAAGCAGAAACTTTACGGCGGCTTCGCTCCAGAGTCTTTCTTTCAAAGTTGACTCTATCTATGTAGTCAATGCGGCAGGTAATTTCAACTACAAACTGAATGCTTCTCCCAGCAAATGGTACAACGAAGGAAAGGATAAGGGTGAGGTTACTGCGCTCCTGAGGGATGCTCCGGGAGTTTTAATCGCCAATAACTCTTCCTACTCAACGCCTCATTATTTCTATGTGATGCCTAACTCGGCTGCTTCGAAAACTACGAGGCTGGTAATAGTTGCGACTCTCGGGACGCAGAAATACTATTATCCGGTGGATATGCCTGCCCTGCAGTACAACAAGTCCTACGAGATAACAGGAGTTACTATCAAGAGGGGAGGAAGCGACAATCCCAACACGCCGGTAACCTCGTCGGACATCTCGTTCAGCGTCTCGGTAAACGGCTGGACAACCAACGACATTGCAGAACAGCTGATGTAGCGGACAGATGAGAATAATACCTTTCATATGTATGTATGCGCTTTGCCTTGTTTCGTGTTCGATCAAGACAGACAGGACTGCCTGTCCTGGACTGGTCTGCCTGACTGCGAGGGGCGGAGACGAAGATCTGATGCAGGTATATGCCTCAGGAGTCTCCTCATGCTATGAAGGGCAGATGTCCAAGGACGGGGAGACTGCCGGCTTAAGTTTCGATATTGAAAGAGGCGCGGTCCTTCTGAATGTAATGAGCGGTCTGCATTCCTGCAGTCTGGAAGATGATAAAGTGTTGATAGAGCCGGGCGAAGAGATGGATGAAATCTATGCCTACTCAGACAGTATCGGAGTGTATTCAGACCTTGTTGAGGTGGCCTGTACCCTTCATAAACAGTTCGCCCAGCTCTATCTGACCATCATTGAATCTGAAACATCGACCTATCCCTTCTATGTGAAGGTAAAGGGCAATGTCTGCGGAATGGACCGCTACAGCCTTTCTCCGGTCAGAGGAGCCTTCTCTAGGATGATACATCCGGTAATCGGCGAGTATCACAAGATTTGTCTCCCTCGTCAGGAAGACGATTCCCTCGAACTGGAATTCTACGACAAGGACTTTACTAAGGCAGACGGCGCCCCGGTAGATATACTGGCGCTGGGAGATTACATCAAAGCGTCCGGTTACGACTGGACCAGCGAGGATCTGCAGGATTTGTATGTGAATGTGGATTATTCCGATGCAGGAGTGTCGGTAAGGATCTGCGATTGGGGAAAAATTGAGTTATGAGAAAGATACTATTGATAGCGTTCCTTGCAGCTTTATTCGCAATGGGCTGCGAGCCGCTTGAACAGGAAGCTCAGTTTGAGCGGAATCAGGCGGAGGAAGATCTGATCAGCGTCTGCATTAAGGCAAGCGGGCGTACGAAGAGTTCTCTGCAACTCTCAGAGTCTGCTGTAAGTTCTCTCAATGTCTATGCTTACCGCGACGGGCAGCTCGCTGCGGAATCATTCGGGGAGGATGATGAACTGTCACTCGAACTGATCAGAAATGTCTCCTATACCCTCTACGCCCTGGCAAATTGCGGAGAGATCAATGCTCCATCGAGGGAAAGCGATCTTCAGACAATAAGTGTGACTCCCTCCGGGATGGTAATGTGTAACCGCTGCGGGGTGGCAATTACTGCCGGCGCGTCTTCGTCTCTTGAAATGCCCCTTACAAGGCTCTTTGCCCGGTACAGCCTGGTCCTGGATAAGAATCTTGAGAATTGTGACTATCAGATTACTTCCGTAAGGGTCATGCAGCAAGCTTCTTCCATAAGGCCTTTCGCGGCTGGGAGCGCGGCATCGTCGACCGCGGACGGCGATCACGCCTCCGCGGCCGACCTGGCCGTGCTCAACGCCGGCGGATCAGCCGTGTTTTATGTGCCTGAGAACTGTCAGGGAGTTCTTCTCCCGGATAACGATGATCCATGGGCTAAGATACCCGACAATATCCCTTCGTCGAAGCGCGGTCTATGTACCTACCTTCATATAGAAGGGGACTGGACTACCAGCGGAGCTGCTGCGGATCTCAGTTTGAATCTTATGCTTGGAGCAGATAACTGTACGGATTTCAATGTCTGGCGCAATTCCTCGGTAACTATTACTCTCTCGCTGACCGATTCAGGAACTCTGCGCAGCAGCTGGAAGGTGGACATGGAGAATTTCGAAGATGAACGTATCCTGTCTTTTCCCTCCTCTTCTCAGACCGTGATGCAGGAGGACGGATGGACAAAAATACCTCTTACTGTAAGCCCTCCGGACATGCCCTACACTGCTGGCTTTTCCGATTCCGGGAGCCCTGTGATGGAAGCGAAAGTGGAGAATGGAGAAGTATGGGTAAGGGGAATCTATGATGGGGATCAGAGGCCTTCAAGGACTCTGACCGTACGCTCCTGGGACGGGCTCCACTCTTCGTCTACCGACGTGACTTTGAATTATCGCACCTTGCCTTATACCGATTTTTCATTTTACCTCCCGCAGTACGCCGCAGAATACGGATACTTCGATCTTCGCGGAGCCAGCGAGTCAAAGCCTGTAGTGGTTGAGGCCGCAGACTGGACAACTACCATAGGCCCTGCGAGAAGCGAAAATATTGAGTATCATCTGGACTCACACAACGGAATGGAATACTATGTTATCCACGACCAACACAAGATGTTTATAAGACCTCTTCGGGCCGGAGCCCAAATGTATTTCCAGTTTACCCACTACAAATCCAGAGCAGGTGTTTATTCACGCGAAGCAGTGTACCCCGTCTTGGCCGTGACAGAAGGAACAGTGACTGAATCCGGCCGTTCCCGTTGTATACTCAGCAGCAACTACTACTACGACAGCGTAGTCTATGTTTTTATGAGAGATTCGGGCGGAACAGATCTTGACATAAGCCGATTCAAAATCCCTGCTCAGCTCCTTGCCTACAAACATAAAACGGAAAGCGCGGCTGATTATTACAGCGATTTCCTTGATTTCTATGGAGTTCCAGACGTACAAAGCTCGGATAGGTTCGGAAGAGACGTACTCTTTTGGACCAGGGACTATGATCAGTTGGAAGATTATCCCGAACTGGCTACTATCTACTGTTACGGAACAGATGTTTATGGAAATTCAACGCCGACTTTCCCGATGAATGTAAGCCTCCATCTTTCAAATGGCGATACTGTAAGTTCGGCGGGGACAGTGACTGCTATAGCCGCATTCCCATCTCAGAGATATCTTGGTTCATATTATAATTACCAAATTGCTCCGGGGCCTATGAGAAGCATGACGGCCTTGATAGACTTTACCTCGGGCGGCAATTACCGCTCACCGGCTATGGATGGAGTATCCTGGACAATCAACCATGCCGACGGCTCAGACTACGGTATTCCGGTAATGGCGATAGAAGAAGGGGCGTCTGACAACTATTCGGCGGGAGCCTCGTTGTCTGGTAATACCTTGACTTTCCGTCAGATGGATCAGACTGCCTTCCCGGCCTGCGGAATGCTCGGGCTTACGGGAACCGTTACAAATCCCCACACAGGCAGGACTTTCACCGGCTATTATACCGTACAGGTCATCCTGTATGTTCCGGTAGGCTGTCATTTCAACCTTTCATCCGGGAACAGAGTCTCGGTGATGCATGCCCCTTTTACAGAATTTACTGTTCCCGCAAACAGGGGAATGTGGGTTTCGTGTTTTCCTTCAGGAGTAAGGCTACTTTCAGAGTTTGGAGATGCGCTGGACTACGATATGTGGGGTAGCGCTGAAAACATGAGCAATGAAATCCTGCTGCCGCGCCTAAGTACAGGAGCAACTTTGGAGGAAATTACCGCTTTTCTTAGCGGATATATGTCCGCATTGAGATTCTCTTTCAAGGTAGGGTCACAAACCTATCAGGAGCTGCTGCTTGACCATTCATCCAGTGTGTACTTTGCAGACCACAGCTGGTCCAGCGACGGAATCAAGGGCTACTATCATCTTGTGAGGCAGTATGATATAGGTACTTTCGATTATGGTACAAAATACAACGGCCTCGAAAATTATCTTATCGAGGCCGCGTATGAATCGATGGATATATACTAGCTCTAGGCTTTGCCCGCTTTCCGCGTCGGGTCCTTGAAGAGGATGGTGAAGAGGATAGCTACAACCAGAGCATAAGCTGCGAAGATGTACCAGGCGTTGCTCCAGTTCGCGGGAGTGTTGAACACATCGCATGCCTCGACTACCTTACCTGCGGCGAGGGTGCCGACTGTGGCGCCCAAGCCGTTGGTCATGAGCATAAAGACTCCCTGAGCGCTTGAGCGGATATCTGGGGTAGTATTCTCATTGACATACAGCGAGCCGGAGATATTGAAGAAATCAAAGGCGACACCGTAGACTATGCAGCTGAGTACGAACAGGAGAACTCCCGGCCATGCGGGATTGCCGAGTCCGAACAGGCCGAAACGGAAGACCCATGCGAACATGGCGAGCAGCATCACTTTCTTGATTCCGAGCTTCTTCATACAGAACGGGATGAGAAGGATGCAAAGGGTCTCCGAAGCCTGGCTGATAGCGATAAGAGCATTGGAGTTCTTCACCGCAAAGGTATCGGCGAGAGCGGGGTTGGCAGCGAAGGAGCCAAGGAAAGTATTGGCGTAGCCGTTTGTAATCTGGAGAGAAGCTCCGAGCAGCATCGAGAAGATGAAGAAGATTGCGAACTGGCCGTCCTTGAAGAGGCTGAATGCTTTAAGGCCAAAGGCCTCTGCAAGGCTCTGAGATTCGCCGCGGTTAGTCTCGCAGGAGGGCATCGTAAGGGCGTAGCCGCAGAGGATCAGCGAGAGTATACCGGAGGAGAAGAGTTGAGTGTAGGAATCCTGCAGGGCGACTCCGCCAATCTTGAGGAAGTTGGTAAGGAGCATACTGCAGATGAAACCTACTGTTCCGAAGACGCGGAGCGGAGGGAATTCCTTTACGGGGTCCATTCCGTTCTTAGCCATTGCGTTGTAGGCGACTGAATTGGAGATTGCGATGGTAGGCATATAGAACGCTACGCTGAGGCTGTAGAGCACGAAGAGCGGAGCGAACTGAATACTACCTCCTGCGCTCATACAGTACAGGCCGGCTCCGATCATAAACAAACCGGCGAGACCATGGCAGAGAGAAAGGGTTTTCTGCGCCTGGATGTAACGGTCGGCGACAATGCCCATAAGAGTGGGCATAAAAATGGACACGATGCCTTGCATCGCGAAGAACCATTTGATCTGCGGCCCGAGACCCGCATTGCCAAGATAACGGCCGAGGGAGGTAAGGTAAGCGCCCCAGGCTGCATACTGGAGGAAGTTCATCAGTATCAGGCGGAGGCTGAGTTTAGATATTTTCATCTTCAGGATGTTTTGGTTATTCTAGTCAAATCACACAAAAGTACAAAAAAATCCTTAACTTTGCATCCGGCCTGAAGGAAAATGTTCAAGTTTGATAATATCGCCCGGGATCCTCTCTCCTCCGCACGCGCGGGGGTGATCCATACCGACCACGGGGACATCCATACTCCCATCTTTATGCCGGTGGGGACCGTCGGCTCGGTCAAGGGCGTGTATCACAGGGACTTAGAGCAGGACATCAAGGCTGAAATCATCCTCGGCAACACCTATCATCTCTATCTCCGTCCAGGCCTGGACACCCTTAGAAAGGCCGACGGACTCCACAACTTCGAGCATTGGGACCGTCCCATATTGACGGACAGCGGCGGCTTCCAGATTTTTTCCCTCGCCCCGATCCGTAAACTGACCGAAGAGGGCTGCCGTTTCGCCTCCCATATTGACGGAAGCCGTCACGTCTTCACTCCGGAGAACAATGTTGATACTCAGAGGATTATCGGCGCGGACATAATTATGGCCCTGGACGAATGCTGCCCGGGAGACGCCGACCGCCGTTATGCCGAAAAGTCCCTGAAACTTACCCAGGGCTGGCTGGAGCGCTTTGCCAAGCATTTCGACGAGACGGAGCCGCTCTATGGCTACGGCCAGGTTATGTTCCCGATCATCCAGGGCTGCGTCTATCCCGAACTTCGCCAAAAGGCCGTGGAGCACGCTCTGAAACTGGATAACGATAATCGCGGCGGCTATGCCGTCGGCGGCTTGGCGGTAGGGGAGCCTACGGAAAAGATGTATGAAATGCTGGAAGTGACCTGTCCGCTTCTTCCCCTGGACAAGCCCCGCTAT
>ONOI01000036.1 GCA_900319375.1 uncultured Bacteroidales bacterium | reverse complement strand
ACGGACACTGGAGTGAACGCTATCAATTATGTCGCTCATTTCGACTGCTCAAGGCAATTCGATACGCGTGATTTATGCTACAAATTAAATGCCATACTACCTCCCTCAGTGGCAGTTTCTTCAATAGAAGAAGCCGCCCCTGATTTCCACGCCAGGTTCGATGCTCGCCGCCGCAAATATATCTACCACATACACAGGGTAAAAGACCCGTTTGCTTCCCAATACTCCTGGCTTTGCGGCTACCCGGTTCTGGATTTTGACGCCATGAACACCGCCGCCGCTTCCCTTCTCGGGACACACGATTTCTCCTCTTTTGAGAAAACCGGCAGCGACAACAAAACTTCAATCTGCACGGTATTCGAAGCCCGCTGGGTTCGCGATGACCAGACCCATTGGACCTTCCACATCGCCGCGGACAGATTCCTCCGGAATATGGTCCGCTCTATCGTCGGGACCCTCATCGAGGTTGGCCGGGGACGCAGGCCGGCGGATTCAATCCCCGCCCTTCTCGAATCCCGCGACCGTTGCGCCGCCGGCGAATCCGTCCCCGGCCACGCCCTCTTTCTCTGCGAAATAGACTACTAGTCTTTCTCACAGTTCCCCCACGCCGCCAGGGCGGTATCTCACCCTTTTGATGAAGGTCCCCGTCAATTCGCTCCATTAGCGTGGCTACCACCCTTATATCGAAGGGTGATAGCCACGTTTTGGGCCTTTTTCGCTCCCATCACCTCTTTCGCGAGGGGTGATAGCCACGCTGAGTGACCATTTCCGCCTTCGGCCGGAGACTCCCTCGCGCGGGACTCGTCAACTATTCATATGGGGGAAGCGTCCTTCCCCCTAACCCCCTGCGGCCTTTCCGCCTTTCCAACTTTGCTAGCGCAAAGTCACGGCACGGCCGGTCGGCTGATGCCGACGCCGTCGCTCCGCTCCTCTAATCATACGGAGGAAGCGTCCTTCCCCCTAGACCACTTCGGTTATTCTGGGAGGGCAGTCGAGTAAGCGGTGTCCCGACCTATTAGCTTCTATCGGTTCCAACTAACGTTCGAATATATATTCGTTAGCCCCCGGCAGGGATGTTGTCGCGAGGGGTTGGACCTCATTGTTTGCACTCCCGCCGAGCCCGCGCGGGCCTAAAAATCGGGGACGATTTTTTCGAAGAGTTGAGAGAGGTCGCGCGCGCTCAGGCAAGCAACCGGGTAAGCACTCCCGCGCGCGACCTCAAGAACGATCTTCGACAAAATCGTACCAACCTTTTAACCCTTCGCGCTTCCCCTCCCGCCCCTGGCGCAGCACCGGTAGACCCTCTGCACTCTTTTTCGCCAAGTAGCCGTCCCGGTTACCTGCCCCGTAATTTGTTCTAGTAAGGCTGGGGGTTGCGCCTAAGGCCGAAATCGGCCCTAGCCGTCCCGGTCACCTATCCCTGAATACCTTCTGCAAGGGGCGCCCCTTGAGGCTACTTGGCGGAAACACTCATTCCGGCGGAAATACACCCCCGATCTTCGCCGGCAACAAGGAAAATCGCCAAGATGAAGCCAGGCGAGATGCCTTATAGCATATTCTGAGAGGGGTATGCTGGCTTCACACGACGAAATCGGCCTGTGAAGCCAGACTGGAGGCCTCAGAGGCCGTTCTGGCAGGGGTGGTCTGGCTTCATCCTGGCGGAAAGGCCGAAATCCGCGCCGAAATCCCGTAAAAAAGCGCAGGAAGGTGGAAAAACCTGCCATTCCGCGCCAAAATCCCGTAAAAAAGCGCCAGAAGGCGGAAAAACCATCTGTTCCACGCCAAAAATACCAAAATCGGCGACGCGAGAGCGGCGCTAAAAAAATGTGGAATGGGAGTACTTTGCGCGAGGATTTATCAATAAAAATGATTATATTTGCGCGAATATGGGTCTTTAGACCCAGTTGGTTAGAATAAAACCTTGAACCGATAATTCAAAACAGTACAAAATATGTTGTCAACACTACTTCAAGCAGGCGCAGAAGTCCTCGAGGCTCCGGTGCAGCAGGAAATGTCCATCTCCATCCTTGAGATGGCAGCCAAAGGCGGATGGCTGATGATAGTCCTCCTCGTTCTTTCAGTAATTGCGATCTTCATCTTCGGAAAGAAGTGGTTCCAGATCGGCCAGGCCGGTAAAGTGGACAAAAACTTCATGAACGACATCAGGGATTACATCCACGAAGGAAAGATCAAATCCGCTCTTACCCTTTGTACTAAGTACGACACTCCTGTTGCCAGGATGATCGAAACCGGAATCAACCGTATCGGAAGGCCGCTCGGCGACATCCAGACCGCGGTCGACAATGTCGGCAACGCCGAGGTCGCCCGCCTCGAGAAGGGTCTTCCCTACCTCGCGACTATCTCCGGCGGCGCCCCTATGATCGGATTCCTCGGAACCGTTATCGGAATGGTCCAGGCGTTCTTCAACATGTCAAACGCCGGCAGCAACGTAGATATCACCCTTCTTTCCGGAGGTATCTATACCGCTATGATTACTACGGTCGGAGGTCTTATCGTAGGTATCCTCGCCTACTTCGCCTATAACTTCCTTACCGCAAAGGTCTCGGATGTAGTCGCGAAGATGGAGAACACTACCATCCAGTTCATGGATCTCCTCAACGAACCCGCAGAGAAAGAAACCGCAGAAGAAAACTAGAGCAATGGCACTCAAAAGAAGTACAAAAGTTGATGCGAACATCTCGATGTCCAGTATGACAGACATCGTGTTCCTTCTGCTTATCTTCTTCCTCGTGACCAGCACCCTCATCAATCCCAACGCCCTGAAGCTTCTTCTTCCGAAGAGCACGGGCCAGGTAAGCGCAAAGCCTACGGTGACGGTATCGGTCAAGGACCACGGAGAGGAGCAGTATACCTACCACATCAACGGTAATCAGGAACCCGTTCCGTTCGAACAGGTCGAAGATCAGCTCGTAGTCCTTCTGCAGACGCAGGAAGACCCGACCTTCTCGATCTATGCAGATCAGACGGTTCCTATCGGAGAAATAGTCCAGGTAATGAACATCGCAAAGAGAAACCACTATAAGGTTATCCTTGCGACCTCACCAGAATAACAGATGAAAGAGTACCTCAAGAGAAGGACAAGAAACAGCAGGTGGTCGACCGTGACGGGTGTGGCTGTGACAGTCATCGCCCATGTCTGCGTCATCGCCTTCGGTTCCTTCAACGGACTCAAATATATCTGGCCGCCGCCGGCCGAGGAGACCTTCCTGCTGGATTTCACTACCGAGCAGGAGATCATCGAGCCCAAGTACGGCAAAGAACCGGTCGCAGAAGAGGTCGACCTCGAAAAGCCCGTTGAGCTGGTTCAGCGCAGCGAGTCTCCCATCGTGGACAACACCCCGAACGAGACTCCCGCTCAGGAACCTGACAACTTCGGCGACGTAGAGGTCCCGACCCCGCCGGTGGAGCCCGAGCAGCCCAAGATCGATCCGCGTGCAGCCTTCCCCGGGATGGGGAAGAAGGACAGCAACGCCGGAACAGCCCATGCTGCGCAGGACTCCTCAAACCGCTTCAAGGCGGGTCAGCCAGACGGCAACAGTTCCAGGAACGTAACTGAAGGCCGTTCGAACGCCCACCTCCTTGGCCGAAAAGTAGACGGAGACCTAATCGCCCCGAACTACAAGAGGCAGGACAGCGGAGTAGTCGTCGTGACTATCTG
Source organism: uncultured Bacteroidales bacterium (assembly GCA_900319375.1). Lineage (GTDB taxonomy): Bacteria > Bacteroidota > Bacteroidia > Bacteroidales > UBA932 > Cryptobacteroides. Next base: position 19,554 of record ONOI01000036.1, on the reverse strand, counting down.
GGTAGACGTCCATGGCAATGTCCAGAAAGCCATCCCGGGCGCCCCAGGAACAACCGTCGACGATGCTAATTTATGGGCTGAAGCGAGGAGCGCAGCGATGCGAACCCACTTCACCAAAGTAACCAACATTACAGCAGATACCCCCCAGCTACAGGAGGGTACGATCACCTACATTTTCAAACTCAAGTAACAAATGGAAGAATTTTCTAAAAACGGCCGAAAACTTAGACCCCGCAAAACTTCAGGCACTCAAGAACATCACAGCGAAGGCCCTGCATTCAGCACTTCCAGGTTCCATCAGTCGGACCGGAATGGCTCTAACAGGCATTCAACATACTCATCAGACAGGCCCCACGGCGACCGTCCCAGGACAGACCGTCCCTTCGGAGACAGACCCCGCAGCGACAGGCCTTACGGCGAGCGTCAGCCTCGCAGCGAGCGCCCTCAGGGAGCTTCCGGCTACTCGCGCGGAAAGGGCGGCTTCAACACCCGCCCGAACAATGCCCGCAAGTTCGGCAAGAAGCCGTTCCACAAAAAAGAGGAGTTCAGCAGAGCTTCCCAGGAAGGCATCGACCGTATGATCAGCCGCAGGCCTCAGGTCTCCGACCAGGGTCGCTTCTCAGACAACGACAATGTTCCCAGCCCTATCAGGGAGGAAGTCCGCCTCAACAAGTTCATCGCCAACTCCGGCGTATGCTCAAGGCGCGAGGCCGATACCCTTATCCAGGCCGGCGTAGTCACCGTCAACGGTGTAGTCGTAACCGAGCTCGGAACCAAGGTCAATGTCTACAAAGACGAAGTCCGCTTCAACGGCGAGCGTCTCCGCGGTGAGGAGAAAGTCTACCTCGTGATGAACAAGCCTAAGGGCTATGTCACCACAGCGAGCGACCCCCACGCCGAGAAGACCGTAATGGAGCTCCTCAAGGGCTGCCAGTACAGGGTATTCCCTGTAGGAAGGCTGGACAAGAACACTACCGGTGTTCTGATGTTCACCAACGACGGCGAAATCGCAGAGCGTCTCACTCATCCTTCATACGACAAGAAAAAGATCTACCAGGTCAGCCTGGACAAGCCCCTCACCGAGGAGGATTGCGGTAAGATCCTTACCGGCGTTATCCTTTCAGACGGAGAGGTGAAGGCAGACGAACTCGAGTACATCGACGCGGAAGATCATCGCAAGCTCGGCATCGAGATCCACTCTGGAAAGAACAGGATCGTCCGCCGCATCTTCGAGAGCCTCGGCTACGAAGTCCGTGCTCTTGACAGAGTCTACTTCGCAGGCCTTACCAAGAAGGGCCTCAAGAAGGGCGAATGGCGCCAGCTTTCGGAAGGAGAAGTGAACATCCTCAAGATGGGCGCATATGTTTAAGTCCGGATTCGTCAATATTATCGGCAACCCCAATGTCGGGAAGAGCACGCTGATGAACGCGATGGTGGGCGAAAAGCTCAGCATCGTCACAGCGAAGGCCCAGACTACCCGTCACAGGATAATGGGTATAGTGAACGGAGAAGACTACCAGATAGTCTACTCCGACACCCCCGGTATCCTCAAGCCCTCTTACCGCCTTCAGGAAGACATGGTGAATTTCGTAGACGCCGCTATAGGCGATGCGGATGTAATTCTCTATGTCACCGACACGGTAGAGAAATCCGACAAAAACAGCGAATACGTCGACAAACTCAGCCGGCTTGAATGCCCGGTAATCATTGTCGTCAACAAAATTGACATCAGCGACCAGGCGAAAGTGATGGACATCCTTTCGTACTGGAAGGAGAAAGTCCCCGAGGCCACAGTCATCCCCGCCTCGGCCCAGGAAAGGTTCAACCTCGACACTATCCTCTCAACGGTAGTGGAGAAACTTCCCGAGGCCCCGGCATGGTATGACCAGGACACCTTTACAGACAGGAACCTGCGCTTCTTCGCATCGGAAATAATCCGCGAGAAAATCCTCCTCAACTACAAACAGGAAATACCCTACTGCTGCCAGGTCGAAATCGAAAGCTTCAAGGAAGGAGCGGAGAGATACGACATCGGCGCCGTCATCTATGTTATGAGGGAGTCGCAGAAGGGTATCGTCATCGGAAAACAGGGCGCCAGCCTTAAGAAGATCGGCACCCAGGCCCGAATAGACATGGAGGATTTCTTCCAGAAGAAGGTGTTCCTCAGCATCTACGTAAAGGTAGATCCCGACTGGAGGGAGAACAGGAAAGAACTGCGCAAGTTCGGTTACGAAGACTAGAAGTATGATCGAAGAAAACGAAGATATCATCGAAGAGATCAGCGAGGACGAACTCGAAGCCCCCATCGAAGGCGAAGTCGAGGAGAGCGGTAAATACGACCGCCTCCTGGGAAGCGACGCCCAGAAATTCAAGCTTTCGGGGATGTTCAAGAACTGGTATCTGGATTATGCCTCGTATGTAATCCTCCACAGAGCCGTCCCCCATATCGTGGACGGTCTGAAGCCCGTACAGAGGCGTGTGCTGCATGCGATGTACAAGATGGACGACGGCGCCTATACCAAGGTCGCCAATATAGTCGGCCAGGCCATGCAGTATCACCCCCACGGCGATGCCTCCATCCTCGGAGCCCTCGTCCAGCTGGGTCAGAAAGGCTTCACGGTCGATTGCCAGGGAAACTGGGGTAACATCCTTACCGGCGACGCGAACGCCGCTCCCCGTTACATCGAAGCACGCCTGTCAAAGTTCGCCAAGGAGGTCGTTTTCGATCCGAAGATTACGCATTGGATGAACAGCTACGACGGCCGCAACCAGGAACCTACCGAGCTCCCGGTCCGCTTCCCTCTGCTGCTCGCCCAGGGAACGGAAGGAATCGGTGTAGGTATGTCTTCGAAGATCCTTCCCCACAACTTCAACGAACTTATCGACGCTTCGATCTCCATCCTCGAAGGAAAGAGCTACGAGCTCTACCCCGACTTCCCTACCGGAGGTTCGGCGGACTGCTCGAAATACAACCAGGGCAGGCGCGGCGGAATGGTCAAGATCCGCGCCCGTATCGAGAAGGTAGACAAGGGAACTCTAGCCATCACCGAAATCCCTTACGGAAAGACTACCGAACTCCTTAAGGAGTCCATCATCAAGGCCAAGGACAAGGGAAAGATCAAGATCAAGAAGATCGATGATATGACTACCGACAAGGTAAATATCATCATCCACCTCCCTGCAGACGTCTCTCCGGACAAGACCATCGACGCCCTATATGCCTTTACAGACTGCGAGACTACTATCGCGCCCAACGCCTGCGTCATCGTAGAGGACAAGCCTCAGTTCCTCTCGGTCAACGACATACTCGAATACAGTACCTTCCATACCAGAGACCTTCTCCTCCAGCAGCTTCAGTACAAGCTCGGAGAACTGGAGAAGGAATGGCACCTCACCTCGCTCGAGCGCATCTTCTTCGAGAACAAGGTCTACAAGATCCTCGAAAACGAGACATACACTACCTGGGAAGACCAGAAAGCCGCTGTCCTCGCCCAGATGAAGACCTACGAAGACATCCTTCGCAAGGAAATCACGATGGAAGACATCGACCGTCTGGTAGACAAACCTGTCCGTAAGATATCGAAGTTCGACGCGAAAGAACTCGACGCAAAGATCCTCGCCATCGAAGACGAAATGCGTCAGGTTCAGGACAATATAGACAATATCGTCCGCTTCACCATCGACTGGTTCAAGTCCCTCAAGAAAAAGTATGGCGCGGCATTCCCCCGCCTTACCGAACTGACCGGGTTCGAGACCATCGCCGCCAGCAAGGTCATCAACAACAACGCGAAACTCTACGCCAATATGGCAGAGGGCTTTGTAGGAATAGGCCTTAAGCGAGAGGAAGGAGTCCAGTTCGTCTGTGACTGTTCAGACATGTCCGAGGTTATCGTCATCCGCAAAGACGGCGTCTACAAGGTAACCAAGGTCGAGGAAAAAGCCTTCTTCGGAAAGGACCTCCTCTATGTAGGCCTCTTCGTAAGGAACGACGAAAGAACTATCTACAACGTAATTTACCGCGAGGGCAAGACCTCGGTCTACTACGCCAAGCGTTTTGCCATCACCTCGGTGACCCGCGATAAGGAATACGACATTACTACCGGAGCTGAAGGATCGAAGATAGTCTGGTTCACCGCCAACCACAACGGCGAGGCTGAGACCGTAAGGATCCAGCTCAGGCCCAGGGCGAAGCTCAAGAAAACCTCTTACGAGTACGATTTCAGCAGCCTCGCCATCAAGGGCAAGGCCTCGAGGGGCAATCTGGTCAGCAAATATCAGGTCCAGAAGATAACCCTCAAGTCTGCCGGTGTGTCTACTATCGCCGGAAAGGATATCTGGTACGACGAATACATCCAGAAACTCAACGACGAAGAGCGCGGCCAGTACCTCGGCGCGTTCGACACGAACGACAAGGTACTCGCCGTCTTTACCAACGGAACCTTCTACACGACCTCCTTCGATGTCTCCAACAGATATCAGGGAGACGTACTCATCATCGAGAAATTCGATCCTGAGAAGACCTATACAGCCCTTTACTACGACGGAGGCGCAAAGGCGTACTACGTCAAGCGCTTCTCCTTCGTAGTAAGCGACAACACCCCGATGAGTTTCATCTCGGGAGGCGCCAAGTCCAGGCTGATAGGTCTCAGCGACGATCTCCACCCGCAGTACCTCGTTACCTTCGGCGGAAAACACGCCCACAGGGAGCCCGAGGCCATAGATGCGGAACAGTGGATAGCAAAGAAGGGAGTAGGAGCGAAGGGTAAGAAATGCCACAACCTCGATGTGAAGAAGGTCGAGTTTATCGAGCCTCTCCACAAACCCGAGGATGATATAAAGCAGGAAGAAGAGCAGGCACCGCACGACGTAATCGACCTTGGCTCAGATCTGGGCCAGGACGTATCCGCCGAGATGGACCTCAGCGATCTCCCTGAAATGACAATTGAAGAACCGACACTGTTTTGACAGTAACGCTGACTGGTTTCATGGGCTCCGGCAAGAGCACGGCGGGCAGCATACTCGCCGCGCTTCTGGGCTGGGAATTCATAGACCTTGACAGCTATATTGAGGGGAAGATAGGGCGCTCGCCGGAGCTTATCATAGCTCAGGACGGAGAAACGAGGTTCAGGGCAATAGAAGCTGAGGCCCTCCGGGATGTACTGGTGATGCATCAGCTTACAGGAGAAAACCTGATCCTCGCCCTTGGTGGAGGAACAATTATGACGAGGCCGCTTCGCCGCCTTATTCTTGAGCAGACATGCTGTGTCTATCTCAAGACCTCGGAAGAAGAACTGCGAGAGCGCAGACCCGAGGGAGGTCGTTGGGACCCTGAGCGTCTGCCTGTCTACGAGCAGGCCGCGCTTACCGTCATTACAGACGGAAAGACTCCGCAGGAAGTTGCGGAGGAGATCCGCGCCAAACTGATAGAAAATAAAACAGTATAAATGAGTAACAAAGAGAGCATATGGAAAGTCCGGGCAGCCGCCGACCCCCAGAAGGTTGAGCGTCTCAGCGCGGAGGTCGGCATCGACAAGGTGCTTGCAGACCTCCTCGTCAAAAGAGGCGTCGAGACCTTCGACCAGGCCAGGCAGTTCTTCCGTCCAAGCCTCGAAAACATCCACGACCCTTTCCTCATGAAGGATATGGACAAAGCAGTGGACAGGCTCGATAAAGCCATCGAGGGCAAGGAGAAGATACTGGTCTATGGCGACTACGACGTAGACGGGACTACCGCCGTCTCGCTCCTCCACTCTTTCCTCAGCAGGTTCACCTCCGAGGTGGACTTCTACATCCCCGACCGTTACGACGAGGGCTACGGAGTCTCGCAGAAAGGCATCGAATGGGCCGCCGCTAGCGGCGTGAAGCTTATAATCACGGTCGACTGCGGCATCAAAGCCATCGAAAAGACCAGGCTCGCCGCGACCAAGGGCATCGACATGATAATCTGTGACCACCACCTCCCGGACGAGACTCTCCCGCCGGCAGTGGCAGTTCTTGACCCCAAGCGCGAAGACGACTCCTACCCGTTCGATGACCTGTCCGGCTGCGGAGTAGGCTTCAAGCTCGCGCAGGCCTACAGCCTCCGCCATGGGATCGAGTTCGAGACGCTCCTGCCCCTGCTCGACCTGCTCGTCGTGAGCATCGCCTCCGACCTTGTGAGCATGGTCGGCGAAAACAGGATCCTGTCCCATTTCGGGCTTAAGCGCCTGAACGAGGCGCCGCGAGACGGCCTCCATGCGATGATAGAGCTCTCCGGCCTCGAGCTGGGCCACATAACCGTGGACGATATAGTCTTCAAGATCGGCCCGAGAATCAATGCCGCCGGCCGAATGGAGACAGGCCGCCTCGCCGTGCAGCTTCTGACCGCGCCCGATAAGGAAACGGCCATCCGAATCGGCGAACAGATCAACGAAAACAACAACGAACGCAAGAATATCGACCGCGAGATTACCCAGGAAGCGCTGGAGATGGTCGAAAGCGGCCGCTGCATCGCCTCGAAGAACGCGACGATAGTCTACAACCCGCAGTGGAACAAGGGTGTCGTCGGGATCGTAGCCTCGCGCCTCGTGGAGGCTTATTATAAGCCCACGGTCGTCCTTACGAAGTCCAACGGCTTTGTCACCGGATCCGCCCGAAGCGTCGCCGGCTTCGACCTTTATGCCTCAATCGAGAGCTGCGCAGACCTGCTCGAGAACTTCGGAGGCCACGTCTATGCCGCCGGCCTTACGATGAAGGAGGAGAACCTGCCCGAATTCGCCCGCAGGATGGAGGAATTCATCGAGGGTAAACTCACGGACGAGATGCTGACCCCGGTCGTGGACATCGACGCCCGGATCGATCTTGCCCAGATAACGCCCAAGTTCTTCCGCATCCTCAAGCAGTTCCAGCCCTTCGGTCCGGGCAACGCCAATCCAGTGTTCGAGACCGATGCCGTCTGCGACGAGGGAAGCGGCCGTAAGGTAGGAGCGGGCGGGCTCCATCTTAAACTCGACCTTATCCAGGAAGATTATTCGAGGGCCATCCCGGCCATCGCCTTCAATATGGCAGACAAATACGAGTACATACGCCACGGCAACCCCTTCGACGTATGTTACACTATTGTAGAAAACTACTATCGCGGAAACAGCACTATCCAGCTCCGCGTAAAGGATATCAAAGAAAGAGAAGACATTATATAAACTATGGTACAGGAATTCAGTGAACAGGAATTAATCAGAAGGGAATCGCTCGCCAAACTTCGCGAACTCGGAATTGATCCCTACCCCGCCGCTCTTTATCCGGTAAACACAAACGCGGCAGAGATTGCCGCAGGTTTCGATCCGGAGAAGGGCAACTTCCAGGAAGTCTGCATCGCCGGCCGTCTGATGAGCCGCCGCATAATGGGCGCCGCATCGTTCGGCGAGCTGCAGGACGAAAGCGGAAGAATCCAGATCTATGTCAAGCGCGACGAGATCTGCCCCGAGGAAGACAAGACTATGTATAACACGGTGTGGAAGAAACTTCTCGATATCGGTGATATTATCGGTATAAAAGGGTTTGCTTTCTTTACCCAGACCGGCCAGCTCAGCGTCCACGCCAAGGAGCTCACCCTCCTTTCGAAGTCGCTGCGTGTTCTTCCTATAGTTAAGGAAATGGACGGCCAGGTGTTCGACGCTTTCACCGATCCTGAGATGCGCTACCGTCAGAGGTATGTAGACCTCATCGTGAATCCTCAGGTGAAGGAGACCTTCATCAAGAGGGCTCAGATTATCGCTACTATGCGCGAGTACTTTAACCAGGCCGGTTGCCTCGAGGTTGAGACCCCTATCCTCCAGAGCATTCCCGGCGGCGCTACCGCCCGCCCGTTCGTAACTCACCACAACGCCCTGAATATTCCCCTCTACCTTCGTATCGCCAACGAGCTTTACCTCAAGAGACTTATCGTCGGAGGCTACAACGGAGTGTATGAGTTTGCAAAGGATTTCCGCAACGAGGGTATGGACAAGACCCATAACCCCGAGTTCACCTGCATGGAGATCTACGTAGCCTACAAGGACTACATCTGGATGATGGAGTTCGTAGAGAAGATGCTCGAGAAGATTTCCCTCAAGGTCAACGGAACCACCAAGGTAGAGATAGCCGGAAACACAGTCGATTTCGCCGGACCTTACCGCCGCCTGCCTATTCTTGACGCTATCAAGGAGTATGCGGGAGTAGACGTAAAGGGAATGGCCGAGCCGGATCTTCGCGCCACCTGTAAGAAACTGGGCGTGGAGGTAGAGCCTTCGATGGGAAAGGGCAAGCTGATCGACGCCATCTTCGGCGAGTACTGCGAGAAGAACCTGATTCAACCTACCTATATAATTGATTACCCGGTAGAGATGAGTCCGCTGACAAAACGTCATCGTAATGATCCTACCCTTACCGAGCGCTTCGAGCTGTTCGTCTGCGGTAAGGAACTGGCCAACGCTTACTCAGAGCTCAACGACCCTATCGACCAGTTCGAGAGGTTCGAGGAGCAGGCCGCCCTCAAGAGCAAGGGCGACGACGAGGCGATGTACATCGATATGGACTTCGTCCGCGCGCTGGAATACGGTATGCCGCCGACCTCCGGTCTGGGAATGGGCATCGACCGTCTTACCATGTTCATGACGGGCCAGACAGCCATCCAGGATGTGCTGTTCTTCCCTCAGATGAAACCGGAAAAGATTGCCGGATCAGAGAAGTCCGAGTAAGGCCTTCGCAGTTGCGTCGCGTTTAGCGTCGGAAATCTTGGAAGAGTTGTGGATTGCGATAAGCTCCGCAACTCTTTCTTGTGATCCAAGGAAGGTGTAGCTCAGGGCGAGCGCGCCGCCAAGGAGCGCGGTCACGGGCAGGCCCGCACCCATGTTAAGGACGATCCAGGCGACCGACCCCGCGTTAAGGGCCGTACTGACCGCGCCCTCCCCCGGCGCGCCCGCGTAGATATAGCCCGCAGGCACGAGGAAGGTCAGGACCATCCCTACCCAGTCTTTTTTCAGTTTAGGTTCTACATATTCCGTCTGGACACCCAATTCCTCAAGGTATGAGATCGAAGCGTCGTAGTCGCCATCCAGATAGGCGCAAAGCGACTTCTGAATAATGATTTCGCTTCTGAGGTCTGACTTCACGAGGTACAGACGGACCCGCTCGAGAGTCTTGAGCGCTTCCGAGTACAGCCCGGCCTGTTTGTAGAGGTCTGCCTTTTCTATAAGAGCCTCATTTACTTCGACCGGACTCTGGGCCTCAAAGACAATGCGCTCGCGTTTCGCCGCCTCGAAAAGCAGCGAATCCACGTTCTGGGCAGCGCTTACCTCAAAGGTTGCGAATAGGAACGTGGAGATTAAACACAATAGTGTTATTCTGCGCATTTCTCAGATTGTCGTTGTAAATCCCTACCGACATATAACTGCCGTAGATATTACCTATATAAAATAAGGAGCCCAGCGTACCGAATACTATGGTGCGCCAGTCCTTGGGACCTTTCTTTACCCAGCATTCCGCCGTAAGGCCAGCGAGGATTCCGACCGTCAGGAACGAGACGATAGCTTCGTCTTTTCGCCCGGCATACCACTTCCCCGCTCCCGGGACTACCGCAGACATCACTCCTGCGAGCGCCGGACTCTTCTGTTTAGTGCCAAAACGGTCTTCGTAGATTTTGCCGAACATTTTCTCCCCGTCGGCAAGGGAGTAATCCTGATAAGTGAAGTTCTTCCAGGCAAGCTCAAATGACTGTTTGTCGTCCAGGAGCAGATTGAAAGCAGCGAGTCCGTATTGTTTAAGTTCGCTCTCTCCCGCTGAATTGATCAGTTGAAGTCCCTTTTCATAGTTCCCCAGATAAGCATTGGAAACCGCTCCGAAATAAAGACTCTTCTCGTAGTAAGGCGAACCGGAGGGGACCTTCAGGAAGCTCTCAGTCGCGAGATTCAGCTTTCCGGCCGTATAGAAAGTCAGGCCCTTAAGGAAATCGAGGGTATCCGAGGGGGCATAGTTGCTGCCTTCCAGCCAGGCCATGGCATCTCGGGTAAGGTTATTCCCTATCAGATAATCGATAAAGCCCAGGTCCTTGGATATCCCCTGCTGAGCCCGAAGGCCCAGCGGCATGATCAGGGCGAGGATAAGCGGTAGCAGGCGTCTCATTTCTTCGACTGACGCCTCCTCCTATAGGCTTCGGGGCCTTCGTGGATACGGCCGTCCTTGCCCTTAAGCTCACGGGGGAAGGTAGCGGTACCGATGTAGGTATCGCGCATCATACGGTCGAGCATCGAGAGGGTTCCGCGCAGGAAACCGAGCTGGCGGACCGCCTGCGGGTAAAATTCCACGCACTCGGGATCATAGTAACACTGCCCGCGGAGCTGGTCGCGAAATAGGTGGTATAGTTTGTTGTGGGAACTGGTGTCTTGCGCCGCTGTCTTTTCCTGGGCCTGAAGGACGAGTTCACGGTCCGTCTGGCCGAATGCCGGCAGGGATGCCAGCAAGAAAAGGGCGAGAAGGCGCGCTTTCATCACCTGAGTTTCTGTGTTCCGGCGTTCAAGTCCATCGGCTTGGCGTCTGCGGGAACGGTCCAATCGAACATAGGGTCGCTGCCATCAGCCTCGACATTGGAATAGATCGTACGGGTGATGGTGGAGTCCTTGGGAGAGTTGTAGGTTATCTGGGTCTGCCGGTGAGGGAACGGGACGTAGCCGACCGTTTTGTACTGGCTGTAATAGACCTTGGTCTGGACGTGGCCGTCTTCGGTAAGGGTGGCGCTGTAGACAGGGAGATAGTCCTTACCGTAGACTATCTCGGTGTAGGGAGGCATACTGGGGTCTATACATTTGAAAGTCTTTTTCATTAGACCGTCTTCCAGATACTCTGTTTTCTGGAGTCTGTATCCGTAGAGGCCAACGCCAAGGTCCTCGATACGGCCCATCAGAAAGATTGCGAGGAGCTCGTCCCTGGAACTTGCCATTCCCTGGTTGTCGACGAGTACCTCTTTTGTTTTAGGAAAATAGAATTTTGACTCTCCGTTGGTGTTTGTAATGAGTATGTACTCAAGAGGCTTTCTATTACAAACCACCAAGCGTCCATTGCTTTGGCAATAGACGCTTTTGGTGGTTGTAACCACGTTATTTCCAACTACGTTCTTTACCTCTACATCGGCTGAAAGCCTGCGCTGGCCTGCGGCCGGAATGCTAAGCAGTAAAAGAGCAAGTGTTAGGGCGTGGAGAGTTTTGTTCATCAAATTAGATGATGTCTGCCCACATCAGCCAGCTACCGTTGTTGCAATACTGACCGATGTTGTTGTCAAGTACACCGATGAGGAGCACGACCCAGTCTACTACATAGACGATACCGAAGCCTGCGCCGGTAAAGATGTTAAGGATAACAGCGAGGATCGAAGTTCCCATGTACATACGGTGGATTGCGAGCCAACCGGTAACAGGAACGAGAGCGAGAATGAATGCAACGATAGGCTGAGCACCGTTTCCGAGGTGGATCGATACGTCAGTTGCACCTTCAGCTTCCATCATAGCGGGAGAAACCTCCTCCGCCATTTCGATCATAGCGTCGATCGACTGCTCGTCGATGGTGTAGTTAGCAGCACTTGCTGCGAGGCCGAGTCCGAGGACTGCGACGAGGCAAAGAATGAGCTTTTTCATTTTTTCGAGATTTGGTTTTAAAATACTTGAAACAAATATAGCGAAAAAAAATATCAAATCTTCAAATAAATGTGAGTCGCTCCATCAGACATCATAGATTCCCTATCCGGAGTTTCTCCCGTCATCAACTCATAACCTTCCACTGCTTGAAAGAAGAGCCATGCTTTTCCGCCGACATAACTATTCTTAATCCCGGTAAGATTCTGACACACAGGATTAATGTAATTTGCTTCCACCAAATGCTTACACCGAATTTTTTCCAATCCCGGCACAGCACACGGTAGGGTGTAGATAACAAGATCAGATTTAAAATCCATCGAATCAGTATGGTGAAGTACAGAGGTTTTGATCCCAAGCCTCTGAAGAGCATCATAGGCAGATAAAAATAGTAGCGATACTCATAACCGCGGCGACGTCTGTATTGTACGCCTCAACTCCTCGATCGGTCTTGACGAGAATGTTCGCCGCGCCGATGCGCTCGACCTCAGGGCTACGCCAGTCGGCCGCTGAGGCCGCGGCGATTTTGTGGGGCGCAGTGATATTAACTGCCTGAAAGTCTTCGCGAAGGAACTTTTCGAAGGCTACTGCGAAGTCCGGCTCCTCGATTATCTCGTAGGCGTAGCGTCCGCCGTAGGCCGCCGAAAAGAGTGCGGGGCTCTGAGACCCTGCAGCCGGATAGCCTATGAGGCCGAATTTAGCCATTGCGCTGACGGACGGCTTCGAAAAGAAGGATGGCTGCGCTGACGGAGACGTTGAGCGAGTCGAGGCGGCCGAGCATCGGGATGCGGATGTGGGCGTCAGCGGCCTTGCGCCAGATGTCTGTAAGGCCGGTGGATTCCGTGCCCATCACGATGGCGCTGCCGCCGCGGAAGTCGGTGTCGTAGTAGAGCTTCGAATCCTGGAGCTGGGCGGTGAAGATTTTGATTCCGCGCTCTTTGAGGAAGTCGATACACTCGGCGGAGCTGCACGCGACGCAGGGGACGGTGAAGATGGCCCCGATCGAGCTTCGGATAAGATTGGGATTGTAGAGGTCTGTCAGCGGGTCGCAGACTATAACGGCGTCGGCCCCTCCGGCATCAGCGCTGCGAAGAACGGCGCCCAGGTTACCGGGTTTCTCGACGCTTTCAAGGACGATAACAAGGGGATTCTTGCTGAGTTTCAAGTCCTCCAAACTCAGACTGCGCGTCCTGACCTCTGCGATAACTCCTTCAGTTCCAGCCCTATAGGCAATCTTGTCGTAGACGAAAGCGGATACCTCAAAAAGTTTTGCTCCCTTAGGGAAATCAACTGCTGGGTCAGCGCTGCGTCCTATAATATCCGGGCAATAAAATACCGAATCCACCTCGTATCCAACTTCGATACAATGTTCCAATTCCCGGCGGCCTTCTACAACGAAAAGCCCCTCCAAGCGACGCTCCGAGGACTTCTGCTGAAGGGCGAGAAGTTTCTTGATCTTGGGGTTCTGGGCGCTGGAGATGTATTCTATCATATGCTGAGCACGAGTTCGACCGGACAGTGGTCCGAACCGAATATTTCATTATGGATATCAGTGGAGACTATGCGCCCGCGAAGAGCCTCGCTTACCAGGAAGTAATCGATTCTCCATCCTACGTTCCTCTCGCGGGCTGCCATCCTGTAAGACCACCAACTGTACTTCTCTTCGGTCGGATGCTGGAAGCGCCAGGTATCTACGAATCCGCTTCCGAGCAGCTCGGTCATTTTCGCGCGCTCCTCGTCCGTGAAACCGGGATTCATATGGTTGGTCGCAGGGTTTTTAAGGTCTATCTCTTCGTGGGCAACATTCATATCACCGCAGACCACAACCGGCTTCGGAAGACTATGAAGATAAGCCCTGAAGGCGTCTTCCCACTGCATGCGGTAGTCCAGACGACGGAGTCCGTCCTGAGAGTTCGGAACGTAGACATTGACCAGGTAGAATTCGGGGAATTCGAGGGTCACTACGCGGCCTTCGCGGTCATGCACATCCACTCCAATGCCGTAAGACACGCTCAGCGGATGAATGCGAGTATAGATAACGGTTCCGGAGTATCCGGGCTTGTCGGCATAATTCCAGTACGACTCGTATCCCAGGAACTCGAGATCTATCTGGCCGGCCTTAAGCTTAGTCTCCTGAAGACACACGCAGTCGGCGTCAAGCTCCGCGAAGATATCCGCGAATCCCTTGCCCGCCACTGCGCGAAGGCCGTTTACGTTCCAGCTTACGAGTTTCATTACAGGCTCCATTCGACACCGTCCTTAGTGTCCTTGACCTTGATTCCGAGGGCTGCGAGCGAGTCGCGGATGTGGTCGGAAGTAGCCCAATCCTTGGCCGCCTTAGCCTTCGCCCTTTCCTCGAGGACCATATCCATCAGGCCTTCGATAACCTTTCCGCCTGCACCGGCGCCTTCATCGTCGCGAAGACCGAGAACTCCGAACACTACATCGTCGAAAATCTGAACGAGAGTCTGGATGTCGCCTTCGCTCAGCTTAACCGAGCCCGCCTTTGCGGAATTGATCAGCCTTACTGCCTCAAAGAGCTGCGAAACCGTTCCGGGCGTATTCATATCGTCGCAAAGCGTATCGTAGACGCCCTCCCAGACGGCCTTGACCTCGGGAGAGGTAGCAGGGCAGGAGTCGGGGGCTATGCCGAAGGCTTCCTCGCCGTACTGCCAGGAAGGGGCCTTGCGGCCCGCCATGGCGTACAGATCGCGGGCGGCCTGCATCAGGCGGGCGAGTCCCTTCTCCGCAGCCTGCAGGGCTTCGTTGGAGAAGTCCAGGGTTCCGCGGTAGTGGGCCTGGAGGATGAAGAAGCGCACTGTCATGGGCGCGTAAGCCTGCTCGAGCTTCGGGTGAGTTCCCGCGAACATTTCTGGGAGCGTGATGAAGTTGCCGAGCGACTTGCCCATCTTCTGGCCGTTGATTGTGATCATATTGTTGTGGACCCAGTAATGGACGCCCTGCGTTCCGCGGGAGGCCACGTTCTGCGCGATTTCGCATTCGTGGTGCGGGAACATCAGGTCCATCCCGCCGCCGTGGATATCGAACTCCTCGCCGAGGTATTTCTCGCCCATCACCGAGCACTCGAGGTGCCAGCCGGGGAAGCCTTCGCTCCACGGCGAGGGCCAGTGCATGATGTGCTCCGGCTCGGCCTTCTTCCAGAGGGCGAAATCGTACGGGGCGCGCTTGTCGCCCTGGCCGTCAAGCTCGCGCGTCCCTTCGAGGGTGTCGTCGAGATTGCGGCCGCTGAGGATGCCGTACTGATGGTCCTTATTGTATTTCTGTACGTCGAAGTAGACGCTGCCGTTCGATTCGTAGGCATAGCCGGCCTCGAGAATCTTCTTCACGGCCTCGATCTGCTCGATTACGTGGCCGCTGGCGCGGGGTTCGATCGAGGGGGGAGCTACGTTCAGAAGGCGCATCGCTTCGTGGTAACGAAGCGTGTAGGTCTGGACGACCTCCATCGGCTCGAGCTGCTCGAGCCGCGCCTTCTTCGCTATCTTGTCCTCTCCCTCGTCGGCGTCGTGTTCCAGATGGCCTACGTCCGTAATGTTGCGGACATAGCGCACCTTGTAGCCGAGGTGTTTGAGGAGCTTTGCCAGGACATCGAAGGTTACTCCCGGGCGGGCATGTCCCAGATGGGCGTCTCCATAGACGGTCGGGCCGCAGACGTACATTCCTGCACGCCCCGGATTGATCGGCTTGAAGACCTCCTTCTGGTGGGTCATTGTATTTGTAAGTCGTAAAACTTTCATATTCAGAACTTTCTTAAGAAGCAATCCAAAGTGTTTTCAAGCAGCGAGCAGATTGTCATCGGGCCTACCCCGCCGGGAACGGGAGTGATAACCGAAGCCTTCGGGGCAACCGCCTCGAAGTCCACGTCGCCGCAGAGCTTGCCGTCCTCCCCGCGGTTGATGCCTACGTCGATCACCGCCGCGCCCTGAGCGACCATCTCGGCCCCGACGAACTTCGGACGGCCTATCGCGGCGACCAGGATCTCCGCCTGACGGGTCACTTCGGCAATATTCTGAGTACGGGAGTGGCAGATAGTTACCGTCGCATTCGCATTGAGAAGGAGCTTTGCGATCGGCAGGCCTACTATATTGCTACGGCCTATGACTACAGCCCTCTTCCCTGCGGGATCTACTCCTGCCGCCTCGAGGATTCTCATAATACCGCGCGGGGTACAGGCTACCGCCGCTTCGCGCTCGATCTCTGCGTTGTTGCGCCCGAGCCAGAGTTTAGCTACGTTCGCCGGGTGGAAGCCGTCTACGTCCTTTTCCGGAAGGATAGAGCCGGTAATCTTCGTTTCGCTAAGATGTTTAGGCAAAGGAAGCTGAACGAGAATTCCGTCTACGGTAGGATCCGCATTAAGTTCGCCTATGCGCCTTAGCAGTTCCTCCTCCGAGGTTTCAGCAGGGAGTTTACACTCGATACTTCTAAATCCAGCTCTCTCGCAGGCTCTGTGTTTGTTCCTTACATAAACCTGACTTGCAGGATCTTCTCCTACCAGGATAACTGCCAATGCCGGAACTCTGCCATACTTTGCCGGGAAGTCTTTCACTTCCTCTGCGATGCGGGCGATAATGCTGTCCGCAAGCTCTTTTCCACTGATTGTCATATCTCCACGAAGATAATAAAAAATGACCGTAATTTAGACCCGAATGCGGTTTCCTTGCTGAAATATTGCAGGGAGACCGCAAAAAGGGTATAAAAATGCGGTCTTCCTGCGCAAAAACGGCAGGGAGACCGCACTTGGGTTATGAACTTCTAAGTTTAAAGTTCGTTGAGTTCATCGACAGCTTCGTCGTTTCTGCCGACCACGATATCCTGGTAGTCCTTAAGACCGGTACCTGCCGGGATGAGGTGACCGCAGATGACGTTCTCCTTCAGACCCTCGAGGTGGTCTACGCGACCGCGGATGGCGGCTTCGCTGAGCACCTTGGTAGTCTCCTGGAAGGAAGCTGCGGAGATGAAGCTGTTTGTACGGAGAGCCGCACGGGTGATACCCTGGAGGATAAGGGTGGCGGTTGCGGGCCTTGCGTCGCGCGCGGCCATCACCTTGAGGCCCTGCCTCTGGAGGGAATCATTCTCGCTGCGGAGCTCACGTGCTCCGATAATCTGACCTTCGGTGTACTTCTCCGAATCGCCGGGGTTCTCGATGACGAACTTTCCGTAGATAGCGTCGTTGACATCCATGAAGTGCATCTTGTCCACGAGCTCCTCGTCGAGGAATTCGGTATCACCGGGATTGGTGATCTGGACCTTGCGCATCATCTGACGGACGATGATCTCGAAGTGTTTGTCGTTGATCTTAACACCCTGGAGGCGGTAAACTGCCTGAACCTCGTTGACGATGTATTCCTGAGCCTTGACAGGTCCGAGGATGCGGAGGATGTCGCTGGGCGAGACACCGCCGTCTGAGAGCGGAGTACCGGCCTTGACATAGTCGTCTTCCTGAACGAGGATCTGCTTGGTCAGAGGAACGAGATAGCGCTTCTCGAGTCCTGTACGGTTGCGGATGATAATCTCACGGTTACCCCTCTTGATGGTTCCCATGATAACCTGACCGTTGATTTCGGAGAGGGTTGCAGGGCTTGCCGAAGGGTTGCGGGCCTCGAAGAGTTCTGTGACTCGAGGGAGACCTCCCGTAATATCATTTGCTTTACCGAATGCGCGAGGGATCTTGATGATAACATCACCGACCTTGACCTCGGCGCCGTCCTCAACCATCACGTGGGCTCCCACAGGGAGGTTGTACTGCTTGAGGATGTTGCCTTCAGAGTCGACGAGGTCGACTGCAGGGTTCTTGGTCTTATCCTTGGACTCGATGATAACTTTGTCGTTGGAGGCGGAGAATTCGTCTGCTGCGTCCTTGCGGAAGGTTACGCCTTCTACAAGGTTCTCGAAGCGGAGCTTACCGGCAGTCTCAACGATGGTTGTTGCGTTGTAAGCATCCCACTCGCAGATTCTGTCGCCCTTCTTGACCTTGTCGCCATCCTTGAAGTACAGAACTGATCCGTAAGGGATGTCGTAGTGAGAGAAGGTCATTCCGGTAGTAGCATCGACGATGCTGAGCTCGGTCATACGGCCGACCACAACAGTCTCCTTGCCGTTATCGCCTTCGCGCTCGATGGTACGGAGCTCCTGGAATTTCAGAACGCCATCGTACTTCGAATCGATGCTGGAATCAGCACCTGCCGAAGATGCGGTACCACCGACGTGGAAGGTACGGAGAGTAAGCTGAGTACCAGGCTCACCGATGGACTGCGCAGCGATAACACCGACGACCTCTCCCTTCTCAACCATACGGCTGGTGGCGAGGTTGCGTCCGTAACACTTGGCGCAGACGCCCTTGCGGCTTTCGCAGGTAAGAACCGAACGGATCTCGACGCTCTCGATAGGGAGTTTGTCGATGAGTTCGGCTGCAGCCTCACGGATCTCATCACCCGCATGGACGATAATCTCGCCGGTAAGAGGGTTGATGATATCGTGGACCGAGGTACGGCCGAGGATCCTCTCTCCGAGAGACTCGACTACCGAATCCTTGTCCTTGATGGCGGTGGCCACCAGGCCGCGGAGGGTACCGCAGTCTTCCTCGTTGATGATGACGTCATGGGAGACGTCGACCAGACGACGGGTCAGGTAACCTGCATCCGCAGTCTTAAGAGCGGTATCGGCAAGACCCTTACGGGCACCGTGGGTTCCGATGAAGTACTCGAGCACCGTCATACCCTCCTTAAGGTTGGAGATAATCGGGTTTTCGATAATGTCGGCTCCGGATCCACCAGCTTTCTGGGGCTTTGCCATAAGGCCACGCATACCGCAGAGCTGTTTGATCTGCTGGGTGCTGCCTCGGGCGCCGGAGTCGAGCATCATGAATACGGGGTTGAAGCCCTGCTGGTCTGCGGAGATCTGCTTACCAACTATCTTGGTAAGGTCGTTGTCCACAGCCGACCAGAGGTCAACCACCTTGTTGTAACGCTCCTGGTTTGTGATGAAACCCATCGCGAAATTGCCCTTGATCTCATCGATCTTCTTGTAGGCATTTGCGACGAGGGTCTTCTTCTCCTCAGGGATGATAACGTCGCCGAGGTTGAAGGAGATACCTGCACGGAAGGCCTGGTAGTATCCCAGGTTCTTGATGTCGTCCAGGAACTTAGCCGTACGGGTAACACCGGTGTTCTTGATAACGTTGGTGATGATGGTACGGAGCTGCTTCTTTCCGATGAGCTCGTTGACGTAAGGGACCTCGTCCGGCACATACTGGTTAACCATGATGCGGCCGGCGGTAGTCTCTACCATCTCGTAGCCCTTGGAGGCATCGTTCTTATCCTTCGGAAGGCGAACCTTCACGAGGGCGTGCATTTCAATCTTCTTGTTGTCGAGAGCGATAATGACATCCTCCGGACCATAGAAGCTCAGGCCCTCTCCGAGAGCGCCGGGGCGCACCTTGGTAATGTAGTAGAGTCCGAGAACCATATCCTGCGAAGGAACCGTAATAGGGGCGCCGTTTGCAGGGTTGAGGATGTTCTGCGATCCGAGCATCAGGAGCTGGGCCTCCATCACTGCGGCGTTGCCGAGGGGGAGGTGGACAGCCATCTGGTCACCGTCGAAGTCGGCGTTGAAAGCCGTACATGCGAGCGGGTGGAGCTGAATCGCTTTACCTTCTATCATTCGGGGCTGGAAAGCCTGGATACCGAGACGGTGGAGGGTAGGTGCACGGTTGAGGAGCACCGGATGGCCCTTCATCACATTCTCGAGGATGTCCCATATAACAGGATCCTTACGATCCACGATCTTCTTTGCGCTCTTGACCGTCTTCACGATTCCGCGCTCGATGAGCTTGCGGATGATGAACGGTTTGTAGAGCTCGGCCGCCATGAACTTAGGCAGACCGCATTCGTGCATATTG
>ONOI01000014.1 GCA_900319375.1 uncultured Bacteroidales bacterium | reverse complement strand
CTGGACGGAGCCAAATGGACAACCATCAAAGGCCGCGACGTATACGTACTTGTCAACATGGACTTCAAGTCCCATAAAGTAAGCCTGCCTGACGGCAGAAATGTAGTCATAGACGCAAGAAAAGCTCTCAAGATATGGAAATAAGATGCATGGCGCTCGTCCTTGCCTCTGTTATCGCACTGGCAGGATGCGAAGATAAAACTCCTAAGGCTATTCCCGAGTGGGGCAAGCACGGCACTGAACCCGCAGACACTACTACCCCGCCTCTTCCTCCGACTCCTCCCGAACCGGTCGAAGATACTCTCAACTATTCCGAAGACCTGTCCATATCGGCCGCTGAGGCTGATTACTGCGGCATCGCCGTCACTTATTCGATCAGTGCCGCCGTGAGCGGATCCGACTCCTACGGACTTTTCTATGAAGGAGCTTACTATCCGGGCCCGGCTCTTCCCGAGGGAGGAGCATCCCTGATGCAGGTTATCCCGCTGCCGAAGCAGAATACCGAAGCCACGGTCAATGTCTACCTGAAGAACTCCGAGGGGACGGTCTACAGCCAAGGGGCAACGGTTGCAGTGCCTGCTCAGCCCGAGCCTATCAAGCTCGACTGGGAAAAGCTGACGATAGCCGGACTTCCCGATGCCGCTACCGTCTATCACGCCAAAACTCAGGTGGAAGGCAAGAATTTCGAAGCCTGGTATGCCCTCGCAGACCCTTCGGCAGTCGATGTGAAGATCAAGGTCCCGGGCGCTGCGGCGACTCTCGAGAATCAGGCTTCGGCCGATGCTTCGACCCTGGTCATGGTCAACGGAGGATACTTCTACAACGGAAAACACACAGGTCATGCGGTATTGAACGGCAGCCAGCTCAATCCGGTTCCTTCGGTGCGCGGTTCGCTAAGGAGCTCTTCGCCCGAGTACAATGTGATGTACTTTGTCACGCGAGGCACCTTCGCGCTTGGATCCGACGGCAAGCCTTCCGTCGTGTGGGCCGGGACGGACAACCAGAATGCCACCCACTACTACAGCAGGCCTCTCGCTTCCGTATGCGGTGAAGCGCGCTATGCCCAGCCCAATGCCCTGCTGCCCGAAAAAGAGATGGGACTGAAGCCTGCGGCGGCTCTTGGAGCGGGTCCCGTGCTGCTCTACGACGGCCAGATCCCCTTCAATTTCACAGAAACTGCGAAAGGCACCGAGTACTACCGCAACAACTTCGAGATCATGCCCTACGACATCTTCGGCCCCGGCTCGCTGGCAGATCGTACAGCAGTAGGTATCCTGCCCGACGGCAAGATCATCCTCTTCGTGTGCGACGGCCGCATCAAGACTTCCACCGGACTGGATCTTGTACAGCTTGCCCGCGTGATGAAGGGCCTGGGATGCAGCTATGCCGTCAATATGGACGGCGGCGGCTCCACAGCCATGTGGGCAGGCGGATCGCGCCTTAACTCTCTCGAAAAAGACATGAACGGCAACACCGAAAACCGTCCTGTTGTTTCAACTATAGGCTTCTATAAGA
The DNA here is from genome assembly GCA_900319375.1 of uncultured Bacteroidales bacterium. Lineage (GTDB taxonomy): Bacteria > Bacteroidota > Bacteroidia > Bacteroidales > UBA932 > Cryptobacteroides. The sequence continues at coordinate 36,166 of ONOI01000014.1, read as the reverse complement.
AATAATGAAAAAAACGCTCATACTTCTGACTTCCCTCCTGCTCGTTTTCTCCTGCGGTGAGAAGTATCCCAAGGACATTCCTCAGTGGGGCAGGCACGAAAACACTGATACCACCACAGTGGATCCTCCGGCAGACACCACGCAGACCACCGCAGACAAGCCGGAGCGGACCGAGATTGCCGACTATACCGACATGGTGCTGCTCTACGGCTATGGTCACCATCGTTCACCTATCGTCTGGGGAACCGACTATACCGACGCCTATGTCGTGTACAAAGACAAGGAAGGATATGCCCACTGGCTCTTCGATTCGTTCCTGTTCCTGGAGTTCATGGATCCGGCGACCAACGGAGGAGCGGGAGTAACCTTCATCACCGGCTATTCATACAACGAAGAGAGGATAAATAAAAGCGCCACGCAGGAAGACTGGGACAAACTTGCGAAGTACTATTTCGTGCGCAATACCGCTGTCCATGCTATCGACCAGAGCGTCGAGAAGGCAAAAGCCATCCTCGGTGAGCCTCCCCACAAACGGCAGATCATCGTGGGTATACCCGAGCCTATCACCCATGCCAATCCCTACGACAACAACTCGAGCACCACGTATTGGGGAAAGGTAGACGGCCGTACGCTCGATTTCAACCTTCCCAACGACCGCGTAACTGCCGTCAAATGGTACATAGACCGCGTGCGTGAGGAGTTCTACAAGCAGGACTACACCAATGTCGAGCTTGCGGGCTTCTATTGGGTAGCCGAAAAGTCTACGCATACTTCAGCCATTATCAGCGACGTCGGAAGCTATCTCAAGGGGATGAACTACAGTTTCAACTGGATCCCTTATTTCGAGGCCGAAGGCTGGAACAAATGGCGTGACTACGGCTTCACTTACGCTTTCATGCAGCCCAATACCGCATGGCTTTCCGATTCCGACTATGCTGTAAGGGGCCAGACGCAGATGGTCAAGGCCATAAACGATGTCATCGCCCAGAACATGGGACTGGAAGTCGAGTTTGACGGCAACGTCATTCAGGGATGGGGAACAAGAGCCGGCAGGCTGCGCGACTACATGAACGCCTTCAAAGACTACGGCGCATGGGAAAAGAGCCGCCTGGCGTACTATCAGGGCTCATGGGCCGTAAAGTGGCTGCGCGACTCTTCGAACGCCCTCGACAAGGAGCTCTACCACGAATTCTGCAACTGGGTGATCACCCGACCTATCAGAGACAGCCACTAGCAGCCTATGACAACTCTTACTCGCAAACAGACCGTTATCTCGATGGTGATCCTGGCCGCGATGTTCTTCATCTTCGGCTTCGTATCATGGGTAAACTCGATCCTGAGCCCCTATTTCAGGATAGCGTGTGAACTCACCCACTTCCAGTCATACTTCGTCACCTTCGCCTTCTACATCGCCTATTTCGTGATGGCGATTCCTTCGGGCAGACTCCTCGACCGGGTCGGCTTCAAGCGCGGAATCATGTATGGCTTCATGTTCATGGCGGCCGGAATGTTCGTGTTCGTGCCCGCTGCGCTCACTCGGACCTTCGGAATCTTCCTTGCCGGGCTGTTCATGATAGGGACCGGCCTGGCGATACTTCAGACCGCAGCCAATCCCTATGTAACCATCGTGGGGCCCATCGAGAGCGCCGCGAGGCGTATAAGCATAGTCGGCATTTGCAACAAACTCGCAGGCATCATCTCGCCTCTCGTGTTCGCTGCAGTGATCCTTAAGGCTTCCGACGCTGAGACTTTCAGGCTCATTGAGCAGGGAGCATTCGACCCTGCGACAAAGGCCGCAGTGCTCGACGAACTTATCAGGCGAGTTATCGTGCCCTATAGCATTCTAGGCGCAGCGCTGCTCGCCTTCGGCATTTTTATAAGGCATTCCGTGCTGCCCGAGATCGACACTACCTCCGACAACACTTCGGCTGGCGGCGGCGAGGACCGCAAGAGCATCTTCAGCTACCCCTATCTGGTGCTCGGCGCGCTTGCCATCTTCTTCCACGTCGGCTCGCAGGTCATCGCAATCGACACTCTCATCCAATATGCAGGTTCGATGGGGCTGGATATGCTTGAGGCGAAGGTATTCCCGTCGTACACTCTCACCTGCACGATGCTTGGCTACATCCTGGGCATCATCCTTATCCCGCGAGTAATATCTCAGAAAAACGCTCTGATAGTGTGTACGGTGCTCGGGCTTCTGCTCTCGCTCGGAGTCATATTCCTACACACCCCGGTGACATTCTTCGGGCATAAGGTGACCCTGTCGCTCTTGCTTCTCAATGCGCTCGGCTTTCCCAACGCCCTCATCTATGCGGGCATCTGGCCGCACGCCATCCGCGGATTAGGCAGGCACACCAAGACAGGCTCTTCGCTGCTGATCATGGGCCTTTGCGGCAATGCCATCATGCCTCAGATCTACGGGCTCGTGGCAGACAAAGTCTCGCTCGCGGCGGGCTATTGGGTGCTTATCCCCTGCTTCATTTACCTCATATTCTATGCGACTTACGGTTATAAGATAGAAAGATGGACAAAAAGACAATAATCGGCGGAGGCCGCGTAATACTCCCCAGCGGCATCAGGGACGATGTCTCGCTGATTGTGAGCGGCAGCAAGATAGAGGCAGTGATACCTGCTTCCCAGGCTGGCAAGCCTGACCTTGACGCCGGAGGACGCTATATCTCACCCGGTTTTATTGATATCCACGTCCATGGCGGAGGCGGCCACGACTTTATGGACGGCACTCTGGATGCCTTTCTCGGCGCGGCGCGCATCCATGCTGAGCATGGTACTACCTGTATGACGCCCACCACCCTGACCTGCTCCGATGAGGAACTCCAGAACACTTTCCGCATCTACAAGCAGGCTGTGGAAGTCAATACAGAAGGCGCCGAATTTGTCGGCCTTCACCTCGAGGGCCCCTTTTTCTCGGCCCAGATGGCCGGGGCCCAGGACCCGCAATACCTCAAGCTCCCCACTCCGGACAATTATCTCCCCATGCTCGACGGCTTCGACGAGATAGTCCGCGTGAGCGTTGCACCCGAACTGGAAGGCGCGCTCGAACTGGGCAAAGAACTGCGTCGGCGCGGGATAGTCGCTTCCATCGCCCACACAGCCGCTACCAGCGAGCAGTGTGAAGCCGCCTTCGAAGTAGGCTACAGTCTTATGACCCATTTCTACTGCGCCATGTCGACCGTCGTCAGGCGCAATGCCTTCCGTTATGCGGGCGCAGTGGAGGCAGGCTATCTCCACGACGAGGTCGATGTGGAGATCATCGCCGACGGAGTTCATCTGCCAGGATCGCTCCTGCGCCTCATCTATAAGATCAAAGGGCCTGAGCGCATCACCCTCTGTACGGATGCGATGCGCGGGGCCGGAATGCCTGACGGCCACTACCTTCTCGGCAGTCTCAGGCGCGGACAGGACGTCATAGTGGAAGACGGAGTCGCCAAACTCCCCGACCGTTCGGCATTTGCGGGCAGCGTTGCTACTGCCGACAGGCTAGTCCGCACCATGCACGCCCTCTCGGGTGCCACTCTCGAAGAGAGCGTAGCTATGATGACCCGCAATCCGGCCAGGATCCTCGGACTCGAAGGCAGGAAGGGATCGCTTGCAAGCGGATACGATGCTGACATAGTAATATTCGACAACGACATAAAAGTGTACAAAACCTTGATTGGCGGAAGATTGATATATAATGGAAATTAAAATTTACCCTACAAAGCCCGAGATGGGAGCCGCCGCTGCGGCAGATGTTGCCGCGGCGATTCATGAGGCGCTCTCACGCAAGGAAAAGATCAATATGATATTTGCAGCGGCGCCCTCGCAGTCGGCCTTTTTGGCTTCGCTGGTTGCAACTCCCGGGATTCCCTGGGAGAGGATCAGAGCATTCCACATGGACGAGTACATCGGACTGCCCTGCGATGCCCCCCAAGGCTTCGGGAATTTCCTCGACAGGCATATCTTCGGGCTTGTCCCGCTTGGCGAGGTGTACTACATCAGTTGTGACGCGCCCGACGCTTCGGAGGAATGCCGGCGCTATTCCGAGCTGCTTCGCAAGTACCCTGTCGATATCGTCTGCCTGGGCATAGGCGAAAACGGCCATATCGCATTCAACGATCCGGGAGTCGCCGATTTTGACGACCCGGCTCTCGTGAAGATTGTCCCTCTGGACGATGTCTGCAGGATGCAGCAGGTCCACGACGGATGTTTCGGTTCGGTCGAGCAGGTCCCGACCCATGCGCTTACGCTTACTATCCCGGCTCTGACGGCTGCCGAGAGCATGTATTGCATCGTTCCATGCCCCACCAAAGCGGCTGCAGTTCGCGCCGCAGTGCAGGGTCCCGTCACGGAATCATGCCCCGCGAGCGTGCTCCGCACCCACGCCAAATCTTACCTTTATCTTGATTCAGACAGCGCATCATTACTATGAAGAAGATAATTGCAATCGCTGCTCTGGCCGTCATTGTTGCGGCCTGCGGCGGCCCGAAGCCCGCATCAGAGGCTCCTGCCAAGCCGGTCAAACTCGGCATCATCGGCCTTGACACCTCACATTCCACAGCTTTCACAGAGCTCCTGAACTCCGACTCCGATGAGCCTTTCGTTCGCGAGTTTGAGGTGGTAGCCGCCTATCCCTATGGCTCGAAGGTTATCGAGTCGAGCTACAAGCGCATCCCCGGCTACATTGAAGAAGTGCGCAAGTATGGAGTGGAAATCGTCGAATCAATCGCCGATCTGTGCTCGAAAGTGGATTTCGTGCTTCTGGAGACCAACGACGGACATCCCCACCTCGAGCAGGCTCTCGAGGTATTCAAGACTGGAAAAACCTGCTACATCGACAAGCCGATAGGTGCGACTCTCGGCGAGACTCTCGCCATCTACCAGCTTGCAGCCGAATACGGAATCCCGATCTTCTCTTCATCGGCACTCCGCTTCTCTCCTGAGAACGCGAAGCTGCGTACGGGCCAGTACGGCAAGATACTCGCAGCCGACTGCTATTCTCCCCACAAGACAGAGCCCACGCACCCCGATTTCGGCTTCTACGGCATACATGGGGTCGAGACCCTCTATACCCTCATGGGCCCCGGATGCGCGAGCGTCAGCCGCGCCCATTCGCCTCAAGGAGACGTAGTTACGGGAGTATGGGCAGACGGACGTCTGGGCACGTTCAGGGCAATAGTGGAAGGGCCGGCCGTCTACGGCGGGACGGCGCTTACCCCGGAGGGGGCAGTGCCCGCCGGAGGCTACGCCGGCTACAAGGTGCTGCTCGACCAGATTCTGACCTTCTTCCAGACCGGAGTGCCTCCTGTAGCGCCCGAAGAAACTATCGAGATTTACGCTTTCATGAAAGCCTCCAATATGAGCATCGAGCGCGGCGGCAAGCCGGTCACGATCAAAGAGGCTATGGACGAGGGGCGGAAGGAAGCAGCCAAACTACTTAAATCGCTGGGACGATGAGAGCATCACGGCTGGTTCTTGGGGTAAGTGCCCTGCTTTGTCTTTGCTGCTGCTCGCAGGAAGTCAGGATTACGGTCGTCAACCCGGGACATTTCCATGCCGCCATGGTGCTGCGCGAAGACCTCCCTGGAGTCGACAAAACGGTGAGCGTGTGCTCTCCCAGAGGAGAAGGAATCGATTCGTGGACCGCTTCCGTGCAGCGTTTCAACTCGCGCGAAAACTCCCCCACTCACTGGACAGTCGAGGAGGTGAACCCTCTTCCGAAAGCCTCGTCGCCCCGTGAGGTCGCCGTCCTTGCAGGCGACAACTCCTTCAAGGCTAAGGCGATACTCCATTGCGTAGAACTTGGCTACAACGTGCTTTCAGACAAGCCCATGGCGCTGGACTCTGCCGACATGGCCACTCTCAGCCAGGCCTACAGGCTGGCTTCCCGAAAGGGTCTCGTAATTCTGGATCTCATGACTGAGCGTCATGACGAAGTCAATATCGCAACTCGCAGGGCCCTGGCGAATCGCACTCTTTGCGGCGGCAGCCCTGAGAATCCCGGCATAGTGATGGAAAGCATCCACCATTTCTACAAGGAAGTCGACGGAGTGCCGCTCAGGCGCCCGGCATGGTACTACGACGTACGCCGTCAGGGCGAGGGTATCGCAGATGTGACCACCCATCTTATCGACCTTGTGATGTGGCAGTGCTTCCCGGATGAGGCCATAGACTCAGGTGAGGTGGAAGTAGTAAGCGCATCGCACTTCCCTACCGAGATCACGGCCGAACAGTTCAGCGCTTCGACAGGAGCAAAGGCTTTTCCCTCTTTCCTCGCTGACCGGGTGGAAGATGGTACCCTTCAGGTATACTCCAACGGTACGGTGCTCCTTCGCATACGCGATCTCTACGTAAAGATCTATGTCCGCTGGGATTTCGCAGGAGGTCCCGACACTTTCAGCGCAGTCTATAATTGTAAAGACGGGCAGATCCGGGTGCTCCAGGACTCATCGACCGGCTATACGCGCAAGCTGCTTGACTGCGGGCAGGACATCACTCCGCAGATCACTCTAACCCACGAAGACCATTTCTCGCTGGTTATGAACGATTTTCTGCGTTATGTCCGGGGCGCAAAGATGCCGGCGTGGGAAGCGCCCAACACCCTCGCCAAGTACAGTCTGACCACCTCGGCGGTCCAAAAGGCACGTCTATCGGAATAAGATGCTTACCAAGGATTTCACATACGAGAGCGAGTCCCGCACGGCATATTGCTGCGCCGAGAAACTCATGGGCACCCGCTTCGAAATCCTTCTCACAGATATCGAGAAACGCGCTGCCGAACTCCTTGTTGACTCCCTTATAGAGCATATCAGCGCCGACGACTCCCTTCTGAACCGTTTCGATCCTTCGAGCGAGGTTTCACGCCTCAATTCGGCCCTTGCCGCTTCCGGACGAGACCTTGCCTTTTCGGAGAAAATGACAAAGTGGTGCGAGCTTGCGGAGCTCTACCGCGCCAAGACCGGCGGCATCTTCGACGTGCGCTACGGTGGGGGCTACGACTTTGGCGGGCTTGCCAAGGGGGCGGAGCTCGAGTGGGCTTCAGAGACTCTTCGCGACCGCGGGATCCACAACGCGCTGCTCAACTTCGGCGGGAGCTCGATCGTGGGTTTGGGGCACCACCCCTACGGAGATTCGTGGACGGTCGATGTGCCTGACCCCTTCAGCGGCCGTACACTATGCACTGTCCGACTGTGCGACTCGGCTCTCTCTGTCTCCGGAAACACCCCGGGATATGGGGGGCAAATAGTCGACACCCAAAGCGGCGAGAGGGTGCTTTCGCCTCGGGTGGTGGTTGTGACGGCTCTGAACCCGGCCGATGCTGAGGTGCTCAGCACGGCCCTGATGGCCGCACAATGCGGGCGGCGCGAGAAGTTGCTCGCCGAATTCCCCGGAGCCGAGGCGCAGTTTTTTGACAACTTATGATTATATTTGAGCTATGGCAGAGACAATAGATAACGGCAAACGGCAATTCCTCAAAGAGCTCGGGGCAGGAGCTGCGCTTCTTGCTGCAATGCCCTGGCTGAAAGCCTGTTCGCCAGAGAAAACCGAGGCCGCATCGCAGGCCCGGGGACAGGCACGGGTCGCGCTCATCGGATGCGGCTCGCGCGGGCAGTATCACCTGACCATGCTTCGCGACATCGCCCACGCCCGGGTCGTGGCACTTTGCGACCCCTACGAGGTCAACCTCAGGGCGGCAGCGGCGATGGTCCCGGATGCCAAGCTTTTCTCCGACTACCGCTCCCTTCTGGAAGACCGCTCGATAGACGGTGTGATAATCGCGACCCCGCTGGGCTCACACGCCCGAATCACGCTCGATGCGCTCGAGGCGGGTAAGCATGTCTTCTGCGAGAAGGCGATGGCCCTGACGCTCGATGAGTGCAAGGCTGTCTATGAGGCCTACCAGCGTTCCCCAAAGGCGCTCTACTACTGCATGCAGCGCATGTACGACCCTAAGTACATCGAAGGCATCAGGAAGATACGCGAGGGGCTGATTGGCGAGGTGGTCGGGATGCGCTGCCACTGGTTCCGCAATGCAGACTGGAGGCGCCCCGTGCCGGATCCTTCGCTCGAAAGGCAGATCAACTGGCGTCTCTATAAAGAGCATTCTGCAGGCCTTATGACCGAACTTGCCTGCCATCAGCTCGAAATATGCAACTGGGCGGCAGACAAGATTCCGGTCGAAGTGGCCGGACTCGGAGACATAGTCTACTGGAAAGACGGGCGCGAGGTCTACGACAGCGTGAGCCTCACCTACCGCTACTCAGACGGCCGCAAGATCACCTACGAGTCGCTTATTTCCAACAAATACAACGCGATGGAGGACCAGATTCTCGGAAAGAAAGGCACCGCTGACCTGACAAGAGGCGTGTACTATCTCGAAGAGGACGACACCGTGTCGGGAATGAAGCAGTTGCTCGCCCAGATGCGCGACAAGACTTTCGGAGCGATACCCGCGGCAGGGCCCAGCTGGCGGCCTGAACTGCGCAACAGCTATACTCCCCATCCCCTCATCAAGGGGCCCCAGAGCGTCAACGGCGGACAGAGCATGGTCTCAGCCGACCACGACGGGTCCGATCTGATTCTCTCTGCTTTCTGTACCTCGTGCATCACAGGCGAGAAGGTGGAGAACGTGGTGGAAGAGGCCTATTGCGCCACGGTTCTCTGCCTGCTTGGGAACCTCGCGATGGACACCAAGACGGTGGTAACCTTCCCTGAAGAATACAAGATCCCTTATATGAAATTCTAGAGCCTATGAAAGATTTAGTAATCCGCGACTACCAGGTCATGCGTGAGATAGGGATCCTGCTGATCTGCCTTATTCTTGCAGAAGGGGTCAACGCCGGCGCAATCATCGCTTATCACCGCCCGTGGTACGAGCTTTTCACCCAGATAGGATATGTGGTGTGCTTCGGGCTCGGACTGTATGTGTCGATTGCGATAATTAGGCTTATTGTTTTGTTAATCAGAAAAATATTCAAGATATGAGTACCAGACGAGAATTTATCCGACAGGCTGCTCTCGCCACTGCAGCCCTCTCCTCGGGAAGTCTTTTCAGCGCAGGCGCAATGTCGCGCACAAAAGGGAAAGTCATCGGGGCTAACGATCTGATCCGTGTCGGCGTCGTGGGCGTCAACTCCCGCGGTCTCGCCCTTGCGAGCAGTTTCGCCAAGATGCCACTCTGCGAGGTTACATGCATCTGTGACTGCGACTCACGCGCTCTCGACAAGTGTCTTGCGCAGATAGAGTCTCAGACTGGCAAGCGCCCCAAGGGCTTCGCCGACATCCGCAAGTTCATGGAAAGCCGCGACTTCGATGCCGCGGTGATAGCTATGCCCGACCACTGGCACGCCAAGGCTGCGATCATGGCCCTCCAGGCAGGTAAGCACGTCTATCTTGAGAAACCCTCAAGCTACTGCCCTTCAGAGAACTACCGAATACTCGAGGAGGCGGCCAAGCACCCCGAGCTGGTGATTACGGCTGGCAACCAGCGCCGTTCATGGCCCAATATCATCGCCGCCATCGACGAGGTAAGGGGCGGGAGCATCGGCCGTGTGCGCTACGCCAAGTCGTGGTACACCGCCAACAGACCGTCAATCGGCAGGGGCAAGGCAGTGCCCGTGCCCGCCGAACTTGACTGGGACCTTTGGCAGGGGCCGGCTCCGCGCGTGAGCGAGTTCCACGACAACTATATCCACTACAATTGGCACTGGTTCTACCGCTGGGGCACCGGCGAAGCGCTCAACAACGGAACCCACTTCGTGGATATCCTGCGCTGGGGCCTCGGAGTCGAATACCCTACTCTCGTCGAGTCTGTGGGCGGACGCTTCCGCTACCACGACGATTGGGAGTGGCCCGACACCCAGATGATCACCTACCAGTTCGGGGCCACGGCGGCCGGCTCCTGGGAAGGACGCAGCTGCAACAGCACTCCCGTCGACGGATACGGCGTGGGCGTCGCCTTCTACGGTGAGAACGGCACGGTCCTCCTTGGCGGAGGCAACGAGTACAAAATCCTCGACATGAAGGGCGCAGTGATCAAGCACGAGACGAGCGAACTCACTTTCGAGCCGGGCAACCTTATCAACCCTTCGGAGCGCCTCGACCAGATCCATTTCAAGAATTGGTTCGCAGCTATCCGCACTGGCACGCCACTCAACTCCACCATCCGCGACGCCTGCATCAGCACACAGCTGGTTCAGCTCGGCAACATCGCCCAGCGCGTCGGCGCTTCCATCGCCGTCAATCCCGTGTCCGGTGAATTGGTGAATCCTTCCCCTGAAGCCTCCGCCCTCTTCACCCGCGACTACGAACCCGGCTGGGAACTCTAGCACCCACGATCGAGCCGAGGGTCGCCAGTGACCCATTTCAAAAAAAGTACGTATATTTGTCGCCGCAACAAAAGTGAAACGTACTATAAACCTATAATTATGAAGCGTCAACTCAACGAGATCTGTGCGAGATACACAGTTCCCCAGGAAGTGAAGGCGAAGGGTATTTACCCCTACTATAAGCCAATCAGCTCGGGCCAGGATCCCGTCGTTACGATGGCAGACGGCCACAAAGTGCTGATGTTCGGAAGCAATTCCTATCTCGGACTTTCCGATGACCCCAGACTCAAAGAAGCTGCAATCGCAGCTGTCAAGAAATACGGCACAAGCTGCTCAGGCAGCCGTTTCCTCAACGGAACCCTCGACATCCACCAGGAGCTCGAAGAGAAGCTCGCTAAGTTCGTGGGCAAGGAAGAAGCCGTCACCTACAGTACCGGATTCCAGGTCAACCTCGGAGTAGTCAGCTGCCTTGGATTCAAGGGAGGCTACATCCTCCTGGACGACACCGACCACGCCTGCATCATCGACGGCAGCCGCCTCAGTTGGAGTACGGTCTACAAGTTCAAGCACAATGACATGGAGTCCCTTGAGAAGAAACTCAAGGTATGCGAGCCCGACGCCTACAAGCTCATCGTCATCGACGGCGTCTACTCGATGCTCGGCGACCTTGCGAAACTTCCCGAGATCTGCGACCTCTGCGACAAGTACGGCGCATCCGTGATGATTGACGACGCCCACGGCCTCGGAGTCTTCGGCGAGAACGGAAGCGGCACTGCCAGCCATTTCGGCCTTACAGACCGCACCGACCTCATTATGGGAACGTTCTCCAAGAGCTTCGGCTCCCTCGGCGGCTTTATCGCCGGCGACCACGACGTGCTGAACTTCATCAAGCACAACAGCCGCTCGCTCATCTTCAGCGCGTCGATGACGCCGGCCGCAACCGCCGCCGCATCGAAGGCCCTGGACATTATGATCGAAGAGCCCGAGCGCCGCGAACACCTCTGGGACACTACCCGCTACGCGTGGAAGTGCTTCAGGGAGAACGGGTTCGATATCAACCTCACCGAGTCCCCTATCATCCCGCTGATGGTGCGCGACACCATCAAGGCCCTCTCGCTCGTAGAGGAAGCCTATCGCCAGGGCGTGTTCATTACCCCGGTCATCGCGCCGGCAGTGCCCGAGAAGGACGTCCTTATCCGCTTCGCGCTGATGGCCACCCACAACCGCGAACACGTGGATCAGGCGGTCGAGGTCCTGACGAAGATTTTCAAGGAGTACGGCATAATCGAAGCTTAACCCCATGGTCATCCTCATCACCGGCATCACCTCCGGCTTTGGCAAGGCCATGGCCGAGCGTCTCAGCGCCGACGGACACAAAGTCTACGGCACACACCGCAAGGCCACGGACCTCATCCCCGGCGTCACCTACATTCAGGCCGATTCGACCGTCCAGCAGGAGGTCGAGGCCGCAGTCCGGCAGGTCGTGGATGCCGAAGGCGTCATCGACGTCTTTATCAACAACGCCGGAATGGGCATCGGCGGCCCGCTCGAGTTCAATTCGATCGAGGACTGCCAGCGCCAGATGGATGTGAACTTTATGGGAATGGTCCGCTACATCCGCGAGGTCGTCCCGGTGATGCGCAAGCATGGCCATGGCCATATCATCTGCTTCAGCTCGATCGGCGGACTCGTCGGCCTGCCGTATCAGGGTATGTACAGCGCGTCCAAGTTCGCGATCGAAGGCTATTGCGAGGCCCTGCGGCTCGAAATCCGCGGGTTCGGCATCAACGTCACCACGATCGAGCCCGGCGACTTCGCCACCGCCTTCACGGCCCAGCGCAAGAGCGTCGACAACCCGGCCGTGCACCAGGCCTACCCGGGCTATGCGCGCTCGCTGGCGAGCATCGAACACGACGAGAACAGCGGCCTTAAGCCCGAGTTCCTGGCGAAGAAGATCAGCAAGATCATCCTCAAGAAGCGCCCGCGCTACCACTACATCATTGCGACCTTCCTTCAGAAGCTTTCAGTGTTCGCCCGCACCATCCTCCCTCCTCGCTGGTTCGCCTGGGTGATGAGCGTGTACTACAAACTCTAAAAAATGCTTATCTTTGATGGCTGTTTACACTAAAATATGGCCATCAAGAAACAACTCTCTTTTGGGGAAATTTTCAACCTGAACTTCGGCTTCTTCGGGGTTCAGATTGCGTATGCGCTTCAAAGCGCCAATATCTCCCGCATTTTCGCTACGCTGGGTGCAGACCCGCATCAGCTCAGCTTTTTCTGGATACTCCCGCCGCTGATGGGTATGATAGTCCAGCCGCTGATCGGTAAGTGGTCCGACAGGACCTGGTGCAGGCTCGGCAGGCGCAAGCCGTATCTGCTGGTAGGCGCTATCATCGCCGTGCTGGTGATGCTGCTGCTGCCGAACGCCGGAAGCCTGAATCTCAGTAAGGCGTGGATATTCCTCGGCCTGAATGCAGCGATGTGGTTTGGTCTGTTCAGCCTCATTTTCCTCGACACTTCGATCAATATCGCGATGCAGCCGTTCAAGATGATGGTGGGGGATATGGTCAGCGAAGAGCAGAAGACTCTCGCGTACAGCACCCAGAGCTTCCTCTGCAACGCAGGAAGCCTGTTCGGCTATCTGTTCCCTATCTTCTTCACCTGGATAGGACTCGCAAATACCGCCCCCGAGGGAGTAGTTCCGGATTCTGTAATCTGGAGCTTCTATATCGGCGCCGCTATACTAATCCTGTGTGTGCTCTACACCTTCTTCAAGGTCAAGGAGATGAACCCGCAGGAGTATGCCGAGTTCCACGGAATCGAAGCCTCACAGGACAAACCCGAGAATCCCGGCTTCATCAAGCTTCTAATCAAGGCTCCGAAAACTTTCTGGACCGTAGGGCTCGTGCAGTTCTTCTGCTGGGCGGCTTTCCTGTATATGTGGACTTACACCAACGGCGCTATCGCTGGCAACGTCTGGGGAACCACCGACGCCGCTTCGGCCCAGTATCAGGCCGCCGGCAACTGGGTGGGCGTGATTTTCGCCGTGCAGGCGATAGGCTCGATGCTCTGGGCGCTCGTGCTGCCCAGGTTCAAGAGCGTCAAGGCGGCCTATGCGGTCTCGCTGCTTATCGGCGCCGCAGGCTTTGCCTCCGTCTTCTTCGTCACCAACCAGTACGTCCTGTTCGGCAGCTTCCTGCTGATCGGCGCCTCCTGGGCTGCGATGCTCGCGCTTCCGTTCACCCTGCTCACTAACGCGCTCGAAGGCAGCCCGTATATGGGCAGCTACCTCGGCCTGTTCAACTGCACTATCTGCCTTCCGCAGATCGTAGCGGCGGCGACGGGCGGACTCGTCATCAGCCTCGTGGGCGGCAGCCAGAGCGCGATGTTCCTGGTCGCCGCCGGCTTCCTGGCGGCCGGTGCGCTGTGCGTTAGACTTATTAAAAAATAAATATTATATTTGCGGGCTCTCATAAGAGAGCCGGAAAAAACAACCGCATAGAACCAATTATTATCTAGCTTTTATGAAAAAATTGCTAACCTTGGCAGCATTGCTCTTTGTAGCATTCGCTTCAGTGTTCGCACAAGGAAGCTATCAGGTAAAAGGTGTCGTAGTAGACGAGTTCGGCCCGGTTATCGGAGCCGCCGTCCTCGAACAGGGAACCTCAAACGGTGTTACTACGGACTTCGACGGAGTCTTCTCCTTAAAGGTCTCGTCTGAAGACGCTATCATCGAGATTTCTTGTATCGGATATACTACCCTTACTTACAAGGCTTCCGAAATCCCCGCTGAAATATTCCTCGGCACCGACACTATCTTCCTCGACGACGTAGTCGTTATCGGTTACGGTTCCCAGAAAAAGAAGGAAGTTACCGGTTCGGTCGCTTCGATCAAGAGTGAAGATTTCAACGCAGGTGTGAAGACAAACCCGATGGGACTGCTTCAGGGTAAGGTGGCAGGTCTTAATATCATCAAGACTACCTCCGACCCGACCAGTACCGGATACAACATCCAGATCCGCGGTTTCTCTACCCTCGACAAGGGAACCGGAACCAGCCCTCTGTTTATCGTAGACGGTGTTCCTGTAAGCAACATCGACAACATCTCCCCCGACGAAATCGCCTCGATGGACGTCCTCAAGGACGGCTCCGCAGCGGCTATCTACGGTACCCGCGGTACCAACGGCGTTATTATCATCACCACCAAGCGCGGCGATGCTTTCTCTGATACCGCTACCGTCAGGACCGAGTACTCCGGCTATGCTTCAGCCTCCGTACGCAACGCCAAGACCGGAATGGCGACTCCCGAGGAGTTCCGCAATCTCGCAACCCTGTCCGGCGGAAAAGCAAATCCCAATATCTACACTGGACCCAACGGCGAGGAGTACAACACAGACTGGCTCAGTGAAGTATGCCGCCCGGTAGCTATCGCCCATAACCACAACGTCGCTATAGTCGGTTCTTCCAGCAAGTTCAACTACCGCGCAGCTGTAAACTTCAAGAATGCGGAAGGTATCGCAAAAACTACCAACCGAAACGAACTCAGCGCTAAACTTGCGGCAGGCCAGAAGGCCCTCGACGGATGGCTCGACCTCCAGTACGACCTCTCGTACATGCACTACCGCAACGATTATTTCTGCGGCGATTTCAAGAATGCAGCTCTGTTGAATCCCACCTATCCCGTCTACGACGAGACTACTCCCAACGGCTATTTCTGGCGCTCTGAGGAAACCGGCTTCGTAAACCCGGTCGAGAATATGAACCAGAAAGAGTCTTACGGAACAGGTAACTTCTTCCGCGGAAGCGTCAAGGCTACCGTCAACATCAAGCCCATACAGGGCCTGAAGGTCAGCGGATTTGCCGCCTTGGAAGAGGGAGACAACAACAACTACTGGTACAACAGCATCATCAACACCGACGCAACCGGTTCTGAGAAGGCAGGTCGCGGAAACAACACCTCGTTCAACAAACTGTTTGAACTTACCGCCGACTGGAACCGCAATTTCGACGGCCATAGCATCGCGGTAGTCGCCGGCGTTTCCTATCAGAATTTCTTCTACGACGGATCCAGTATGGCCAATAAGGGCTTTGCCGCCCCAGATGTAATGAAATATTACAAGATGGGCGACGGAGACGCTACCAAGAAGTTCATGGAGATGAGCTCCGAGCGTAACTCTCATACCCTTATCGCCCAGTTTGCCCGCGCCAACTACAACTACAAGGAGAAATACCTCCTGTCGGCTTCTATCCGCCGTGAGGGTTCTTCCCGCTTTGGCGCGAACCACAAATGGGGTCTGTTCCCCGCCCTCAGCGCCGGCTGGCGTGTAAGCGGAGAGGACTTTATGAAAGATGTCACCTGGGTAGACGACCTCAAGGTCCGTCTCGGTTTCGGTGTTACTGGTAATGATCTCGGAAGCGATCTTCGCAGCGTCGAGCTCCTCTCCAACGGCGGTACCTTCTGGTACAACGGTGCTTACGTCTACACCTACACCGTCAGCCAGAACGTCAACCCGGATATCCGCTGGGAAAAGAAATACGAGTACAACCTCGGTATCGACTACTCCCTGCTGAAGGATCGCCTCTATGGTAGCTTGGATCTGTACTTCAGACATACTACCGACCTTCTCTGGGACTACGAAGTTCCTACCCCTCCTTATCAGTTCACAACCCTCCTTGCAAACGCAGGAAAGATGGACAGCTACGGCGCCGAACTCTCGCTCAGCTATGTAGCGATCAAGAAAGAGGGCTTCACCTGGACTACAACCCCTACCGTTTCGTTCAACCGCAACAAGATTACCTCCCTGTCGGATCCCAGCCTCGGCTTCAACTATACCGAGACTACCTCCGGAGGCGTAGGTGAGAACGGTATTATGAACACCAACACCCAGATCCTCGTCGAGGGCCAGCCCGTAGGAACCTTCTACGGCTACAAGTTCTTCGGAGTCAACCCCAATACCGGAATCTGGACCTACACCAGGCCCGACCAGGGCGACGGAGTAGTCCGCTACTGCGACGAAAGTACCGCGGTTGAAGGCGACCGTCAGCCCCTCGGCAGCGCCCAGCCTATCTTCACCTTCGGATGGAACAACTCCGTCCGCTGGGGCAACTGGGACGCGACCCTCTTCGTCCGTGGAGTTGTAGGAAACAAGATCCTCAACGTCACCCGTTGGGCCTACGGTCCGATGAGCGCCAACAACAAGAACGTCTTTATCAAGGATGTCGACGGCGCCAATACGACTCTTACACAGAAAGCTCAGTTCACCGACTTCTATCTCGAGAGCGGAACATATCTGAAACTTGACAACCTTACCATCGGATACACTATCCCGGTAAAGGAAAACAAGTACGTTCAGTCCGCCCGCGTTTACCTCACAGGCCAGAACCTGCTTACCCTTACTTCGTACAGCGGCCAGGATCCTGAGGTCAACACGACTTCGGTCTGGAACGGCGGTATCGACTACTGTTCATTCTATCCTCCGGTAGCCACCTTCCTTATTGGTCTCAACCTGAGTCTGTTCTAATTTAAAGCGGAGAAAAAATGAAAAAGATATTCATTACTATCATAGCCGCCGCGATGGCAAGCTGCCTCTTCACTTCCTGCGACAAGATGCTGGAGGAGGTCAACTATGGAAACCCCACCACCGCGGACCTTATGACCAACGAATCGAACGTTGCTCTGCTGGTCGGCCAGTGCTACGCTGAAGTCAAATGGCTCCACGACCACTGGGGATACTGGGGAGTCGTCACCCTTACTGCCGACGAAGGTCTGTGTCCTACACGTATGCCCGACAAGGACTGGGCAGACGGCGGATACTGGCGCAACCTCAATACCCACAACTGGAACGAGATGGGAGGTGCCTTCCGCAACATCTGGGAGACCACCATCGCTGGTGCGGTTCTTTGTAACAAGTTGCTCAAGACCCTTGACGACTATAAGACCTCGATGTCCGATCAGGTATACGCCCAGTATACCGGAGAACTTGAGGTGATGCGCAGCTACTACTATTATATGCTGTTCGACTGCTTCGGACGCATTCCTTACCTCGAGGAGTTCGTAGACAAGGCAAGCGATCCGCTGATGGAGCCCCAGGCCGTATGGTCCAAGCTTGTGGACTGCCTTGAGAAGAACGCCCCCAACCTCCCTCAGGTAAAGGACGACGCAAGCCGCGCCCTCAACTACGGACGCGCTACCCAGGGTCTCGCTTATTCCCTGCTTGCCCGCCTGTATCTGAACGCAGAGTCTTTCGGCTGCACCCCTTCGAACATCACTCTTACGAACGAGCATTCGACTCCTATCACATCGGCAGCTGACTTCTACACAAACTGTGTTCGCTGCTGCGACGCCATCATCGACGCCAAGTCCTACTCTATCGAGCCCGACTACTTCACCAACTTCAAGATTGACAACTCCGCCTCCAAGGAGAACATCTTCGTGATTGTAGAAAACGGTATGGCCCAGATCGACGAGCGCTCCGGCGGAGACGGGATGATGCTCAACAAGCTTCGTATTTCCCTTCTTACCCTCAACTACAACCACCAGAAGACCTACGGTCTGCTCGAGACCCCTTGGAACGGCTTCTGCGCAAGACCTTCGTTCATCGACCGCTTCGCGGCATCCGATGTCCGCGGCCCCGGCAACGAAGGCAAGGGAACGAACAACACGAAGCAATGGGGATGGTTCCTCGGACCTATCTATGATGCCTCCGGCAAACTCTGCAAGGATAAGGACGCAGCCAAGTCAGACGCCATCATCGTAAAGGACGTCCTCGACGCCAACGGAAATCCATCCCTGGTTGAAGCCACAGACCTTGGCGGCGCACGCAACATCAAGTACGAAATCGACAAGAGCGGCAAGTACAAGTATAGCGAGAACGACTTCGTCCTGTTCCGCTACGCAGACGTACTCTGGATGAAAGAAGAGGCCATCCTCCGCGGCGGAGCCGGTACTTCCGGTTGGAACACCGCCGACTTCCAGACTCTCCGCAAGAGGGCTTTCGCCTATGACGGAGATCCTGCAGGAGCCTACACCGCAGCTTATCCCGAGGCTCTTACCCTAGACGGTATCCTCGACGAGCGCGGCCGCGAGTTCTCCTGGGAGAATATGCGCCGCAGGGATCTTATCCGTTTCGGAAAGTTCAATGACGATACATATGTCCAGTTCATCACCGCAAAGGATGACTGGCGCAAGTGGTTCCCGATTCCTTACAAGATACTCGAGAAATCAGTTCGCGATGAAAACGGAAAGCCGGTCTGGACTCAGAACCCGGGTTATCCGACAAACATATAGACCTTAAACCGCAATTATTTTATTCAACCATTTTATTAACAACAAAAAAACAATTATGAAAAAAGTATTATTCTTTTTCATGGCCGCTCTCGCTCTGACGGTTGTTGCTTGCAACCCCGAGAAGAAAGGCGGAAGCGACATTAATTGGGAGCAGGTGACCGTTGACGGCTTTTATGTCGCAGGTCCCGCAACAGGTTCCGACGAAATCAGGCCTGAGTGCGTTATGGCAGCAGGTTTCAACGAGGTCGACAAGGCTGTCCGCGAGGGTATGTACGAGAAGTACATCGTTCTCGATGCCGACAAGGACTTCTACCTCCTCTACAACGACGGCGGCAACAAGACCAAGTATGGCGCCACTCTTGAGGAGTTCGTAACTCCTCTTGAGGAAAATTACAACGACAACCCTGAGAAGGTTCTCAAAGGCAAGATGATCGAGGGCGAAAGCGCTCCCGCAATGAAAGTGGCCAAGACAGGTCTCTATCACATCGTGCTTGACATCAACAAGGCAGGCGACCTTAAGGAGCCTCAGATTCTCCTTCTCGACGCAAGCGACTTCGGTGTTCGCGGCGGTATGAACGGTTGGGGCTTCACCTCTTCCGATCCTAAGGTTACCGAGTTCACCAACGACGGTATTACCTTCACCTTCAAGGACCAGGAGCTCGCAAAGAACGGCGAGTTCAAGTTCGCGACCGGAAACTACTGGAAAGTTACTCTCGACGATGCAGGTAAAGTTAAGGCTGAAGTTTCCCTCGCTGAGAATATGACCCTCAACGGAGCCAACATCAAGGTTGAGAAGGGCGGTCTGTACGACATCACCCTCACCTTCAAGCTCGCACAGGGTTCCTTCGACAAGAGCTTCTCCTACACCGCAGTCTGCACCAAGGAGTCTACCGCTCCCGAGAACATGTACATGATCGGTGCACAGTGGGGCAACTGGAGTTGGGATGACGAAGGAGTTGCTGAGCTTGTTCCCGTATGGGGCGCTCCCGGCTACTTCTGGATCACCCGTTACTTCCAGGCCGGCGGAGAGTTCAAGTTCTGCGCAGTAAAGGCTTGGAACGGTGACTTCGGCGACAACGGAAACAACATCAAGATCGACGACGCTGGCTTCTATACCATCCTCGTCAACGGCAACGACAACACCTTCGAGATCAAGCCCGCAGAGGTCTACGGCATCGGTGATGCAGTATTCGCAGGCGGTTGGGACTTCGACAAAGCTGTTAAATTCCAGGAGGAAGGCGAAAAGCTCGTCATCACCACTACCGGTGCAGGCGAACTCCGTCTCGCATCCAAGGTTGTTCCTTCCGCAGCTATCGAGGGCGTAACAACTCCTAACGGCTGGATCGATTGGTGGAAGACCGAGTTCATCTTCTTCGACGGCAAGATCGCATACCGCGGTGCCGGCGGCGACCAGGAGCGCGTACAGGTTGAGGCTGGCCAGAAGATTACCATCGACTTCAACGCTGGTACTGTTGAGCTTGGCGGCGGCTTCGAGCCCAAGATCGCTATCGACGGCGACTTCGCTGACTGGGCAGAGATTGCATCTGCAACAGAAGGCAACCACACCATCAAGGTCACTTCCGACGAGAAGTTCGTTTATCTCTACTCTCACAGAGATGCAACCAGACTTTCCGAGGTTTGGGGTGGCGCCGGCTATGTCTACATCGGCATCGACGGTGACAACAACATGGAGACTGGTGTCGAGCTCTGGGGCAATGGCCTTTACGAGTTCGTCGGTGTGTTCTATCCGTATGCAGCTGAGAATACCTTCAAGGCAAAGCCCGGTGATGCTTGCATGCCCGACACCTACACCCTCGCAAACGCAGCTTGCGCCGGTGTGGCTGACGCAGATCACGCAGAGTTCGAGCTCAGCATCCCTCGCGCAGACCTTCCTACTATCCCCGCAACTGAGATCACTGTTTACTCTTGGGGAAACAAGGGCCTGAGCAAGGCTAGCATCAAGGTTACTCTTTAATTCTCTGAATAACCTTTAATTCAAGGCCTCCGGAAAACCGGGGGCCTTTTTATTGTAAAAGACGGCGGATTTTGATATCTTTGAAAGCTAATCACACGCGTATGAAAAAATCCGCATATATACTTCTGATTGCCGCCCTGGGTCTGTTTGCGGCCTGCAAACCGGATCCGCAGCCGGCGCCCGGTCCTCAGGGCTTCGACCTGCCTTCTTATGCTCAGGGAGAAAAGAAAGGCAATATCACCTACCAGCTCCTTATCTATAGCTTCGCAGACAGCGACGGCGACAGGATCGGAGATTTCAAGGGAATAGAACAGCGTCTGGATTATCTGGACGGACTGGGAGTCTCGGCTATCTGGCTCTCCCCGGCGCATCCCGCCGATGCATATCACGGATACGGAGTAACCGACTATACCGCCCTTAACCCCAAATATGGTACTGAGCAGGACTTCAAGGACCTTATCGACGCAGCCCACGCGAAGGGAATCAAAATCTATATGGACTATGTCCTGAATCACTCCGGGAAAGGACACCCGTGGTTCAAGGAGGCTCTCGCAGACGAATCCAGCCCCTACAGGGATTACTATTTCATCTCTTCGAATCCCGCTTCGGAGTACAGGAAATTCCTGATGCTCAGCGGCTACTCGTATTCTGCCAGTGACTGGCACAGTACCATCTCCGGCGCCCCGAGGATAACGATCACTTCGACTACTGACGCCCCGGTCGAGGGCAGCGGCCCCTGGAACCTGTGGACCTGGGCCCCCGGGAAAGACGGCAGGGAGGTTAAGCTCGTGGATAAAGGGGACGGCTCCTTCTATGCCGTGATGGAAATAAGCGGCAAGACAGGCCTGCTCGTAAGAAAGACCTCCGGCTGGGACTTCAAGTTCGGCGGAAACGGAGAGCAGACGACCCTCTCCGCAGGGACTCCGTTCGAACTGGTCTCCAACGGTGGAGATATGTTCTTCGAGGGTTCCGGCCGCTACAAGATCGAACTCACCAACCTCGAGACTAAGACCGTGTCGTTTATGGGCGCTTTCGGAGACTGGATGCCGGATCTTAACTATGGAGATGTCACCCAGGCCCAGAATACCCAGCTCTTCAAGGATCTCGCCGCCTCGGTAGACAAATGGATAGGAATGGGGATAGACGGACTTCGTCTGGACGCCGTCAAGCACCTCTGCGGAGGAATGAATTCCTTCAACAACGGCGCAAACGTCACCCTCCTTAAAAAGTGGTACGACAGGTGTAACGAGACTTTCCGCAAAACCCACGACACAGACTTTTATATGGTAGGAGAGGTTTGGATGGACGCCGGCTCGGTAGCCCAGTACTATAAGGGTATCCCCGCCTGCTTCGAATTCGATTTCTGGGAGAGGCTTAAGTGGGTGATGAGCAACGGAATCGGCCGTTATCTCGCAAAAGACCTCATCGGTTACCGCAACGCATATCGCACCGTCAACCCGAACGCGATAGTCGCCACCAAACTGACCAACCACGACGAGTCGCGTGCTGCAACTATCCTTAACAACGACCTGGCAAAACTCAAGCAGGCTGCAGCCATTCTTCTCAGCGCCGAGGGCGAACCCTACATCTACCAGGGCGAAGAGCTCGGGTACTGGGGCAAGGACCATGACGACGGAGGCGAAGACGAACTGGTCCGCACCCCCATCGTCTGGGACAAGGCGTCCGGGGCGGCTACTGGAGACCTGAACGGCAAGTTCGATCTCAGCCTCGTCGCAAACGATATTTCGGTAGCGTCCCAGATGAAGGACCGTGAGTCGCTTCTTTATACCTACGCGGAGTGGACAAAGGCCAGGAACACCGTCCCCGCGCTCGCTGCCGGAAAGATGTCCGCCCATTCGGTCTACAACGACAGCAACTCCTCAGCCAACCCTATTGCCGCCTGGTATATGACCGCCTCCGACGGATCTAAGGCTCTCGTCCTTCATAATGTAGGCTCGGCAGAGATAACCCTCTCTCTTCCGGAAGACAAACTCTCCGACCAGGCAGTTTCGCTGGGAACAGTCAAAGTCTCCGGCAGCAATGTAACCCTTGGAGCCAACTCCTCAGTCGTATTCGTTCAATAAGATATGAAAAAGCTGTTCACTATACTGCTCGCGGCGCTCCCGCTTCTTGTCGGTTGCGCCGGCCCGGCCGCCCCTCAACCAGACGACAAGTTCGTCTCCGACGGCATTATCTACGAGCTCAACACCCGCCAGTTTACCCCGGAAGGGACCTTCGATGCCGCCAGGGAGCAGCTCCCGCGTCTCAAGGAACTCGGAGTGGATGTAGTCTGGCTGATGCCTATCTACCCCATCGGAGAACTTGAAAGGAAGGGGACTCTGGGCTCCTACTATGCAATCAAGAACTACTGCGATACGAATCCCGAGTTCGGAACCCTCGAGGACTTCGACGAATTTCTCGCCGCGGCCCACGACCTGGGCCTGAAGGTGATTCTCGACTGGGTCGCCAACCATACTTCGCCCGATCACCCGTGGGTTACCGAGCAGGATCCCGACTGGTACTACCGCGATTCTCTGGGCCACACCATCGTCGAATATGACTGGACCGATATCGCAAAGCTGAACTACAATACGCCCGGAGTCCACAAAGCGATGTTCGAGGCTATGAAATTCTGGATGGAGCGCGGAGTCGACGGCTTCCGCTGCGATGTTGCCGGCCAGGTTCCGGCCGAGTTCTGGAAGCCGAGCATAGACTCGCTGCGCACGATCGCCGGCAAGCCCATCTACATGCTGGCTGAATCTGAAGACGAGTGGATGTACGGAGCCGGTTTCAATTCCCTCTACGGATGGAGGCTCCATCATCTTCTGAACGGCATCGCCCAGGGCAAGAAAACCAAGGCAGACCTGATTGCCGAGATAGAAAAATACTACATCAGTTCGGACGGCAACCGAATGACATTTACCTCCAACCACGACGAAAACAGCTGGTCCGGAACCGAGTTCGAAAGGATGGGAGACGCCGTAAAGGCGATGAGCATCCTCTGCTGGACCCTGCCCAACTCCCAGCCGCTTATCTACACTGGCCAGGAAGTGGGTTATGACCGCCGCTTCGCTTTCTTCGAGAAAGACATCGCCCCGAAATGGGAAGACAACGAGTGGACGGAGTTCTACAAATACCTGACCGAGTTCAAACACGCCCACCCTGCGCTGGATAGCGATGCCGCGTTCGAGCTTGTCCCCAGCGATTCGACTACCCTCGTGTTCAAGCGCACGAAGGGCGGGGACGCCGTGACCGTGAGCGTGGAGCTGCAGGCGCCATGGAACTGGTCGCTTAAGACCGGGGCAGACCGCATCGCCCACATAGAGCCGCTCTGCTGGTGGGTCGGGATGAAAACGCCCCTGCAGCTGATGGTTCAGGGCGAGGGAATCCGCGACTTCGACGTCTGGATCGAAGGCGGAAGGGGAGTCAAGGCTACCGTGGCCCATGAAGTCGAGAGCCCGAACTACCTTTTCATCGACGTCCAGATCGATAAGGCCGCCCGCCCGGGGACTTACAGCCTCTGCTTCTCGAACGGGGAGGAAACGTTCAGCGTGCCCTATGAGATCGGGGCCCGCCGCCCGGGATCCGCCGCCCGCAGGAGCTTTTCCAGCGCCGACCTTATGTACCTGATAATGCCCGACCGCTTCGTCAACGGCGACCCGTCTAACGATTCGACCGACGATACCTTCGAAAAGGCCGCCCCGGACGAGTTCTACGGCCGCCATGGGGGCGATATCGCCGGAATCCGCAGTCAGCTCGGATACCTGCAGGACCTCGGGGTCACGGCCCTCTGGAACACGCCCCTTCTGGAGGATAACGTCAGGCGCGAGAGCTACCATGGCTACGCCTGCACCAACTATTACAAGATCGACAGCCGCTTCGGAACGAACGAAGACTACCGTGCCCTGGTCGAGGACGCCCACTCCCACGGCATCAAGGTCCTGATGGACATCGTCACCAACCATTGCGGCGACACCCATTGGTGGATGAAGGATCTTCCGTTCCAGGACTGGGTCCATCAGTGGCCGGAATATACCCATTCCAACTGCAGCTTCTCGGTTCAGAACGACCCCTACGCTGCCGAAATCGACCGTCAGAATATGGAGGGCGGCTGGTTCGACCGCGCGATGGTCGATATGAACCTCGACAATCCGTTCCTGCTGCGCTATTTCCAGCAGTGGGCGATATGGTGGATTGAGTGGGCCAATCTCGACGGCCTTCGCGTCGATACTTACCCCTATAACGAGAAATACCCGATGAGCGAGTGGTGCGCCGCTGTCCGGGCCGAATATCCGAATCTTAACATTGTCGGCGAAGTCTGGACGAACAACGTCCCGCAGCTCGCCTACTGGCAGAGCGGCGCGCTCAACCGCGACGGGTTCGACTCGAACCTCCCCGCGATTATGGACTTCCCGCTCCAGACCGCAATGATCCAGGCTCTGAACCACAACGGCCGCGTGAACTGGGACGAGGGCATGGTCCGCGTCTACGACTGCGTCGCCAACGATCAGTTCTATGCGGACCCTTCAAATAAGCTCATCTTTCCCGGCAACCACGACCAGGAGCGCATTGCCGACTGCGTGGGCAGGGACGAGTACAGGGTGAAGGCTGCCTTCGCGCTCCTGGCGACCCTTCGCGGTATCCCGCAGGTGCTCTACGCCGACGAGCTCGGCTCCGTCAGCAAGGACCTCTCCCAGGGCCATGGCGGGCTGCGCATCGATTTCCCGCTCGATTGGCAGGCCGATGCCACTATGACCGACATGCACGATTACTTCAAGACGCTGTTCAATTGGAGAAAGACATCGAGAGCTGTTCAGGAAGGCCATATGACGCACTTCCTGCGCAGAGACAACACCTACGCCTATTTTAGGTATCTGCCGGACTTCTCAGACGTTGTTTTCGTCTATTTCAATAATGGCTCGGAGGGGGTCGAGATTCCCTGGGCGGACTATAAGGAGATTACCTCGCAGATGGAAGACGGCGTCTGGTACGATGTCCTTACCGGCGAGATGATCAACCCGCAGGCGATGAATATGGATGAAAAGAGTTTTATGATATTGCAATATAAACCTGAATAATGAAAGTAAACTTCTCTATTGAATACCATACCCGCTGGGGAGAGAGCCTGGCGCTGGTTCTTGAAGATAAGAAATACCCGATGTCCTGGACTGAGGGTGACCTCTGGTCGGTAACGGTAGATAAAGTCAGCGCCGCAGCGCTCAAGAGCTACGGCTATGTCCTGATGCAGGACGGGCTGATTACCCGTCTCGAGTGGATGGACCACACCGCTTCTCTTTCAAAGGAGATACGCGACTCGTGGATCGACTGCCCTATCCAAGGCTGCCCGTTCCCGCGCAAACACATCGCGGAGAAGTTCGACCGCCCGGGATTCAGGGGCGCGGGCATCGCCGTGCCCGTGTTCTCGCTCCGTTCGGAGAGAGACTTTGGCATCGGCGACTTTCGCGACCTGCGCGAGCTGGTAGATTTCGCCGTCTCGACCGGTCAGTGTATAATTCAGCTGCTGCCAATCAACGACACCACCCGCAAGGGCGAGTGGAAGGATTCGTATCCGTATAGCCCCGTAAGCAGCTTCGGTCTGCATCCGCTGTATATACACCTTCAGGATCTTGGCATTAAAGAAGATGCTGCGTTCAAGAAGGAGCAGAAGGCCCTCAACGACCTCCCCGAAATCGATTATCCGCGGGTGTTCAAATCCAAGATGAAGCTCGTTCGCAAGGCCTTCGAAGCCCGCGGCGCGAAGGATCTGGCCTCGGCCTCCTTCAAGAAGTTCTGCAAGGAGAACGCTTACTGGCTCGACGAATATGTAGAGTTCTGCGCGAAGCGCGATAAGTGCGAGCCCGAGTATCACCGCTGGATCCAGTACCATCTGGACAAGCAGCTCAGCGAAGAGGTCGCCTACGCCCGCTCAAAGGGCATCTCGCTCAAAGGCGACCTGCCGATCGGCGTGTCCGGCGACAGTGCCGACGCATACTTCCACCCTCAGCTCTTCAACCTCGATTCGAGCGCCGGCGCCCCGCCGGATTTCTTCTCGACCGACGGTCAGAACTGGGGCTTCCCTACCTACAACTGGGAGGAGATGGCTAAGGACGATTTCGCGTGGTGGAAGAGCCGCCTTCGCAAGATGAGCCAGTACTTCGACGCATTCAGAATCGATCACATCCTTGGATTCTTCCGCATCTGGGAGATCCCCACCGAGTTTAAGAGCGGCCTTATGGGCCACTTCAACCCTGCGATGCCCTACAGCGCCGAGGAGATATACTTTATGCGCCTGCCGCGCGAGGGCCTGTTCCATCCGGACCCGCGCCACCCCGACTGCTATCAGCCGCTTATCACCCCCGATACCAGCAAACTCAGCGAGCCAGAGAAGGAGCGCTTCGATAAGCTCTATGTAGACTTCTTCTACCATAGACACGACGAGTTCTGGCGCCGCAACGCCGAGCGCAAGCTCCCCGAGCTGCTTAGCGCGAGCGGTATGCTTGCCTGCGGCGAGGACCTCGGAATGGTCCCCGACTGCGTCCCCGGCGTAATGGACCACTGGAAGATCCTTTCGCTCGAAATGGCTCAGATGGACAAAGGTCGCCCCTGGCCCTACCTCAGCGTCTGCGCCACCTCCAGCCACGATATGTCGACCCTGCGTATGCAGAACGCTGAGGCCGGCAAGGGCGACCTCGCGCCGTGGGACCTCAGGAAGATCCTCTGGGATCACCTGAGCTCCGCCTGCATGCTGGCTATCTTCCCGCTCCAGGATTGGGTGGGGCTCGACGCCAACCTGCGTCGTCCCGACTTCGAGAACGAGCGCATCAACCAGCCCGCGGATCCGAACCACCACTGGCGCTTCCGCTTCCACCTCCCGCTCTCGGTGCTGAACTCCGAAAAAGCCTCCGAACTGCGTGTGCAGATCGAAGGCCTTATAAAGGATAGTAATCGCTACTGCTGATATAGAAGCTTGGGGCAAAGAACCTCAAGCTTTTTTTATTATCTTTGAGAAGGAGTCTTGATTATGAGAGGGCAGTTTTGTCGATTTGTCTATTCTCTCCTGGTCTTGTAGATTTATTCAGTTATAGACATATGAAGTGGTATCATAGCAGAAAATATTAACACTTATGAGAAAATATGCCTTGACGGTTTTTATACTATTAGTCTCTGTTCATAATATTCTATGTGGACAAGATATGCGGATAAACTTTTCAGTAAGCAGTTTAACATCGAATATCACCGGGATATCTACTCCATATCTCATTATTACGTATTCGAATGATACGTCATGTGATTATTATATGCCGGCATTATTCCGAACAGACGACCCTATCCCGTTGTTTTCCCGGTGGTATTCCCTTCCGAAGTCCGAAGAATCATTAAAGTCCTTCCGCTATCTGTTTTACGGCGAGAGGTATGTCGTGTATCTTAACTTTCTATATCACAATTCACAGAACTTCGTTGTTCTAGATCCCGATAATGGTGAGGATATTGTTGAAGTACAACCCATTAATGATGCCTTAAGTTTGTATTATAAAATGAATGGCCACGACCAAGACAGACATAATATACCATTACTTTTTACAAAGCCTCAATTAAGTTGCGTTCAATTCATACAATCAAACCCCTCTTTTGTTTTCTTGAAAGCAGGAGACTCTTTCGAGCAAAGGATTGATTTAAGTGGTTTTAGGGAGGCTGGTATTATTGTAAGGGTGGTATTAAACAACGATAAAGTACTGAACTATGTTGAAACTGGGAGGGAAAAGATAACTGCTCTCCCTGGCAAGGTGGGATCTTTTGATTATTATCAAAGGTATATTGATTCAAACAGCATCGTAATTGATTTCACAGACAGGAATAATATCCGAGTTCTAGAGTTGGAGAATGACCAATGACATGATTAGTGGACTCTTCAACCATTATTACAAGCCGCTACCACAACAGTTGGTATTATACGCCAGACCATTATCATACTTTTTATTTGTTTAAACCATAATGCATTATTATGTTTCATTATCTAAGCCTCTCGGAGATCCAGGAACTTGTCAATAGTAATATAAATGATGTATTCGTAAGTATTGATCACAATGCCAAAGGCGAGAGAGGCCTCATTGACACTATCGCCAACGCCCTAAACAGTCCATATAAAGATGATAATTGGGATGGGATAACCGAAGTTCTGATTGATCCGTTTTGGTTAAATGATCAGGTAGTGAGGATAATCCACTACGAACTACCTGATTTGTCAGACGACGAAATGAGGGTCTATTTGTCAATACTGAATTATATCAGCGATGAGTGGAGCAATAAGGAAGACTTTCGCCCTGGGGCACATTGTCCGGATTTAATTATTTATTTTCGCTCAGATCTTAAAAATGAGATTGATCAATAATAATGGAATGCTCTTCTTAACCACCTCCCGCTCTCGGTGCTGAACTCCGAAAAAGCCTCCGAACTGCGCGTGCAGATCGAAGGCCTTGTGAAGGATAGTGGAAGGTATTTAGGATAGAGCCGGCGATACATAGGGGTGAACCTTTCTCAAACGACGCTGTATATCGGCGTCGTTTCTTGCTTTTTGCATAGTATAATCAGCTTGCAGTCCCATCAGCAGGTCGGCTGATATACCCAATGCCGTTTCGACATAGAGCGCGACGGTAGCAGAAAGCGGACGTCTCTCATTGAGAATGTCATTGAACATCGTGTATGGCACTCCGATACATTCGGCAAAAGCCTTCTGCGGAATACCTCTGGCAATAAGTTCATCTTTGATAACCTCGCCGGGATGAGTTGCATTGAAAGTTTTGTGTGCCATAGTACAAGTCCGACAAATAATACTTAGTGAAAACAATCTGCATCTGTATGTTTGTCTGCGCAAATATATAATTTTTTTTTCAAATAATACACTTATTTAGTGTATCGAAAATCTTTACATCTGGCAACATTAACAACGACAAAGCCTCCGAACTGCGTGTGCAGATCGAAGGCCTTATCAAGGATAGTAACAGATTCGCTTAGTCTTTGGCGATAGTTTCGCGCATCTCGGTGTCGGCTTGGATGTTCTTCATCCGGTAATAGTCCATGATACCGAGATTGCCGTTTCTGAAAGCCTCCGCCATCGCGAGCGGGACCTGAGCCTCGGCCTCGATGACCTGGGCGCGCGCTTCCTGCGCCTTCGCCTTCATCTCCTGTTCGAGCGCAACTGCCATCGCTCGGCGCTCCTCTGCGCGCGCCTGGGCAATGTTCTTGTCGGCATCGGCCTGGTCCATCTGAAGGACCGCGCCGATGTTCTTACCTACGTCGATGTCTGCGATATCGATCGAGAGAATCTCGAAGGCCGTACCGGCGTCGAGACCCTTTCCGAGAACTACCTTACTGATGGAATCCGGGTTTTCGAGAACTTCTTTATGGGACTCGGCCGAACCGATCGAGGAGACTATACCCTCGCCTACGCGGGCAAGCACGGTCTCTTCGCCGGCGCCGCCGACGAGCTGCTTGATGTTGGCGCGGACGGTGACCCTGGCCTTTGCGATCAGCTGGATACCGTCTTTAGCAACTGCGGTGACGGGAGGGGTGTTGATGACCTTGGGGTTGACGGACATCTGGACTGCTTCGAAAACGTCGCGGCCGGCGAGATCGATCGCTGCGGCCATCTTGAAGTCTAGCGGGATGTTGGCCTTATTGGCCGAAATCAGGGCCATTACGACCTTGGAGACGTTTCCTTTTGCGAGGTAGTGGGCTTCGAGCTCGTTTGCCCTGAGGGTAAGACCGGCCTTTGTTCCGGTGATGAGAGCCATTACGATCGTGTTGGGGTTGACTCCCCTCCAGCGCATAAGGACCAGGTGGATAAGGCTCACGCGGACACCCGAGAGGATAGCCTGGAACCAAAGAGGTACCGGGAAGAACCAGAGTAAGATGATAAGGCCGACTATGATAATCGCGGCCCAGATGATGATTTGGGTCATATGGCTGTTATTTAATTGGTTTTACAAATACTTCGTTGTCTTCTACGGCTGTGACTTCGACCTCGACACCGGGATCCACGAACGAGCCGTCGGCGTTGTGGACCTCACAAGAGACACTTTCGAATTTTACCTTTCCGATAGGTACGAGGCGGCTGAGGGTAACGCCCTTATCACCGACCTTGACTTTCTCCACTTCGGTGTTTGTCTTGACGTCTATCTGTTCCTGCTGCTCCAGCTTCTTCCAGGTCTTTCCTCTAAGCATCCAGATAAAAAGGATAATTACGATAACGGCAACCACCGCAGTAACGACGGTTCCGGTCTGAGTGCCTTCCACTATGAAAGCATATACACATGCGCCCACGAATGAAGCAAGGCCGATAATACCGGCAAAACCCATTCCGGGGGTCAGGAGGAACTCGATAAGCATCATCAGGATGCCGACGAGGACGAGCGTAATGATAATGAGGGTAGGAGTCATATTAGTCGTCGAATATTATTTTGATTGTTGGTCCGTATGATTTCTTGGTGAAGGGGAAGGAGCCCTCAACGCCGGTTACAGGGACGCCAGCGCCCATTCCGGGCGATGAGGTTTCACGGTTGAGTATCTGCTCCTCCAGCCTGGCCTTTTCGGCAAGGACGGCGTTCAGTTCTTCCTGAACGGTAGGACGCTCTTCAGGCGATACGGAATCAAGCCTGGCCCGGAGAGCCTGCTCTTTTTCCACTGCCTGCTGATATTGGTTCTGAAGGGCGTCTCCGCCTGGTTCGTGGGAACTGTCCTCGACATTGGGCGCGAGCTCCGCAATCTGGGCGAGTTCCTTGGGCTTGCCTACTGCGCGATATGTCGTGTTGCCCGAATTCTTGATGACGTAGACATGGACATCCTCGCCGTCCTGGCTAAGGCCGCGGTTGGAAGCGAAGACGCTGAACTGACCGTCGTCTGTCTTCATGAACAGGAAGTCGTCGTAAGGGGAGTTGTACGGGAAGCCCATATTCTTAGGCTCTCCCCACTCTCCCAGATCCTCGTCCCAGTCCGAGTAATACAGGTCATATCCGCCGAACCCTGGCAGGTTCTTAGAAGCGAAGTACATCCTGTCGCCGTCGTACATAGGGTAGATCATATCCAGCGAGCGGTCGCGGTTGAGGTGAATCACCGATTCCGTTCCGGTATAATAAACCGCCGGGGCGCCCACCACTGGTCTCCACGACTTATCCGGCAGAGGGTAATAGAGGAAGAAGTCGTCTGCGCTGAACAGCGCTCTTGCCACCACCTTCAGGTCAGGAATCTTCTGGATATGGTTGCGCGCGTAGTCACACTGCTTGCGGTTCGCCGCGATTGCAGCCTTGAACTCCGGATCCGAACACAGTTCTTCAGCCTGGGAGAAATACTCATACGCCTTGGCGAAATAGTACAGTTCGCTGAAGTCGTTGCCTTTCTGGACCAGTTCGTCTATAGTCGCGGCGACCCTCTCCAGGCTATCCTGGCGCGCCTTTGCAAGGCTGTCTGCCAGCTGCTGGGCCCTTATAATGCTGTCCTGGCGTATCATCAGGCTGTCCGCAATCCTTTGAGCCCTCTGTACGCTGTCCATATATGCCTTATAGACTTCTTCGTAAGAAACGGTAGTATCTA
Source organism: uncultured Bacteroidales bacterium (assembly GCA_900319375.1). Taxonomy (GTDB): domain Bacteria; phylum Bacteroidota; class Bacteroidia; order Bacteroidales; family UBA932; genus Cryptobacteroides. The sequence goes on along the minus strand of ONOI01000014.1, from coordinate 3,987 downwards.
TTACTTCCGGAAGAATCACCAGAGAAGAGTCGGACACCATCTTCAGCCACAGGCTGTCGCGCGGAGACAAGGGGCCTCTCGGGAACGGTTTAACCTTGGAGGGAGGAGCCGCAACCGCAAAAAAGACCGGGGAAGCCAGCGCAAGAAGCGTCAGCACGAAGAGAGATTTTATACCCAGTCCTTTCATTTCTCTATGTGGTATAGACTACAAAAATAGCAAATAAGATGATTAGTCCTTTCTTTGTGTGAAAATTTTGTTAAATTTGCGGGCTCATTAGCGAACGAAACAAATAATAATCAAAAATACTACCAAAAATTATGCAAAGTAAAGGCGCAATCAGACTCGTAGCGATTCTCCTCGCCCTTGCCTGCGTATGGCAGCTCTCCTTCACCGCCGTCACCGGCATTATGGAAAAGAAGGCAGACAAGTATGCAGAGAAGGCTGTGGAGGCGTTCGACCTGTCGAAAGTTGCTGCTGAGGATCAGGCCTATGCGCTTGATTCTGTCAGGAAGCATCAGAGCAGATGGTACACAGATTCCATCTCTTCAGAAAAAGTTTATTTCGGACAAACTTACAAAGATGTAAAGGCAAAGGAAATCAACCTCGGCCTTGACCTCAAGGGCGGTATGAACGTCATGCTGCAGGTTCAGCTCGAGGACCTCGTAAAGGCCCTCGCCGGCGAACACACCCCTGAGTTCAACCAGGCTCTCGCCCTTGCCAAGGAGCGTTCGGTCAGCAGCCGTGGAGACTTCATCACCCTCTTCGCAGAGGCTTGGAAAGAGGTTTCCAATGGCCAGAGGCTCGCTCAGGTATTCGGTACATACGAGATGCGTGACCGCATCAAGCCGGACAGCACAGACGACGAAGTCATCTCGGTAATCCGCGAGGATGCGGAGGCCGCCGTGGCTAACTCCTTCAATGTTCTCCGTAACCGTATCGACCGTTTCGGCGTTGCCGCTCCCTCCATCCAGAGGCTTGGAAATACCGGACGTATCCTCATCGAACTCCCGGGCGTAAAAGAGCCTGAGCGTGTTCGTAAACTCCTCCAGGGAACCGCTTCCCTCGAGTTCTGGACAACCTTCGAGAATTCGGAGATCCTCCCTTACCTCGAAGAGGCTAACGAGACTCTCGCACAGCTCGCCAGCTCCGAGACAGTAGCCGCCGAGAAGGCTGCCGCTTCGGACGACGTAGTGGAGCAGGAGCTCGCCCAGCAGAAGGGATCCAACGCCGAGCTCGAGGCCTACAAGAAGGCTAACCCCCTCTTCGCAGTCCTCACCCCGTCGCAGTCGCGTCAGGGCGCTCTGATCGGTTATGCAAACGCCGTGGATACGGCCAGGGTCAACGCTCTCCTCAAGGAGACCGCCGACATATTCCCTGCCGAGTTCCGTCCTATGTGGTCGGTGAAGCCCACCGAACACGTGGCCGTGGACAATGTCTATGAGCTCGTCGCCATCAAGGTCAGCTCCCGCGACGGCAAGGCCCCTCTGGACGGTAGCGTAGTTACCGACGCCCGCGTTTCGTACAACAACCAGCGTGGAACCGGTGCTCCCACCGTCTCCATGTCCATGAACGCAGAAGGTGCCAACATCTGGGCCCGCCTTACCAAAGACAACATCGGAAAGCAGATCGCTATCGTCCTCGACGGTACCGTCTACTCATACCCTGTCGTCAACACCGAGATCACTGGAGGTAACTCCGAGATCAGCGGTAACTTCGACATCGAAGAGGCAACCGACCTTACCAACGTCCTTAAGTCCGGTAAGCTTCCCGCTCCTGCAACTATCGTCCAGGAGCAGGTCGTAGGTCCTTCCCTCGGTGCTGAGTCTATCAGGGCAGGTCTCATCTCCTTCATCATCGCTTTCATCCTCGTTCTTCTGTACATGATCTTCTTCTATCAGGGAGCAGGTCTCGTTGCAGACGTAGCGCTTATCACCAACGTCGTATTCCTCTTCGGAACTCTCGCCGCTTTCGGCGCAACCCTTACCCTCCCCGGTATCGCGGGTCTAATCCTGACGCTGGGTATGGCTGTGGATGCGAACGTTATTATCTATGAGCGCATCAAGGAAGAGCTCAAGGCCGGCAAGGGCCTGAGCAAGGCTATCCACGACGGATATCAGAACGCATACTCCGCCATTATCGACGGCCAGGTAACGACAATGCTTACCGGTATCGTTCTCTTCATCTTCGGTTCAGGTCCTATCCAGGGCTTCGCTACTACCCTCATCATCGGTATCGTTACTTCGGTGATCACCTCGATCTTCATCACCAGAATCATCTTCGACGACCGTGTCAGCAAGGGTAAGAACGTCACCTTCGAGAACAACCTCACCAAGAACTTCCTCAAGAACACGAAGGTCAACTTCATCGGCGCACGCAAATGGTCCTACATCATCTCCGGTACCGTTATCGTTCTCGCCCTCTGCTCGATCTTCTTCAAGGGATTCACCTACGGTGTTGACTTCACCGGCGGCCGTACCTACATCGTTCGCTTCGACAAACCCGTCGTAGCCGAGGATGTCCGCGCAGCGACCGTCAAGGTCTTCGACGCAGCAGTCGCAGCAGACGAGACTATCGGCAACGCTTCTGTCGAGGTCAAGCAGTATGGTGGAGACAGCCAGATGAAGGTTACAACTTCCTACAAGTACAAGGATGAGTCTTCTACCGTCGATGCTGAAATCGAAGGAATGCTCTATGAGGCTCTGGGCGGATTCTACTCCGAGCCCGTAAGCTTCTCCGAGTTCACCTCTACTCTCGAAAATCCCAACGGTATCATCAGTTCCGACAAGGTCGGCGCATCGATCGCAAGCGATATCAGGCGCAACGCTATCATCGCTGTTATCATCGCCCTCCTCGTAATCTTCGGCTACATCGCCTGGAGGTTCAAGGGCTGGGCATGGGGTCTCGGCGGCGTTGTTTCGCTGGCCCACACCGCCATCATCATCATCGGATTCTTCTCGTTCTTCTCGGGTATCCTTCCGTTCAACCTCGACGTTGACCAGACGTTCATCGCCGCAATCCTTACGATTATCGGTTACGCCATCAACGACAACGTGGTTATCTTCGACCGTATCCGCGAGAACCTGATGCTCCATCCGAACGAAGACTTCAAGGACACCGTCAACAAGGCTCTCAACGCTACCCTCACCCGTACGGTGAACACCTCGGTCTCGACCCTCCTCCCGATGCTCGCTATCGCGATCTTCGGCGGCGAGTCTATCCGCGGTCTCTCGGTGGCTCTTTGCCTCGGTATCGTTATCGGAACTTACGCTTCGATTATGATCGGTACCCAGATCATGGTCGACACCGTCCTCCGCAAGAAGGGAGCCAAGAAGTAACTCAGATATCATTACTATCAAATACCCTCGGCTCTCCGCCGGGGGTATTTTTTTGCGCCGATCTTGGGGCTTTTCGCGCCTCCGGCCGAGGACTCCTTCGGCGCTACCTCCTTCTACTCCCGCTCGAATATATATTCTGAGCCCCCGGCAGGGTCGCCGAGCCCGCGCGTCTTTAAAAATTGGGTCTGATTTTTCGGCGAAGGGAACTTGAATGATTGTGTGCAATCTTCGAGTTCTCGAGCAAAAATCAGAGATGGCGGACACTTCCGGTCGCGACTTGATAATCGTCAGGAGCGGCCGCAGGTCCTTCGGGCGGTCTCTCACGCTCGGCGCAGCGCGATCGAGAGTTGGACATTGGAGTATTGAGGTCTTGAGCGTGGCTATCACCCCCTGCGAAAGGGGTGATGGGAGCGAAAAAGGCCCAAAACGTGGCTATCACCCCTCAATACACGGGCGGTAGCCACGCGAAGGGAACAGGTCGATGAGAACATTCCGCAAAAGGGTGAGGTACCGCACTGGCGGCATGGAAGATAAGTGGCTAACACACAGGGGAATAAGTGAATTAGGTCCTTTGATTTTGACAGACCTAATTTGATGATTTTACTGATAATCAGGAGGTTATCTCCCACGCTGAAGTACGAAGTTGATGAA
>ONOI01000002.1 GCA_900319375.1 uncultured Bacteroidales bacterium | reverse complement strand
CCTTGTGCGCTAGAAGGCATGTGATGGGGTTTTGCGCGCAAGGTCCGCGTGTTAGAATTCCACCTTGTGCAAAAATAGCGGGGACCTTCCGCAAATAAGGGCAGGAGACGTCCGCGGAAGGGAAAAATAGAACGACTCTGCGGAAATTTCCGCAGAGTGGTATGAATTTTTTTGAGGGAGAAGAAGGCCACGGGGACAGAGCGGGAGAATGGGCGAGATATGATGAGCAGAAGGGCAGGGGGGGAAGTCTGATAGGGGTTTTAGACAGGATTTTTTCGGAAGGGGAAAGGCAAAAAATGAAAAAAATTTGAAAAAAATCGCAAAATGTAAAGCTGTCTTTTACTATGTAAAGTATTGGTTGGTCGGAAATTACGGAATTCTATTATATTATTGTAGCTCATTTTAAAACGCTTAAGAAATGAGCAAAAAAGATGTCAAAGACAACATCGCAGAAGTGCGCAACTCGATGAAGTTGACACAAGCGGAAATGGCCCACAAAATCGGAATCTCCCGTCAGGCCTACATCAATCTTGAACACGGCAAAACTTCTGTAATCAACAAGCAGATTACGAAGATGGCGGAAAGCTGCGGGCTCCCGGAGGAGAAGATCCTCTTCGGATACAGCGTTGAGGAGCTTTCTTCTTCTATGCTTCACGAAAACGAGGCATACAAGGAGCGTATGAATGCTCTTATCGGAGAGAAGGATAAAGAGATCGAGTCCCTCAAGGAAAAACTCGACATTCTTACCCAGTTGATCTTTTCTGAAAGGCAGACCGTCAAGACCCAGATTCAGCTGATTGACGAGCAGAAGACGAGGATCGCTCACCTTGCGCAGGAAAACATAGACCTTCGTAAGGAGATTCGCGCCGTTAAGAACCGCCGCGACTAAGCGCCTGGCGCGACTGAGCGGATAGACGCGCACTCCGCTCACCACCCTTTGCGGGGGCCCTCAGGACCTCCGCAAGGGGACTATGTAGTGTCCCTAACTTTTATTATATTTGCGTGTATGAAGGAAATTAGCTTGAAGAGCTGCGGGAAGGAGGGAAGAGTCGAGGCAGGGTGCGACGAGGCGGGGAGAGGACCGCTTGCCGGGCCGGTTTTCGCCGCGGCAGTAATCCTGCCGAGCGATTTCCATCACCCGCTGCTCAACGACTCGAAGCAGATGACCGAAAAGCAGCGCGACCTTCTCCGTCCGATAATCGAGAGCGAAGCGATCGCATGGGCCGTGGAGGAAGTCAGCGCCGAGGAGATAGATCGGCTCAACATCCTCTGGGCCTCGATAACTGGGATGCAGAGGGCGGTGATGAAACTGAACCCTAAGCCTGATTTTCTTCTGATAGACGGGCCTAAATTCAGGCCGTTCGCGGATTACGACAGAACCCGGTACGAGACGGTTGTCCATGGCGACGCTACCTATGCCAGCATCGCAGCGGCCTCGGTCCTGGCAAAGACCTATCGCGACGAATATATGAGCCGACTGGCCGAAAAGTATCCGCAATACGGTTGGGACACAAACAAAGGCTACCCCACCGCAGAACACATAGCCGCAATCAAACAATACGGGTACACGGAATACCACAGAAAAAGTTTCCACCCGAAAGAACTTGGACCAACATTATTCTAATGGATATCAATAATATACGCGCAGCTCTGCTCGAGGTTGTACACCCCGCAAAGCAGAATAAAAGCATCGTTGAACTCGGAATGGTCGGAGACATAGAGGCGACGGACAGCAAGATAACCGTCACCCTGGTCTTCCCCAAGCGCCGCGACCCCCTCGCCGAATACCTTATCGGCGCGGCCCGCGCGGCTCTTATCCGCAATTTCCCTGGGATCGAATCGGAAGTAAAGACTGTCGTAGCAGAAGACCCCAAACCGGCGAAAAAGAAGCTGGAACTTACCGGCGATACCATCAAACACATAGGCAAAGTGATCGGCATCGCATCCGGCAAGGGCGGCGTAGGGAAATCGACCGTGGCAGTGAACCTGGCCGTGGCGCTGGCGAGGCTCGGGTATAAGGTCGGACTCGCGGACGCGGATGTTTATGGACCTTCCGTGCCTACTATGACCGCGACGGTGGGCGAGCAGCCGGCCGCGTACGGGGAGGAGGGCCACGAACTGATGGTCCCGATAGAGAAGTACGGCGTAAAATGGATGTCGATCGGCTATTTCGCGGGCGAGGACCAGGCGCTGATTTGGCGCGGACCGATGGCCTGCAGCGCGCTAAAGCAGATGATCCTTCAGGTCGACTGGGGCGAGCTTGACTACCTCCTCATCGACCTCCCTCCCGGAACGGGCGACATCCACATCTCGCTCGTCCAGGACATCAGGCTGGACAGCGCCATCATCGTCACTACCCCGCAGAAGGTTGCGATCAGCGACGTAAGAAAGGGCATCGGCCTCTTCCAGAACGAGAATGTAGACCGCAGGATACTCGGAATAGTAGAGAATATGGCCTGGTTTACCCCGGCGGAACACCCCGAAGAGAAGTACTTCATCTTCGGCAGGGAAGGCGGCGCCGCGATGGCGCGCGAGCTCGGACTGGATCTGCTCGCGCAGATTCCGCTGGTCCAGAGCGTGCGCGAAAGCGGCGATGCAGGGGAGCCTGCCGCCCTCGGAACAGGCCCCGACGCCCAGGCTTTCCTGGGCCTGGCCGCGAAAGTTGCTGAAATTGCTTAAATTTGGATAGCGCTTCCAAGACGGGCGCCCGTAAAAAATGGCTAAAACCAAGAAAACAGAAGATACCCCGATGCTCCGGCACTACTTCGCCGTTAAGGCGCAGCACCCGGAAGCAGTATTGCTATACAGGTGCGGCGACTTTTATGAGTGTTACTCAGACGACGCCGTCCTGGTAAGCAAAGTCCTGGGGCTTGTCCTTACGAAAAGGGCCAATGGGGAGAAGGGACCGACCGAGATGGCCGGCTTCCCCCACCATGCTATCGAGACTTACCTCCAGAAACTAATCCGCGCAGGCTACAAAGTAGCTATCTGCGACCAGTTGGAGGACCCCGCCCTGGCGAAAAACAAACTTGTTAAACGCGGTGTAACAGAAATACTTACGCCCGGAGTGGCCTTCGGAGAGGGTATGCTAGACCAGAAAGAGCACAACTACCTCTGCGGTCTGTTTTTCGAGGACAACGAATGCGGAGCGGCGTTTCTGGACGCCTCAACCGGAACGTTTCAGGTGGCGCAGGGAAGCCTCGATTATATCGGAACTCTTCTGTCTTCGTTCCAGCCGAAGGAGCTGGTAGTCGAGCGCTCGGTAAGGAACGCCGTAAAGGAGCGCTATGGAGACTATTACATCACCTGTGTAGACGAATGGGCCTTCGTCTATGAGGCAGCATACGAAAAGCTTACTCAACAGCTGGGAGTAAAGAGCCTTAAAGGCTTTGCGATAGACAACTTCCCGCTGAGCATCTGCTCGGCAGGAGCCCTGATCTTCTACCTCGAACAGACCCAGCATGTAGGCCTTAAGAATATCTGCAGCATATCCCGAATCGATGAGGCGAAGTTCGTGTGGATGGACAAGTTCACCGTCCGCAACCTCGAGATCTTCGCCAGCGCGTCGGGCAAAGACGGCGTCAGCCTGGTCGAAACTATCGACCGCTGCTGCTCGCCGATGGGCGCCCGCCTCCTTAGGCAGTGGCTCGCCCTGCCCAGCCTCGACCTTGCGGAGCTCAACTCCCGCTATGACTGCGTCCAGTTCTTCTATGACAACGACGGCGCGCTCGAAGAGATTCAGGGCGAGATAAGCAACGTCGGCGACCTTGAGCGCATTATCGCCCGCGCAGCGACCGGAAAGATCCTCCCCCGCGAGATGATGCAGCTCGGCCGCAGCCTTGCCCAGATGGGCCCGATCCAGGCCCTTTGCGCCGGATCCGGAGTCGAGGCGCTCGAAAAGCTCGCCTCGAAGATGAAGAACTGCGAAAAGGTAGTCGCCCGCATCGGCGAGACGCTGAGCGAAAGCCCGGCCGCCCAAATCGGCAAAGGCCCGGTCATCGCCGAAGGAGTGGACAAAGACCTTGACGAGCTCAGAAACATCTCTACCGGCGGAAAGCAGTACCTGCTCGACCTCCAGCAGCGCGAGAGCGAGCGTACCGGAATTCCGTCGCTCAAGATAGGCTACAACAACGTCTTCGGCTATTATCTCGAAGTCCGCAACGCCTATAAAGACATAGTCCCGCCCGAGTGGGTTCGCAAGCAGACCCTCGTTAACGCGGAGCGCTACATAACCCAAGAACTCAAGGACTACGAAGAAAAGATCCTGGGCGCAGAGGCCACCATCTACGAAATCGAAAGCCGCATCTACGGCGAGCTTATCGCCCACATCCAGGGCAGCATCCGCGACATCCAGACAAACTGCAAGATAGTCGCCCAGCTCGACGTCCTCCAGGGCTATGCCCAGCAGGCCCTTGACCACAACTACTGCCGTCCAGAGATAGACAAATCGAACATCATCGACATCAAGGCCGGCCGTCACCCGGTAATCGAGACGCTGATGCCGGCGGGCGAGCAGTTCGTCCCGAACGACATCCGGATGGACAGCGCTACCAACCAGATCATGATCCTGACCGGTCCGAACATGGCCGGAAAGAGCGCGCTGCTGCGCCAGACCGCCCTCATCATCCTGATGGCTCAGGCGGGCTCGTTCGTTCCGGCGGACGCCGCGCGCTTCGGCTATTTCGACAAAATCTTCACCCGCGTCGGGGCCACGGACAACATCTCCCGCGGCGAGTCTACCTTCATGGTCGAGATGCTCGAAACGGCCATGATCATGCACAACCTCAGCCAGCGTTCGCTCGTCTTGCTGGACGAGATCGGCCGTGGAACCTCAACCTACGACGGCATGTCGATAGCCCGCGCCCTGGTCGAGTATGTCCACAAATACGGCAAGGGCGCGAAAACGCTGTTCGCGACACACTACCACGAACTCAACGACCTCGAGGCGCTCTACCCGCGCGTGAAGAACTACCATATCGCGGTCAAGGAGCAGGGCAAGGACATCATCTTCCTTCGCAAGCTCGAACCGGGCGGAGTGGCCCATAGCTTCGGTATCCACGTCGCCCGCCTCGCCGGTATGCCCAAGGAGGTGGTGGAATCGGCCGAACGGACGCTCGTGGAGCTCGAACGGCGCGAAAAGCGCGCGGAGGCCCTTTCGAAACAGGGCAAGGTCGAGGCGGACGGAAGCCTCCAGCTCTCGTTCTTCCAGCTCGACGATCCGGCCCTCTCCGGAATACGCGAAAAGCTCGAAGCCGCCGACCTGGACAATATGACTCCGCTACAGGCTTTTGATCTCCTTCGGAAGATGAAACAGGAGCTTGGGGTATAACTGTATTTCAAATGAAAATAGGGTTATCCACTCTGAGGACCCTGGCCACCCGCGGCCGATAGCGGGGGGACCACTAGCGCGAAGCGCGTCTGGTGGGATGAGCGAAGCGAAGGTCCGAAGAGTGGATAGCCCTATTTTCTAGGTTCATAATGTTGTTTTAAACCACTATTTTTAATAGATTTGCAGACTTTCAGAAAAATCTACAAAAAACTATAATCAAGATGAAAGAGTATTCAGCACAAGACATCCGCAACGTGGTCCTTCTGGGCGCAACGAAGTCCGGTAAGACTACGCTTGCAGAAACTATGCTTTTTGAGGGAAAAGTTATCGACAGGCGCGGTACCATTGAAGACAAGAACACCGTCTCCGATTTCGACGAACTTGAGAAGCTCAACCAGAGGTCGATCTATGCGACTCCCGTGTACGCCGAGTTCCAGGGCAAGAAAATCAACATTCTCGACGCCCCCGGTTCCGATGATTTCATCGGCGGCGCATACGCAGGCTTCCGCGTCTGCGAGAACGGTATCCTCGTAGTCAACGCCCAGCAGGGCATCGAGGTCGGTACCCGCAACGCCCTTCGCTATGCAGACCAGTTCAAGCTCCCCCTCGTAGTGGCAGTCAATCACCTCGACGGTGAGAAGGCAGACTGGGATCTCGCTCAGCACGCCCTTAAGGAGGCCCTCGGCAGCAAGTATCTCGCTATCCAGTTCCCTACCAACACCGGTGTTGGTTTTGACGGAGTCGTAGACGTACTTACAATGAAGTACAACGACACCCTCGAGATCCCTGCAGAGTACGCAGACAAGGCAGAAGAGGCCCGTATGGCCCTCATCGAGAAGGTAGCCGAGTTCGACGACGCCCTTATGGAGAAGTTCTTCGAGGAAGGAACCCTTTCAGACGAAGAAATCCGCAACGGTCTCGCAATCGGTATCAAGAACCGCGAGGTTTATCCTGTCCTCTGCGTTTCCGGAAAGAAGGACATCGGAGTCAAGCGTCTGCTCGAGTTCACGATCGGCGCAGCCGTCGCCCCTGAGGCAGACGAGAAAGCCGCAGCTGGTCTCTTCATCTACAAGAACAATGTCGAGCATCACCTCGGAGAAGTTTCTTACTTCAAGGTAATGTCCGGCACCGTCACCGCGGGTCTCGACCTCGAGAACCCCGAGACAGGTGACAAGGAGCGTCTCAGCGCTATCTACGCTGTTGCTGGAACAAAGAAGGAGCCCGTCCAGGCTCTCAAGGCCGGCGACTTCGGTTGCGCAGTCAAGCTCAAGAACGGAAAGAGCAACACTACCCTCTCCGCTATCGGTTCAGGTCTGAACTTCGAGAAGATCCAGTACCCCGCTCCTAAATACCGTTGCGCCATCAAGGCCAAGGTCCAGCAGGACGAGCAGAAGCTCGGCGAGGCCCTGAAGAAGATCTCCTCTCAGGATCCTACCGTCATCGTAGAATACAGCAAGGAACTCCGTCAGACCATCCTCAGCGGAAACGGCGAGCAGCACATCAACGCCGTCAAGTGGAGAGTCAATAACGAGTTCGGTCTCGAGATTGAGCTCTTCGCTCCGAAGGTACCTTACCGCGAGACTATCACAAAGGTCGCTACCGCCCAGTATCGTCATAAGAAGCAGTCCGGCGGCGCCGGTCAGTTCGGTGAGGTCCACCTCCTCGTCTGCCCTGCAGAAGGAGAACTCAGGACTAAGTTCCCTATCGACGGAAAAGACACTCAGCTCAACATCAAGAGCCAGGAAATCATCGACCTCGAGTGGGGCGGAAAGCTTGAGTTCTACAACTGCGTCGTCGGTGGCGCTATCGATCTCGGCTTCATGCCCGCTATCCTTAAGGGTATCAAGGACCGTATGGTAGAAGGACCTCTTACCGGTTCATACGCACGCGATATCCGCGTCTATGTCTACGACGGTAAGATGCACCCGGTAGACTCCAAGGAAATCGCCTTCATCATCGCCGGCCGCAACGCCTTCAAGGAGGCCTTCCGTATCGCCGGTCCGAAGATCCTCGAGCCTATCTACAACGTTGAGGTTACTACCCCCGGAGAGTATCAGGGCGCAGTCATGTCCGACCTCCAGAACCGTCGCGGTATCCTCGGCGACCTCGGTTCTGATGAAGGATTCAGCATCCTCAGGGCCAGGGTTCCGCTCGCAGAGCTCTACCGTTACTCTACAGTTCTGAGCTCGCTGACCTCAGGTTCCGCAAGCTTCACGATGGAGTTCGCCGACTACCAGCCGGTACCGGGAGACATCCAGAACAAGCTCATCGCCGACTACGCCGCATCCGAGAAGGAAGACGAGTAGTTCGCCCGAGATACTTCGCAAAAATCCCTGCAGGTGCTCCTTGCGGGGATTTTTTTGTATATTTACAACACTTATGGAAATCAAGACCTATACCCTTACAAACAAGAGCGGCGCCAGCGTTACGCTCAGCAGCCTCGGCGCGGCGATTCAGAAGATAATCGTCCCGGATAAAGACGGAAAGCTCGCCGATGTAGTAATCGGCTACGATAACCTGGAAAACTACTTCGCAGACGGCCCATGCGCAGGTAAATGCCCCGGCAGGTACGCCAACCGTATCGCCGAAGGCAGCCTCGAGATAGACGGCAAGATCTACAGCCTTCCTATCAACAACGGCCCTAACCACCTCCACGGCGGCCCAGAGGGCTTCCAGAACAAGATCTGGGAGAGCAGAAAAGACGGAGACGCAGTAGAGTTCATGTACTTCTCCGAAGACGGCGAGATGGGTTATCCCGGCAACCTTAAGGTCGTAGCGCGCTACGAATGGAGCGAGCAGAACGAACTCAGGCTTACCTTCACGGCCCAGTGTGACGCCCCTACCGTAGTGAACCTTACCAACCACTCATATTTCAACCTGGACGGCCATGATTCGGGCAGCGTCCTGGATCATACCCTGAAGCTCAACGCTTCGCTCTACCTGCCCACGGACGAGACCCTCATCCCCCTCGGCGAGCCGGATCCAGTAGCGGGTACGCCCATGGACTTCCTGAAGCCCAAGAAACTCGGCCAGGACATAAAGGAAGACTTCCCCGCCCTTAATTACGGCAAGGGCTACGATGCCTGCTGGATAATAGACGGCTACCAGAAAGGCCAGCTGGCCGAGGCGGCGGAACTCAAAGCAGCAAAGAGCGGCCGCACCCTCAAGGTCTACACCACCCAGCCCGGCATCCAGGTCTATACAGGAAACTGGCTCAAAGGCTGCCCTACCGGTAAGGGTGGCGCAATCTACGACGACTATTGCGCCGTAGCCCTCGAGTGCCAGCACTTCCCCGACAGCCCCAACAACCCTGATTATCCCACCACCCTCCTCAAGCCCGGCGAGACTTTCGAAGAGGCCATAATTTTCGCATTCGAATGAAACTTTCACATTTTTTATCGCTCGTAGCGGCTGTTTTGGCCCTTCCCGCCTGTTCTCCAAAACTGACAAGCAGCATTACCCGCCAACTGGCGCCACTTACAGCAGAAGACGACATCGTAGTCATAGATGCGCGGACCGCTATTCCTGATAATGCCATATTGCTTGGAACAGCGAAGGTTGGTGACTCGGGATTTACGACTCCGGCAAATGGGACATACGACAAGACTCTCTCCCTTGTTATGGGGGAGGCACGGAGTGCCGGCGGAAATGTAATCCGTATTACAAAGGAAATTCCACCCACGCCGAATTACACCACACACAGGATAGAAGCAGAGATTTACAGATTGGACGACCTCTCCCTCCTGACACGGGAAAAAGAGAACGATACTGTCGTAACGTCGCAGCACCCTGATTATGCCATTATATACTTTTACAGGCCGGGCGACACCATCGGCCCTTTAGTTAAATACGACGTCTATATAAACGACACAAAAGTGTATCATTGCGTCAGGAACACAAAGGCTGAGGTCAAAATCTATGAACCGGCAAAGGTGAGAATCTGGGCAAAAACGGAAGCGAAAACGGAAATCACTTTAGACGTCGCTCAGGGAGAAGATTACTACATTGAGTGCGACGTCGCTATGGGCATATTTGTGGGACGGCCCGACCTTCGTGTTACAGACCCCCGCTTTGGAGTTAACATCTATAATTCTATTGATACGAAATGAAAAAACTGGTTCTGTCTTTATTTCTCGTATTGGTGGCAATTGGAGCGGGAGCCCAGACCATCGTAACGTCCGACTCTCTTGCTATAAATACTTGGTCGCCAAAGTTCCGAATCGCCATTCAAGGCGGGTTTGCCTATATGTTTGGATCCATAGATAAATCTATGGGCGAAGACCTTGTCAAGTATTACAAAGATTTGAAAATCGGAGGTAATGAAGGCGCCGATATCACATATTACATCGCAGCCGGCTCCTCTGTAGGTATCAAATACAACCGATTGAGAAGTGCTGTCAGTTCTTACGGAACTTTAACTTTTGAAGATGGGACAAAGAAAACCGGTACCGTCTCGGATAACGTTTCCATCCTCTTCATCGGGCCATACTATGGAGTAACGAATGCCGGCGGGGGCTCCAAACACGTTTATGCAATGAATGCCGGAGTCGGCTACGTCGGATACCGTGACGACGCCTGCGTCATAGACCCCTTCCTGGTGACAGGGTGGACCTTAGGGTACTATCTTGGTCTTCAATATGACTTCATGATAACCCCGAAATTGGCTCTCGGGGCAGAACTGGCGCTGTACACCGGAGCGGTAAGAGATATCTATCGAACCGAGAACGGGGTAAAAAGCAAAGTTGAGGTGGAAAACGGTCAGGCTCAGGCCGCTTCTCACGTTGACGCAAGTATCGGTATCAGATTTTATCTATAATGCAGCAATATCTAGATCTCCTCAAAAAGATAATGGACGAAGGTACGGTCAAGACAGACCGCACCGGGACGGGTACGAAGAGTATCTTCGGATACCAGATGCGCTTCAACCTCGCTGACGGTTTCCCGCTCCTGACTACCAAGAAAGTATTTACCCGCGGAATTATCGAGGAACTTCTCTGGTTCCTCGCCGGCGATACAAACAAAAAACACCTTCAGGAGAAGAATGTCCACATCTGGGACGAGTGGGGAGACGACCAGACCGGCGAGCTCGGCCCTATCTACGGCCACCAATGGCGCGCCTGGGACACTTATGACGGCGGCCATATAGACCAGATCGCTAACGTAGTAGATCTTATCAAGAATCACCCGGATTCGCGCCGCATCCTCGTCAGCGCCTGGAACGTAGCGCAGATAGACCAGATGGGCCTGCCGCCCTGCCACTGCCTCTTCCAGTTCTACGTAGCGGACGGAAAACTTAGCTGCCAGCTCTACCAGCGCTCGGCGGACGTTTTCCTCGGAGTGCCGTTCAATATCGCATCTTACGCCCTTCTGACGATGATGCTCGCGCAGGTCTGCGGCCTCGAGCCCGGCGAGTTTGTCCACACTACCGGCGACACTCACCTCTACCTCAACCACTTCGAGCAGGCCCGCGAGCAGCTCAGCCGCACCCCGCGCGCCCTGCCTACCATGCACATCAATCCTGAAGTAAAAGATATCTTCGCCTTCAAGACCGAAGACTTCACCCTTGAAGGATACGACCCCTGGCCCGCAATCAAAGCACCCGTAGCAGTATAAACACCCGCAGCAGTATGAAAAAATGTCTTATCGTCGCAGTCGCAGACAACTATGGAATAGGTGTCAAGGGAGACCTTCCCTGGCACATCTCTGAAGACCTCAAGTACTTCAAGGCCGTCACCGCCGGATATCCGGTGATAATGGGCCGCACCACATACTTTTCGCTGCCTTTCAGGCCGCTTAAGGGCCGTAAAAACATAGTCCTCAACCTCGGCGGCGACCCGATTCCGGAGGTTACCTGCGCCTATAGTTTCGACGAAGCGTTCCGCGAGGCAGAGCAGACGGGTAAAGACAAGTGCTTCATAATGGGAGGAGCCTCCGTTTACCGGGCCGCGATGCCGGAAATGGACAGGCTGTACATCACCCATGTCCACACCGAAGTAAAGGATGCAGACGCCTTCTTCCCGGTGATTGATCCGGAAGTCTGGGAGCGCATCAGTACTTCCGAGACCCATACCGATCCCGAGACGGGATTCGAGTTCGAGTTCGTAGTGTATGAGAGAAAGCTTCGGCGGTAGAAGAGCCGCCATAATGGCCATGGCCGGGTCCGCCATCGGACTCGGCAACATCTGGCGCTTCCCCTATATGGTCGGCCAGAACGGGGGCGCGGCGTTCATCGTCGTGTACCTGTTCGCTGCCATTTTCCTCTGCGTTCCGATCTTCCTTTCGGAGTCGATCATCGGCAAACGTGCGCAGCTCAGCACGGTCGGGGCGATGGAAAAACTAGCCCCCGGGACGCCATGGAAATACATCGGCCTTTTTACTTTCTTCGCCCCGATCATCCTGGTCTCATACTATAGCGTCGTAGGCGGCTGGTCGGTCGCATACCAGGTACGCGCGCTTTCGTTCGCCGTCACCGACGTCTCTATGACCCAGGCCGATCACTCCGCCCGCTTCGGCAGCTTCATCGCCTCGACGTGGACCCCGCTCATCTGGCACACGGTCTTTATCGGCCTTACGGCCATCATCGTCCGGCTCGGCATCCGCAAGGGAGTGGAGCAGTTTACCCGCGCCTCTACCCCGCTGCTTTTCGTGCTGATTCTCGTGATCATGGCCTATTCGCTGACGCTGCCCGGCTCCAAGGCGGGGGTTGACTACCTGCTGAAGCCCGATTTCAGCAAGCTCACGGGCGGGGCGATGCTCTCGGCGATGGGCCAGGCATTCTTCTCGCTCTCGATCGGAGTCGGCTGCATCCTTACGTATGCCTCGTATATGAAGCGCGGGGAGAACATAGTCGCCACCTCGATCGGCACGGCGGCCTTCGACCTGATGTTCGCGCTGCTCGCCGGATTCGCGATAATGCCGGCCGTCTTCGCGGCGGGAATCGAGCCTGGCGCCGGTCCCGGCCTTATCTTCGAGACCCTGCCCTACATATTTTCGGCCATGGGCCTGACCCACCCCGTCCTCAGCCACGTCATCTCGATTCTCTTCTTCACGACCATCGTCGTGGCGGCCCTTACCTCGTCTGTAAGCATGCTCGAGACCTGCGTCGCGTTCCTCGTGGACCAGAAGAATTGGTCGAGGAAGAAAGCTACGCTGGTGCTCTTCCTATGTTGCTGGGCTATCGGAGTCGTCTGCTCGCTGTCCTTCGGCCCGCTGAAAGACTTCCACATCCTTGGCGAAACCATCTTCAACTTCTGCGACAAACTTATCTCCAACTTCGTGATGACGATAGGAAGTCTCCTGTTTGTCGTTTTCGTCGGCTGGAGAATGAAGAAAGCCGATGTCTGGGATGAGCTCACCTGCGGCGGGCGGCTTCGCAGTTCCAGATGGTTCAGGCCGATTTATTTTATGATCCGCTGGGTTTCCCCGATAGTTATAGTCGTTATATTCCTTTCCAATTTGTTCTTATGAGTTCTTCCGTACTTAAGAAACTGTTGCTGGTCGTCCTTGTAGCCGGAGCGGCCCAGGTTGCCCGCGCACAGTTCGTAGTAGACGGAAGCGAGAGTGCGTTCCTGCGATGGAATCAGATTAAGACTGAAGACTATCGTTTCGTATATCCTGCGCCTTTCGATTCGCTCGCCCGGACTTATGCCCTCGAGTGGGAGAGGTGGAAGGTGCCCGTATCGCTCTCGATTGGCCGCGAGCCCAACGAGGCCTACAAACGCCAGATGCCCGTCATCCTCCACCCGTATCTCGGGTACTCCAACGGAATGGTTGTCTGGACTCCGCGAAGGATGGAGATGTATACCGGCCCGGAGATGGTAAATCCCTGGCCGCTGCCCTGGACGACTCTGCTCGCAATCCACGAACAGCGCCACGTCGCCCAGATGCAGTTCGTTCATCAGAAACCGCTGAAGGTGTGGAGTTATCTATCTGGAGAGGCGTTGGCTGGTTTCTTCTCAATTTACTATTTCGACCCTTCTCACTTCGAGGGAGACGCGGTTACTACCGAGACCGCCCTCACCCGGAGTGGCCGCGCCCGTACGGCAGACTTCCTGGAGTATTTCCGCGCCAGTTTCGATGAAGGGGAGTTTCGCAACTATGAGCGCTGGCGCTACGGCTCCCAGCGCCTCTTTACCCCGGACTACTACAAGGTAGGCTATCTGGCGATAGGCGGAGTACGCGCCGTCTATGACAAGCCGCTGTTTATGAAGGACTACTACGACTGGCTGATTCCCTACCGTAAGCAGGTCAGGCGCCAGACAGGCCTGAAATTCAAGGATGCCTTTGGCGGCGTGATGACGGTTCAGGACAGCCTCTGGCGGCAGGACGATTCCCTGCGTGCCCTCGATAGGCCGTTCCAGAAGCTCGAGCAGCTCACCCGGCCCGGCCACTACTATTCCACCTTCTCCGGCCTCACCTGGCAGGACGGCATGCTCTACTCGCGCACGAGCGGGGTTGCCGACGACCATGCGATCGTGGCCATAGACCCCGCGAGCGGGCGCGTCTCCCACGAGCATTACACGGGCGCGGACTCGCCGCTTGCCGCCGGCAGCAGCCGCATCTATTGGTCCGAAGCGCTTCCCGACCTCCGCTGGGAGATGCATTCGACCAGCGCGATACGCTATATGGAGGGCGGCAAGACCCACACGCTGGTCGGCAAAGGCCGCTGGTTCAATCCCAAGGTCCATGGCGACACGCTCTCCGTATGCCGCACGGGCTACGACGGCTCGGCCTACGTCAGCCTGCTGGACGCCTTCAGCGGCGAGGTGCTGACCGAGTTCCGCGCGCCGGACGGGCTGACGCCGCACGAAGCCGTCATAAACGGCGGAGAAATCTTCTGTGCGGCCGTTACGGAGGCCGGCGAGGGAATTTACCGACTGCCGTCGTTCGAGCCCGTTCTCGAGCCTTTATTCGTCCAAATCAACCATCTGTTCGTCCGGGACGGCAAGATATTCTTTACCTCCGACCGCACGGGAGTAAACGAACTGTATTCATTGGAAGGCGGGAGCGTGATTCAGCACACGCACCTGAAGGCCGGCGGACAGGATTTCGTCTTCGGCGACGACGGACAGCTATATTTCACCTACCTGCGCTCCGACGGGCGCATGGTCTGCCGCACGCCGGTGGACAGCCTGCCGGTGCGGGCGGTGGACTTCTATGACGTGCACAAGTACGAACTGGAAGACCGGCTCAGCGCGCAGGAGGCGGCGCTGGCGGCCGCGGCTCCAGCCGACACGGCCGCGCCGCAGGTCAGCGCGCCCCGCCGCTACTCAAAAGCCCTGCACGCCATCAAAATCCACTCATGGCTGCCGTTCTATGCGGACTACGACGAAGTGTCTTCCATGAGTTACGAGAGCCTCAACACCAGCCTGGGTCTGGGCGCCACGACCTTTTTCCAGAACGACCTCAACACATTATATGGTTCCGTGGGATATAACTATTTCCCGGGGGCATTGATGACGGACAGCCTGTCGCTTCATTCCGGCGTGATAGATGTCACCTATCGAGGGCTATATCCCGTCTTCGAGGGGAAGATCATTGCGAACAGGACCGGAATGAGTTCCAGACTACGCGCTTACGTCCCATTAAACTTCTCCTCGGACGGTTGGTCGAGGGGGATAGTGCCAAGCATTGAAGCCCGCTATCTGCCCTCGGACAATGCGGTGCGGACAAAAAGACATAAGCAAATGCTGCAGGCAAGCGCCGGAATTCGCGCATACTCTGTGTTGCCCACTCTCAACTCCAGCTATTTTCCCCGGTTGGGAGTAGGTTTTTCCGCAGGAGTCACCAAGGACTTCGAGTTTTCGCAATTGTTGCCTTACGCCTCATTGTACGGATATCTTCCGGGGTTATGGAAAACCAGCGGCCTCGGAGTTAGCCTTAGTTATTCCACAGAGCCATACCAGTCTGTAAGTGTTTCGGAAAAGGAAGGTATGTCTCTAGGATCAGAAGGTCCTTCGACTATCACTTCCATAAGCGTGGTCGACAAGGCCGCCGGAATAACCCTGGCCACCACGGAACTCCGCGTTAATTACGCCATACCGTTCCTCTCGGTGGACTGGAACGGTCTGAGTCCGGTAGCGTATGTGAGGAACTTCGAATTCATACCCAAGGGCTCGCTCACCCATTACAATCTGATATGGGACCCGGCCAAGGTTACTCCATCTGGCGAGGTGAAGGATGTCAACATCTGGACCGCTGGGGCGGCGCTGGATGTGGTGCTGGGGAACTTCTGGTTCATTCCATATAAAATCAGGCTGGGGGTGTCGGCCGTCTATGTCCACGGCAACCCCGACCCTGACGCTAAACCCTACGAAATCAACCTCGTTCTCAACGTTGACCTATGATATGCCCTAAATGCGGCAGCGAATTCGCCGCGCCCGATTTAAGAAGCATCAACGTCTCTAAGGATCCTTCGCTTAAGGAAAGGGTGAAGGACGGATCCCTTTTTGTGGTGAAATGCCCACGCTGCGGAGCGGAGGCGCTGGTAACAGAGCCTGTCCTCTACCATGATCCTTCTGCTCAATTGCTGATTGCTTACACTACAGCAGGTCTTTCGTCTGAAGGGCTTGAGGGCTACACCTGCAGGCTCGTCAGTTCTATCGGCGAGCTTATCGAAAAGGTCAAGATCTTCGACGCCGGGCTTGACGATATCGCCCTGGAACTCTGCAAATACGTTACTGCGCAGGAACTGAAAAAAGACGTCTCATTGAAGTTTCTGAAGATGGACGGACCCGACGGGGAGATTACGCTTACCTACCCCGAAAAGGGAGAAATGCAGATGCTGGTTATCGGCTACAATGTCTACTCAGACTGCGCCGGGATAGTCGATCGCAATCCTATCCTTCGCGAAAAGGCTTCCGGTCTGGTCCGTGTGGATCAGGACTGGGTCGCTCAGTTTATTGCAGGGTAATATACCTCTTTTAAATTTTCTTTACCTCGAAACCTCTTTCGCTCAAATGGTCCTTATTTCGTAGGGGTCGGGGCTGAGGAAGCGGCCGAGCAGAGGGTCGTACAGGCGGGCGTTGGCGTTTATGAGGCCGTCGTATCCAAAGGTCTCCGTGCCCGGCGGGTGTCCAGTCCTGCTTAGGCCGGGCGGGGTTATTTTTATAAACGCCATTATGTCATCTCGATTCGGCCTCACGCTCGGCACACTCTTTCAGGACTGTTTCATATGGTGGCCACATTTTCATTGATGCCATTCTTTCATCTGGAGGAAAAGTGATGAGCCCTAGTAATGAGAGTAAATCATCACCGGTGAGATCATATCTCACTAAATACTGACTCTCAGATAGTATATTAGGCCATCCATGTATATCTATTGACTCCTGATCAAAGATAAAAATTGAAAGAATGCCGCATTGAGTGGTAGACAACAAATCATTGTAACTAGCTGCTCTTCTACCATACACATGGCAAAAAGAATCAATATGTTCTCTTAGTAGGTAATTGTTAAGTGTGGCGGGGAGAATTGTATCGGGGTATGAAAAGCCCGAATTTAACCCGTCAGCAGTATAACAAGCTATAATAGAATGGGAGTTGTTACGCATATCTATCTGCGCATCCCCGGCCTCCATACAACCATTGGTGGAGAAAAGGAGCGCAATCAAAAAAACAGGAATAAAAGTTTTCATACAATTCTATAAATGAGTGGGAAAACGCGGTCTTCCCAGGTACGGCAGGCCACCACATTAGTTTATATCAAGGACGCCCTATACAATTATACATCGAATCAATTCTTTCGCGCTCTTTCGTAATGTCCTGTTGGGAGGGAGGAAGCGGGCGAAGAAACACCATATGATGACGGAGAAAAGTTTGTTCCTTATCATATTCTAATTTCTCCGGTAATACTAATGCTTCAACTCTTTCCCCGGGTAAAAAACGCCTCATGGCCGACTTAGATAACTGTATAGATCCAGTATAATATACACCATCATATTCAATATCATAGTACGCATTAGCACCATCTCTATGAATCATAGTCGCCACTGCTGGAGTCCCATTGCGTAATAGTTCGACGTTTATTATTTGTTGCCAAATAAAAAACAGAAGCGTCACAACAAATAAGACTAGACTAACGAAATAGATTATTTTTGAAAAGGTATATTTGGTTTCTTTTGTCATGGTTTTGGGGCAATATACGTCGGGCGCGTAGGCACCATATATGTCACCGCCCTCTGACCATAAGCAGGCTGGCCGGGCTCAGGAGTCAGGCCCGTCACCTCGTAAGGGCTCACCCCTGCACCTCCGCCGTAAATCAGGGTTCCCACGCCGCCGATTGAGGTTATGTTGCCGTTGTCAGCGTAAAAAAACAAAGGAAGAACCTTTTTCATAATCGATTCAAACCTTCTCAAATGTAAGGAAAAAACGAATAATAACATACCGGCAGTCTGCCAATATGCGCAAAAACACAGGTCGAGCACGTTTTGGGCCCGACCTGTAGGGAGAAACACTTCTATGTGTCACACATAGAGGGCGTACTAATTTCTCGCATCAGTAGCAATAATAATGGCAAGCCTTACGAAATCCTCGACGCCAAGTTTTTCGGCCCTGAGATCGAAAACGGGGTCGGAAGTGTCCGTGCCCTCCTTGATGAGGGGCTTAAGGGCGTTGCGAAGGGTCTTGCGGCGCTGGTTGAAGGCAGTCTTGACGACCTGCTTGAAGAGAGCCTCGTCGCAGCCGAGTTCGGTGCGGGAGTTGCGCCTGAGCCTGATTACTGCAGAGTTGACCTTCGGAGGAGGGTTGAAGGCGCCGGGGCCTACGCTCAGGACATACTCAATGTCGTACCAGGCCTGAAGGAGAACCGAAAGGATGCCGTAGGTTTTCGTTCCGGGCGGCTCGGCGATACGATCTGCGACCTCTTTCTGAATCATACAGACAACCTCCGGGACGAGGTCCTTGTCTTCCAGAATCTTGAAGAAGATTTGCGAGGAGATGTTGTAGGGGAAGTTGCCGATTACGCGGTAGGGCCCGGGGAAGATCTTTCGAATGTTGAGTTTAAGGTAGTCTGCTTCCAGCAGCTTGCCTTCGAGGCCGGGGAAATGGCGCATAAGGTACTGTACCGACTCGCCGTCTACCTCAACCATCTTGAGGTCAATGTCCGGCCGCTCGAGCAGATACTGGGTCAGGACACCCATTCCAGGACCGACCTCGAGGACGTCGCGCGCCCCCTCGCCCAGCGCGTCGACTATTGCCTTCGCTATACGCTGGTCGGTAAGGAAATGTTGACCCAGGGCCTTTTTCGCTCGAACTTCCGACATCGCTTAAACGTTGAAGAGGAAGTGCATAATGTCTCCGTCCTGGACTACGTAGTCCTTGCCCTCGACGCCCATCTTTCCGGCCGCGCGGCAGGCGGCTTCGGTCTTCAGCGCGACGAAATCGTCGTACTTGATTACCTCCGCACGGATGAAGCCGCGCTCGAAGTCGGTGTGGATGACGCCTGCCGCGCGAGGCGCTTTGTCGCCTTTGTGGATAGTCCACGCACGGCACTCGTCCGCGCCGGCGGTGAAGAAGGTCTGCAGGCCAAGGAGGTGATATGCGCCTTGGATAAGACGGACGACTCCGGACTCTTCCAGCCCCATCTCTTCGAGGAACATCTGCCTTTCTTCGTAGTCCTCAAGTTCGGCGATTTCAGATTCAGTCTTTGCGGAAATGATGAGGATCTCCGCGTTCTCGTCCTTGACCGCTTCGCGGACTGCGTCGACATAGGCATTTCCGTTTACCGCGGAGGCGTCGTCGACATTGCAGACGTACATAACAGGTTTGTTAGTCAGCAGGAACAGATCGTGTGCCAAGACGGTTTCTTCATCGTTCAGAAGGGCAACACTGCGGCAGGACTTGCCCTGAAGGAGGGCGTCGCGATAGCGAGTCAGGAGGGCGGCCAGTTTCGCAGCCTCTTTGTCTCCGGCCTTCCCTGCTTTTTCGCATTTTGCAAGCCGCGCCTCAACCGTCTCAAGGTCTTTGATCTGGAGTTCGGTATCTACGACTTCTTTGTCGCGGACAGGGTCGACTGAACCGTCTACGTGGACCACGTTTCCGTCGTCGAAGCAGCGCAGGACGTGGAGGATGGCGTCACACTCGCGGATGTTTGCGAGGAACTGGTTGCCGAGGCCTTCGCCCTTGCTGGCGCCCCTGACAAGGCCCGCGATGTCGACTATGTCGACTGTAGCGGGGATTGTGCGCTGAGGCTTGCAGATATCGCTCAATACCTCAAGGCGCTTATCCGGTACATTGGTAGATCCGAGATTCGGCTCTATCGTACAGAACGGGAAATTAGCACTCTGGGCTTTACCCGAGCTGACACAGTTGAAAAGGGTGGATTTACCTACGTTCGGCAGTCCTACTATTCCGCATTTAAGAGACATTGTTTCTTCGTTTTTGTGGGTGCAAATTTAGGAAATAATCCGCATATTCGCCTTATGAAACTGACTATGAGACTTCAGGCTCTGATTGGCCTTATTCTTTTCGCCGCTTTTCCCGGCGCCGCCCAGAATGTCGCGTTCTGGAATGTAGAGAATTTCTTTGAAGACAGCCCGCATTTCAATGATAAGGCGCGGGCGATTGCGAAGGTGGTGATGGCGCTGGCGGACTCCACCGGCGCGCCGCCGGACTTTGTCGGGCTCTGCGAGGTGGAGAACGCCGCCTGCCTGCGCCGCCTTGTCGCCCAGCCCGCGCTTAGAAAGTACGGCTATCGGTTCGTACACTACGACTCCCCAGACCATCGCGGGATAGACTGCGCCCTGCTCTGGCGCGGAAAGCCTCCTGTTAACTCTTGCGCCATCCCGGTTCGAGACTCTTCCGGATCCATCCTGCCAACCCGCGCTCTTCTCCTCGCCGAGTTCGATTCTATTGCCATAATCGTCTGTCATCTTCCCTCGAAGCGGGGCGGCTCGGCCGAGGCGGACAGGCGCCGCTTGCTCGCGCTGGCAGCGCTTTCGCGCGTGTGTGATTCCGTCCGAACAGCCACTCCCGACCGCCTTTTAATCGCCCTGGGCGATTTCAACGACGTCCGAACGGCCGCCTCAGACAGCGTGATGGCTCCGATGCTCGAACTCTCTCCGGCAGACGACGGCCCGGCCCCTTCCGCGCCCGGTACCATCAAGTTCCAGGGCCGCTGGGAGCAGATCGACCGCGCGTTCGTCTCCCCCGCCGCCACGGCAACCCTTCGGATTGCAGCCCTTCCTTTCCTGCAGGAGCCTGACAAAAGATTCGGCGGAGTAAAACCCCGCCGAACTTTTATCGGCCCCCGCTACAACGGAGGGCTGTCTGATCATCTTCCGATAATGGTTACTCTACCTTCCTCGCGCCGTCGGAAATGACTACGTCGATGACCTTCGGTTTGTGGCCGAATTTCTCGCCAAACTTCTCAACGGCGGTAGCGATGAAGGGCTCGTAGAGCTCTTTCTTAACGAGGTTGATGGTACAGCCGCCGAAGCCTCCGCCCATAACGCGGGATCCGGTGACGTCCATCTTGCGGGCCAGTTTGTTGAGGAAGTCGAGCTCTTCGCAGCTGACTTCGTAGAGGCGGCTCATTCCGAAATGGGTCTGATACATCATCTCTCCAGCGGTCTCGTAGTCTCCTCTCTCAAGAGCATCGCAGACGTCGAGCACCCTCTGGACTTCGCCGATAACATATTCCGCACGGAGGAAGTCTTCCTCGGGAATCTCTGCGCGTACCTCTTCGAGCCAGACTCGCTTCGCGTCGCTGAGGAACTCAACCTCCGGATGGTACTTACGAATTGCTGCCGCAGCATTCTCGCAGGAAGCGCGGCGCTTGTTGTAAGCCGAAGAAGCGAGTTCGTGTTTGACACAAGAATCAATCAGAACGAGTTTATAGCCAGCAGCTTCGGGATCGAAGGGGAAGTACTTATACTCGAGGGTCTTGCAGTTGAGGCGGATAAGGCAGCCCTGTTTTCCGAAGCAGGAAGCGAACTGGTCCATAATTCCGCACATAACGCCGCAGTAATTGTGTTCAGTACTCTGGCCTATCTTTGCGAGCTCGAATTTGTCGATATTGTTGCCGTTGAGCTCGTTGATTGCGAACGCAAAGCAGCTCTCGAGGGCGGCCGATGAGGAAAGACCGGCGCCAAGGGGCACGTCGCCTGCGAAGACCGTATCGAAGCCGGCAACCTTTCCGCCGCGCTTGATAGTCTCACGGCATACGCCGAAGATATAGCAGGCCCACTGCTGCTTCGGCTTGTCCTCCTCGTTCAGGCCGAACTCTACCATCTCGTTGTAGTCCAGCGAGAAAGCGCGCACCTTATTGAGGCCGTTGAGCTTAATCTGGGCCATTATTCCCTTGTCTATTGCGCCGGGGAATACATAACCGCCGTTATAGTCGGTATGTTCGCCGATAAGGTTGATGCGGCCCGCGCTGGCAAAGAGGTTTCCGCCCTCTCCGAAGAGAGTCTTGAATTTGTTCTGAATCTTTGATTTCATATTGTATTGGTTTTAGTTTCGAGGTAAGTACAAATATAACGATTATTTGTTAATGCGGACCCCCTAAAACGAACATACCCTCAGCGATTACGCCGAGGGTATGAGTCTATATCCGAATCCGGATTCTAGAAGTAGCGGGCGCGATTGTCTACCACGCCAGCAGCTTCCTGCATGACGGGGAGAATCATCTGCGAAGAGTACTGGGCTTTCTGAGAAGCGAAGTTCTTCGCATCCTGCTCGGTGTAGAACTGACCTGCTTCGCGGCGATTTACCTTGAAGACATAAACGGCGTTCATACCCTGGACAGGTCCGCAGACCTCTCCAAGCTCAGCCTTAAGAACAGCACCGAGAAGAGCCGGCTCCAGAACACCTGCGCTCATAGGCGAGAAGCTGATGTCGTTGCGGGTAGAAACGGTTGTTCCGTTTGCTGCTGCAACAGCCTCGAGGGTAGGATTACCGGCGAGGGTCTCGGCAACCTGAGCTGCCTTGTTGGCATTGCGCTTATCGTTATAGAGCTTGCTCTGAATCTGGTTTGCAACTTCCTTGAGCTCAGCAACGCCGTCCTTGCGGACTTCCTTGACTGCCGCTACGAAGAAGAAGTTGTTGTTCACGGTGATGATACCGGAAGCCTTGCCTTTCTTTGTCTTGTCGTCAAAGATCCAGCGGGTGACTTCCTTGGCCTCGTCTACCGAACCGAAGGTTGAGGTACTCTCGAGAACGCGATTCTGCTTGTGGGAGTAAACTCCGAGAGAATCAACGGCCTTGAGATAACCCTCGAGGGTACCGCCGGCGATGGTGGCGAACTTGTTGGCCTCGTTGTAGAAGCCGTTGAAGGTCTCCTTGCTCGCAAGGACGGCCTTCTCAAGAATCGCGACCTGCTTCTTGGCGATGGGCTTGGTGGTCTTTGTGACAACTACTACATGGCTGCCGTACTGGGTCTTGATGACGAAAGGCTTTCCAACCTTAGCGGTCATGACGGACTCGAAGCCGGGGATCATGTAGCTCTGGGTCATCCAGCCGATGTTTCCAAGCTGGCCGCCGTCTGACGAGCCCTGGTCGGCTGAGTGTTCGAGAACGAGTTCAGCAAAGCGGGCGGGGGTCTTTGAAACTACAGCAACGAGGCTGTCTGCTTTCTTGGCCGCACCGGCTCCCTGAAGGAGGATATGCTTTACATAAACAGAATCCGGAACATTTGCGCTTTCGATTACGCGGGCCGAGAAGAAAGAATCGCCTTCCTTGACGACGGGCGAAATACCCTTATTGCCGGAGAATACGAACTTGTCGATGTCTGCAGATACAGTTGCAAGCTCGCCCTTCTTGTACCAGCGGTTGGAAAGGGACCTGTCGGAGTTCTTAAGAAGGAAGTTCTTAAGGTTGTCTGTCGAAGCAAACTCGCCAAGAACATCATCCATTGCCTTCTCGGTGGCGGCTACGTCTGAATCCGAAGGCTTAACCTCGAAGACGACATACTCTACATCGCGGCTGGCCTTCTGCTTGTACTCGTCCTGATGGGCCTTGTAGTAGGCCTTGATCTCCTTGGAGCTGACGTTTACAGTAGTATCGACTGCGAATCCGTAAGGGATGGTGACAAGCTCGATGTCGGCGGTAGTGTTGCCTTCCTCAACTGCCTGCTTGAGGGTCAGAGGGCTCTCGATGGAACTAAGGGCGAAAAGTGAACCATACTTAGCATAGAACTGCTGGGTACGGACGGTCTGCTTCAGATAGTTCCAGTAAAGCTTGAGGGTCTCGTCTGTCTCGGCCTGACGGTTGATCTCGCGGACTCTCTCAACTGAGAAAGTACCATCCTCCGCTGCGAACAGAGGGTTCTGCTCGATGATGGGGCTGAGGTGGTTTCCGGCGATGAGGTCTGCGACCTCGGCGTCACCAACCTTGATTCCGGCGGCCTCGCAGTTCTTAAAGAACATGAAGCGGTCTATAAGGGACTGCCATGCCGCATTGCGGATCTGCTGGTGGGCCTGCTCAGTCTGAGCGCTGGAGCCTGTAGTAATTTCGTTGATCGTTGTGAAGGTTCCCACCTCGGCGGTGAAATCCTCATACGAGATACCTGTACCGTTGATCTCTCCTACGTTCTCAGGCCTGCCGAAAAGGTTCATCAGGTCGTCCATAGGGGCGATGAAGTACAGAAGGGAAAGCGCGATGATTACGGAGATAGCGACTCCGAACTTGTTGCGCATCTTTTGTAGTACTGCCATATGATAGTTTTTTCTTTAAAATTATCGAAATTGGGCTGCGAAGATAGTAATAATTCTTTATTTGAGCAAAGGTCCGATGAAGTTGACCGAATCTATCTTCACAACGGTCGAATCCGACTGCGAGTAACCGTAACTGTCGAAAGGCCGGAGAAGAATAGCGTTGCGGGCGCGGTCGTCTGAGCGCATTCCGTATCCCTGCATCATTCCGTCTTCGGAATACAGTTTTACGTAGGCATCTGTATAAATCTCTTCTTTCTTGCGGTCCCAGTACAAAGTATCGGTTTCCATAGTTTCTTTCTTGATGACGTTGGAAACGATCACATTGCCGGTCGCCTCCCAGAGTTCGCCGGAAGAGCGCTTACCGGACGCGACATGTTTTGCTTTGTCGGCCATGATGATGGTCTCGAGAAGGCCCTCCTCGGTATAGCCGAAGACCTGGAGTCCGTTAGGAAAGAGATCGTAGTCTACAGAGTCGGTAACGAACTTCAGCATCACCGGCGATTCGAAACGCTGCTTGACGAGACCGTCTGCAGTATTGACCGCAAACATGTCGTTAACCACCTGAGTAGGGGTTTCGGCCAGGTTGATCTTGTCTGCTTCCTTGAGTTTTCCGCCACACCCGAAAACGACAAAAGCAACCGCGATCAAAGCGGTTGCCTTAGTCTTGATATGCGGCCAGGTCCTCAACTCTACTTCTGCGTCTTGACGGTTGTCGTCTCGCGGAAGGCTCCGCAGCTGACGGTGTAGGAGTCGCCGTCCTTGACGTCATACATGAAGGCGTCTGCGGCGGTAGGATAGTACTGGCGGAACTGCGCAATCATCTTGTTGGCCTCTTCGGCGAGGGAAGAATCTGCGCGCTTTGCTTTCTCGAGGAAGTCTACTGCAACCCAGTAAGGAGCGCGGACTGCGATTTCATTGCCTTCGCAGCGGACATTGCCCCATACGGTAGCAAGAAGCATATAGTTCTTTGCTTTGAGGTCGCTCCTTGAGGTCATTGCGACCGAACGCTTTGCCGAGCTCTCAGCAAGCTGAGGACGGCCGGACTTGTATGAGTAAACAGCGAGTTCGTAGTACAGGTCTGCATCTGCCTCGGCATCTGAATCGGGGGCTGCGATTGCCTCTTCCATGTACTTGATAGCGAGGTCTACCTTGCCCTGGGCGGCGTTCAGCTGATAGAGCATCTTTGCTGCTGCAGCGCTGGGGTTGTCGTTGTAGACGGTAGTAGCGGCGGCGACGAACAGGTTGTTGTCCATGCAGTCCTCGGCGGAAGACATGATCCTGACGACCTTTGCCGCGAATTCGGCATCCGAAGGATTAGCCTCGAAACGGGGGCCATACAGGGAGATGATCTTGTCGCAGTCTGCGAGCTTGCTGGCTACGAACAGATTATCGAGATCAGTACGGACTTTCTCGTTCGCTTCTTTATCTGTCGCGGTCTTGGCCTCTGCGTTATCGAGAAGACCTGAGTTGCGCTCATAGACATCGATTACCTCTTCTTCATCGATAAGGCCGATCTTGCAGAGCTCGATAGCGGCGTTGAGGTTGAAGATATAGAGGCTGGGCTTAGTGTCGCTCTCGTTGAACTCGATGATTTCGTTGAGGCCCTCATAGAGGCGCTTGTTGTCGTCCTTGATGTAGTTCGCCATATCGAGGCCCTTGTTGTTGCGGGCGGTAACTCCGTACTTCGGATAGTACTCGATACGTATGTCGTGGATCATCATCAGGGAGTCTACGAGCTGAGCCTTATAAACAGGATTCTTGCCGTTCTTGGAGATAAGCTTGCGCATCAGGGCCGTACCGTCTACCAACATGGTCTGGTTTGCGGTAGGAGGGCAGATTCGGAACGCCTCACGCCAGTTGGGGGTAGCGGAGTCGTAGTTTTTCTGCTTGAAGTACTCTTTGTAGTACGAAAGGTACTTGATACACTCGGCGCTGTCTGCGCCATACTTGCCCTGTGCAAATACGCTAGTCGCGCTGAGAGTGGCGACAGCCAGAATTGCGATAATCAGTCTTTTCATATCCTTGTTGTTTGTTTATTCATACCTGGGCTGCTGGAACCATATGTCGAAGAGATTGACTCCAAGGCTGAAGCCGACATAGGTTTCGCGAACCATACTGTTTTTCAGCGATCCTCTCTGTCCAAGTTCCATGCCGAGAGTAATGCCGTTGTTCCAGCGGAATACCGGGAGGGTCGCGCCTAAAGTGATGCCTCTGGAGTAGATTTCGTTGCCTGAGACGCTGAAATATTCCTTAGTGTAGTAGACTCCCGCCCTGTAGGCGATGAGCTTATGGTAGTAGCGGATGTCGGTAGGATTGGGGATGAATTCCACTCCCGCGCGAAGCGACTGCGAGACCCCGGTACTGAAGATAGGGCCGGCCGGGCCGTTTACCGCAAAACCGTTTACCGAGCTGAATCCGGTGTTTGTCCAATCCGAGCGGACGAAGTCTATTTCAGCCCTGAACTTAGGACCATAGACCACGCTGAGGCCGACTCCCGCTTCGCCGGCAAGGTAGAGCCGATCCGAAGCGCCTCCGATCTGGACTGTATCTTTCTTCTCTATTCCGCTGGTAGTAGTGTTGATAAGGCGGCCGCCAAGACGGGCATCCAGTCCGTAGACGGCTCCAACCCCGATACGGAGTTTGTCGCCGATAGGCTGTTCGTACTGAAGGCCGAACTTTACGGAATTGGCGCTTAGCTGCATCTCGTTTGTCTTGGTAAGACCTACTGCTGCCGGATCCGAAAGTGTCTCAGTATAGGTTTTCTTTATATTTCCGAAGTAGCGAGTGAACTCCGCACCAATGGAAACTTTTTTGAACAGATCCACTCCGACTGTAGCAAAAGCCTGATAAAGGCTTCCAAGACCACTGTAAGAGTGTGATACATTTCCTACCGTAGCGATGGTGGTTGGATTGGTCTCGTAGTATCCGTAGGAGTAACCGGTAGAACTGTAGGGCTTAATACCAAGCATCATCGAGACGTCTGCCGGCTTAGAGTAGAACAGCGGGAACGAAATGATGAAGTTGTTGATATTGAACAGATTATTGGCCGAGACCCTGCCGTCCTGACGGAGTATCTTGTTCGTTTCGTAAATCGAAAAATCAGACATGAAGGCCAGCGAGTCGCGGGCGGTAACGGCAGCAGGGTTGAGGATGTTGATAAAGCGGGCATTGCGCGAAGCTATTCCTACTCCACCCATCGTCTTATTGTACGCCGTACCGGGGGTCATCAACTCCCCTATTCCAAAAACGGAATACGGGGTATAACCGGCATAGGATCCGCCGTCCTCGGCTTTCAAACTGAGAACGGGCAGCAGCAGCGCCGCCAGAATAAACAATTTAACCCTACTTCCTGTCATAATCTTCCGAGATAGTCGCGAGCCCCATCAAAACCAGATTGGAGACCACAAATATCGAGTTTTTAGTCTGTCTTGCAAAGTAGCTAGCATCCCCTCCGGTAAACACTACTACACTGCCGGGGGCCCCAGCGATGTAGTTGTCAACCTCAAAGACTATGCCCGAAATAACTCCGGCCTCTATTCCCGATGTTTCCGATGTCCCTATTGCGGGCGGATTATCGGGCGTATCTACCAGCGGCAGAGTCCTCGAATAGCGGTTCAGCGCCTTGAAGCGGGTGCGGCATCCGAGCGAAAGGTTTCCACCCTGATAGGTCCCATCAGCCGAGACGGAGTCTATCGATAGCACTGTTCCGAAATCGAAAACCAGGCAGGGCTTACCCTTGAAAAGTTCCCTTGCCGCGATTATCGAGGCGGCACGCGAAGGCGAGAGGTATTCGGGAAGGCCATAAGCCCTCAGAATAGCGGGATGACTACGGTCTATAAGGACCAGCTGCCCACACCTTTCCCGTATTTCGCGGATGTCTTCCTCGGGTATGTCGCGCACTGAAGCCAGAACCAGGACATCGGGCTTCTCCTTTGCAAGGAGAGTTCCGAGAAGGAAACCATGGAGCCTTTCTCCCTGGTAACGCACTGTTTTTCCGAGAGTTCTACCCTCAGCCCAGGCAGCCTTAAGCGCCGTGTTTCCAATTTCTATCAGCAGGTTCGCCATACTTACAAGCCGACAAATTTAAGAAATTATTGCAACTTCTTCAAGGTCTTGAGCGCCGCTTCTGTAGAATCTATGCCCCTGGTGATAATCTTCAGCTTGCCGTCGGTCTGTTTCAGGGTGAACGGGGAATTGTTTCCTATCCTGACCAGAAGTTCGCTGAACTGTTCGCTCTTGAAGTAAGGAGACAAGGCATTCGAGATAAAGAAGCAGATAAACATGCCGTTCTTTATTATCACTTTCTCAAACCCGAGCGAACCTCCCAGATTTCTAATTTTCACTACGTTGAAAAGATTGTCGACTTCCGGGGGAGTTTCTCCGAAACGGTCTGCCAGCTGGGAGTGGAAACGGTCTATCTCCTTTTCGGACTTCATCGAATCCAGCTGTTTGTAGATACGTATCTTTTCGGCGGTAATGTCTATGTAGTCGTCTGGAATGTAGGCTGGCTGGTCGGTCTCGACCGTGCAGTCCGCGCTGAAGCGGGCCTCTGCCCGGCCGCCGATCTCGCCGCCCGTCTCTATTCCCAACTCTTCCATGGCCTCGGCCAGTATCTTCTGATAAGTCTCGTAGCCCATGTCCATGATAAAGCCGCTCTGCTCCGCGCCGAGCAGGTTGCCCGCGCCGCGGATGTCGAGATCCTGCATGGCTATATTGAAGCCGCTGCCCAAATCGGAGAATTCCTCGATTGCCTTGAGACGCTTTCGGGCATCGTCCGTGATGCTCACGAGCGGCGGAACTATCAGGTAGCAGAACGCCTTTCTGTTCGAGCGGCCTACCCTGCCCCTGAGCTGGTGAAGGTCGCTGAGGCCTATGTTCTGGGCATGGTTGATGATTATCGTATTCGCGTTCGGGATGTCGAGGCCGTTTTCGATGATGGTGGTGCAGAGAAGCAGGTCGTAGTCGCCGCGGATGAAATCGAGCATCTTGTCTTCGAGTTCCTTCGGGGCCATCTGGCCATGGGCGATGCATATCCTCATGTCCGGGACGAGCCGGTGTAGGATCTCGCCGATGGCGGAGAGCTGCTCTACATTGTTGTGGAGGAAGAAGACCTGCCCCCCGCGATTGAGCTCATATTCGATTATGGACTTGATCTCTTTCTCGTCGAAGAGGATGATTTCGGTCTGGATAGGGATACGGTTGGCAGGCGGGGTAGCGATGATGCTGAGGTCGCGCGCGCCGAGCAGCGAGAACTGGAGAGTTCGCGGGATAGGGGTCGCTGTAAGGGTAAGGGTGTCTACCTCCGCCCGCAGCTGGCGCAGCTTTTCCTTGGCCGTGACGCCGAATTTCTGTTCCTCGTCTATTATGAGCAGGCCCAGGTCCTTGAATTCGAAGCCCTCGCCGAGCATTTTGTGGGTGCCGATGATGATGTCTATCTGGCCGGAGGCGAGGTCCTTCTTTATCGCCGTAAGTTCCTTCGGGGTACGCAGGCGGCTGACATAGTCTACCTTGACCGGGAAGGAGGCCAGGCGCGAGCTGAAGGTGGTATAGTGTTGCAGGGCGAGGATCGTGGTCGGAACAAGCACGGCAACCTGCTTGCCGTCTGTAGCGGCCTTGAACGCGGCGCGGATGGCTATTTCCGTCTTGCCAAAGCCCACGTCGCCGCAGATCAGGCGGTCCATGGGGAAGCTCTCTTCCATATCGCGCTTGACCGCACGGGTGGCCTCTTCCTGGTCCGGGGTGTCCTCGTACATGAACGAGGATTCGAGCTCGGTCTGCAGGTAGGAGTCCGCCGAATAGGCAAAGCCCTTCGAGGCCCGGCGCTTCGCGTAGAGTTGAATAAGTTCCTTGGCTATATCCTTGACCTTGCTCTTGGCCCCGTTTTTAAGGGCGATCCATGATTTCGAGCCGAGCTTGTTGATGCGCGGGGTCTCGCCGTCGGCCGGGCGGAAACGCGAGATCTTATGGAGGGCATGGACCGAGACGAAGACTACATCGCCGTCTTTGTAGGTTAGCTTAACTACCTCCTTCATCCGGCCGTAGTCGTCTTTGATACGGACGAGGCCGCCGAAGACGCCGACTCCATGGTCGATGTGGACTATGTAGTCGCCTATATTGAACGATGCGAGGTCGTTGAGGGTAAGTTGCTCGGTCTTTTCAACCGAACGGCGGATAGAGACGCGGTGGAAGCGGTCGAAAATTTCATGGTCTGTATAGTGGCAGACCTTTTCCTCCTCGTCGATGAAGCCGTTATGGATGTTCTTTCCTGTAATGAAGTCTGGCAGGGGACAGCGCTCCTCTTCGAGGATGGAGCGGAGCCTGTCGGTCTGAGTCTGCTTTTCGCCGTAGATGTAAACCTTGTAGCCGGTTTCGATTTTTGTTCGGATATCGGCTGTAAAGAGTTCGAAGTTTTTGTTGAAAACCGGCTGGGGAGAGACGCTGAACTGAACTGCGTCTACCTCTTTTCGGTCGATAGGTATTTCGAGAAAGACTCTTTTGTAGCCGGAGGTAAGGCTGAAGAATTCCCTGTCCTTGTACATATCTGAGGAGTCCAGCCAGATTACAGAATCGGCGGGCAGGGCCTCGAGTATGTTTTGCGACGCGCCTTCTGGGTTGCAGACCATATCCGATATTATTTTTACGGACTGGACTTCCTCGCCGGAAAGCTGGGTATTACAGTTGAAGGTGTGGATGTATTCTATCTCATCGCCCCAGAAGGAAACTCGTACAGCCTCGTTGTCTGAGTATGAGAAAAGGTCTATGATGCTTCCTCTTACCGCAAACTGTCCGGGAGAAGAGACGAAGTCTACTCTCTCGAATCCCAGCTCGGCCAGTTTTTCAATTATATCAGAGTGGGATATTTCCTGACCTTTTGATAGTTCGAAGGCGGAAGCCGTAATATTGTTGCTGAGCGGAATAAGTTCCTCTAGGGCCTCGGGAAAAGTAACTATTACGGTAAGATCCTCTTTATTTGAGGATAGTATACTCTGAACCGCCGAGGTTCGCTGGACGCTTAGAGATGATTTATAATTGCTGCGCTCAACTCCAGCGCCTGAAGCCGGGAGAAAGAATACCTTATCTCCCTCTATCAGGTTATAGAGATCGTTTGCGCAGTACTCAGCAGCTTCGCTGCCAGGAAGAAGGATAAGATGAAGACCCTTTGTAGCGCAGTTTGAAAAGACAAACCATCGGGCGGATAGAAATAACCCCCGGCAGAATATTTCCTTTGAGGAAACTATCCTGCTTTTAAGAAGAGCGCTGGCGGCAGAATTAACCTGCATCCTGATGTGTAAAAGCTTGTGGAAAACCGGTGTATAAAACTGTGGATAAAACGGAGTGATGAGTTATCAACAACCCTTTTACAAAGTTTCCAACAAGTAATTAAAAACGCTTTATTTATCTAATAAATTGATACTCAGCAGGGTTTTATGTTTATCAACATTTCCACAGCTGTAATAAAATCAACAAAAAATCAAGAAATAAAGATTATATTTGTAGACCAATTAACCAGCCAGGGGAAATGTCAGATTTCGACCCTCACCGCAGTATCGAGGACAAAGATAAGGATTTGGACGGAATTATCCGACCGCAGGACCTTGAAGATTTCACGGGTCAGCGGGAGATTGTGTCCAATCTCCATATCTATATCCAAGCCGCAAAACTAAGGGGCGAGTCTTTGGACCACACCCTTTTCCATGGCCCTCCCGGTCTGGGTAAAACAACTCTGGCCCACATCATCGCAAACGAGATGGGAGTGAATATGAAGATTACTTCCGGTCCCGTTCTCGATAAACCCGGAGATCTTGCCGGTCTTCTTACTTCGCTTGAGCCGGGAGATGTCCTTTTCATAGATGAAATCCACCGTCTTTCTCCTGAAGTTGAGGAATATCTGTATTCCGCAATGGAGGATTTCGTTATCGATATTATGATAGACAAGGGCCCTGGAGCCCGTTCGGTCAGGATTTCACTAAATCCGTTTACCCTCGTAGGAGCTACTACCCGCAGCGGTCTTCTGACTGCTCCTCTCAGAGCCCGTTTCGGAATTACATGTGCCCTGGAATACTACGACGTTGAGGATCTCAAGCGTATCGTCAAGAGAAGCGCAGCAATCCTTAAAGTAGATATAGACGATCAGGCAGCCCATGAAATAGCTATGAGAAGCCGCGGTACGCCGCGTATCTCGAATGCTCTGCTTCGCAGGGTTCGCGATTTTGCCCAGGTGATGGGAGACGGAAAGATAGATATCAAGATAGCGAAGTATGCGCTTGATAAGCTTAAGATAGATACCCGCGGACTCGATGCTATAGACAATAAGATTCTGAGTACTATAATCAATACTTTCAAGGGAGGTCCTGTAGGAGCCAATACCATAGCTACCGCTATTGGAGAGGATCAGGGAACCTTCGAGGAAGTATATGAGCCGTTCCTTATCAAGGAAGGTTTCATAGTCCGTACCCAGAGAGGCCGTATAGCTACCGATCTGGCCTACAAGCATCTTGGAGTTAACCCAAATAGGGTTTCTTCCGACAATTTATTCGGAGAATAGTAATTAACTCAATTCATAAACAAATGGCAGATAAACTCATTTCAAAAATTCCGGATGGACCGCTGGCCGAAAAATGGACCAAGCGTAAGTCCGAAATCCATCTTGTCAGCCCCAACAACCGCAGAAAACTCGAGGTTATTGTAGTCGGTACCGGACTCGGCGGCGCATCTGCAGCTGCTACCCTCGGTGAGTTGGGCTACAACGTCAAGGTATTCTGTATCAGCGACTCCCCCCGTAGAGCACACTCCATCGCTGCTCAGGGAGGTATCAACGCCGCGAAGAACTACCAGAACGACAACGACTCGGTTTACCGTCTTTTCTATGACACCATCAAGGGAGGAGACTACCGCAGCCGTGAAGCAAACGTCTACCGTCTTGCAGAAGTAAGTGCAGCTATCATCGATCAGTGTGTGGCTCAGGGTGTTCCGTTTGCCCGTGAGTACGGCGGATATCTTGCAAACCGCTCGTTCGGTGGAGTACAGGTAAGCCGTACGTTCTATGCCCGCGGTCAAACCGGCCAGCAGCTGCTCCTCGGAGCTTATGCCGCTCTGAACCGTCAGATCGCAGCTGGAACAGTCAAGAGCTACCCGCGCTACGAAATGCTCGACCTCGTCCTCGTCAACGGCCAGGCCAAGGGTATCATCGCCCGTAACCTCGTTACCGGTCAGCTTGAGCGCTTCGGAGCCCACGCCGTCATCATCGCTACAGGTGGTTATGGAAATACCTATTTCCTCTCTACCAACGCTATGAACAGTAACGGCTCGGCCGCAATGCAGTGTTGGCGCAAGGGCGCGTTCTTCGCAAACCCGTGCTTTGCTCAGATCCATCCTACCTGTATCCCGGTCCATGGCGACCAGCAGTGTAAGCTCACCCTCATGTCTGAGTCCCTCCGTAACGACGGCCGCATCTGGGTACCCAAGAAGCTTGAGGATGTTGAGAAACTTCGTAAACACACTATCAAGCCTTCTCAGATCCCTGAAGAAGACCGCGACTATTATCTCGAGCGCCGTTATCCTGCGTTCGGAAACCTCGTTCCCCGTGACGTTGCTTCCCGCGCCGCTAAGGAGCGCTGCGATGCTGGCTTCGGTGTAAATGAGACCGGTAAGGCTGTGTTCCTCGACTTCTCGGAAGCTATCCAGCGCCTCGGACATCAGAGAGTTGCCGAGCGTTATGGTAACCTCTTCGAAATGTATGAGAAGATTACCGCTTCCTCTCCTTGGGAAGAGCCTATGATGATTTATCCGGCTATTCACTACACGATGGGCGGTATCTGGGTTGACTACGATCTCCAGACTACTATCCCCGGCCTGTATGCGATCGGTGAGGCTAACTTCTCCGACCATGGCGGAAACCGTCTTGGTGCTTCGGCTCTTATGCAGGGTCTGGCAGACGGTTATTTCGTAGTTCCGGTTACTATCAGTGATTATCTTTCCAATAAGTTCGCCGAGCCTAAGACCGATGTTAATTCCAAGGAATTCATCGAGGCCGAAAAGGCAGTTCAGGCCCGTATAGACAGACTCTTCTCCATCAAGGGAACTGAGACAGTTGATTCTATCCACAAACGCCTCGGAAACATTATGTGGGAGTATGTCGGAATGGCCCGCGATGAGGCTGGACTTAAGAAGGCTATCGAAGAGATCAAAGCCCTTAAGGAAGAATTCTATAAATCTGTCAATGTCCCGGGAGACCAGTACGAGTTCAACCAGGAACTCGAGAAGGCTCTCCGTCTCGAAGACTTCTTCGACACAGGTATTCTGATGGCTCAGGACGCTCTGAATCGCCACGAATCCTGCGGAGGACACTTCCGCATCGAGAGCCAGACCGAGGAAGGCGAGGCTAAGCGCGATGACAAGAACTTCATGTATGTAGCGGCCTGGGAGTATAAGGGTGAAGGAAAAGATCCCGTTCTCCACAAAGAGCCTCTCAACTACGAATTTATCGAGGTTAAGACCAGAAACTACAAAGACTAAGTACGATGGAATTCAATCTTAAGATATGGCGTCAGAAAAACGCCAAGGCAAAAGGCCATTTCGAGACCTACCACATCAGCGGTATCGAGGAGGACGCCTCTTTCCTCGAGATGCTCGATATCCTCAATGAGCAGCTTATCAGGGAAGGTTGCGACCCTGTAGCTGTAGAGAGAGGATGTAAGAGCAGCGGTCCTGTTTCGTTCGACCACGACTGCCGTGAGGGTATCTGCGGAGCTTGTTCGCTGTATATCGACGGCCGTGCCCACGGTCCGGACGACCACGTTACAACCTGTCAGCTCTTTATGCGCCACTTCAAGGACGGTGCTACTATTACAGTAGAGCCTTTCCGCAGTGCCGCATTCCCCGTTATCAAGGATCTCGTAGTCGATCGTCGTGCGTTCGATAAGATACTCCAGGCTGGAGGCTTTATCTCCGTACGTACCGGTTCAGCCCAGGATGCAAACGTTCTGCTTATTCCCCACGACAAAGCTGAGGAGAGTATGGATGCAGCTGCCTGCGTAGGTTGCGGCGCTTGCGTTGCTACCTGTAAGAACGGATCTGCGATGCTGTTCGTCGCTGCCCGCGTCAGCTCTCTCGCTCTGCTTCCTCAGGGACGTCCCGAGGCTAAGCGCAGGGCCGAGGCTATGGTCGCGAAGATGGACGAACTCGGCTTCGGTAACTGTACCAACACCCGCGCCTGCGAGCTCGAGTGTCCTAAGGGAATTACAGTAGCCCACATCGCCCGCTTGAACCGCGAGTTCCTGAAGGCTAAATTCTCAGATTAATTTTTACCAGAGAAAATTATTGAACGGGTAGCGCCCGGCATGAATCTCCGCAACCATCTTGTAGATGTCGTTGCGGAGTTTTTCTATACCCGTTTTGTTGATTGCAGATATAAAGATACAAGGCGCCTTTTCTCCTGCTATCCAGCTGTTTTTAAGTTCTTCAAGAGTCCTGTTTTCCTTTGATTTAGGTTCCAGGGAAAACTCATCGTAGGGTTCGAAGGTGTAGGCGTCTATCTTGTTGAAAACTACATAGACAGGTTTGTTTGCCGCGCCTATGTCGCGAAGAGTCTGTTCTACAGTCTTCATCTGATCTTCGAAGTCCGGGGCGGAGATATCTACTACGTGGACCAGGATATCTGCCTCCCTAACCTCGTCAAGGGTACTCTTGAAGGCCTCTACGAGCTGAGTAGGGAGTTTACGAATAAATCCTACAGTATCGCTTAGAAGGAAAGGTACGTTTTCGATAACTACTTTCCTTACAGTAGTATCCAGAGTAGCAAAGAGTTTGTTCTCAGCAAAGACGTCAGACTTAGCCAGAACGTTCATCAGAGTAGATTTTCCTACGTTCGTGTAGCCTACCAGGGCGAGCCTTACCATACTGCCTCGATTGGAGCGCTGGGTAGCCATCTGACGGTCTACCTTCTTAAGGTCTTCCTTGAGTTTTGTAATACGCTCTTTTACGATACGGCGGTCTACCTCTATCTGGGTCTCACCCATTCCGCCTCGGGTACCGCGACCGCCGCGCTGCCTTTCGAGGTGGGTCCACATTCCCGCCAGACGGGGGAGCATGTAGTTGTAGCGGGCTAGTTCGACCTGCATTTTTGCGTAGGACGATTTAGCCCTCTGGGCGAAGATTTCAAGAATAAGGCTGGTTCTGTCTATTACTGAGCTGCATTTGATTACCTTTTCGATGTTGCGCTGCTGCATTCCGGACAGTTCATCATCGAATATAACGTAGGTTATGTGGTTTTCTTCGCAGTATGAAGCTATTTCTTCGAGTTTTCCGCTTCTGATATATGTTGCGTTATCCGGACGGTCTACCCTCTGGACGAACTTTTTATCGCCAACCGCTCCGGCAGTCTCTGCCAGAAATTCAAGTTCGTCGAGGTATTCCTTTACTCTTCTTTCGTCGTCTGTCGGTCTGATTATTCCAACAAATACGGCTTTCTCTGTCTGCTGTTCGTTCATTATTCGGATTGAAAAAAGGCCGTCCTCTGCGGACAGCCTCTTGTTTTAACTAAATCGCTTGTTATCTGAGCTGGAAGATAACAGGGAAGGTGTAAGTCACTCGGACTGCGCGGTCCCTCTGCTTTCCAGGGCTCCATTTCGGAGAGCTGGAAACAACTCGGACAGCTTCCTTGTCGATCGAAGGATCTACTCCACGGAGAACGCGGACGTTGGTCACCCTACCGTCTGATTCTACAGTGAACTGAAGCATAACCTTTCCCTGAACACCGTTTTCCTTAGCAATTTCAGGGTAAACAAGTCTTTCGTTGACCCACTTGCTGAACTGGTTAGCATCGCCTCCGCGGAAAGACGGTTTAGTCTCTACGAGCTGGAACGGAATAGCTTCTTCTTCGATTTCCTCTTCTTCCGGTCCCTCGACATATTCCATGATTTCTACTCCGAGGTCGTCGTCATCCTCGAGGTTGAGGATATTGTCGTCTACCTGGATATCGTCATCGATAATATCGATCTGGTCTGAAAGGACAGGGACTTTCGGGGTCTCGGGCGGCGGGGGAGGAGTTTCCTGGGTAATAGGGATAATCTCTTCCTCGATAACCTGCTGAGGGCCCGCGTCGAGAAGGGAGGTCTGCTTGTCTGCGGTACCGAACGAGAATGCTCCGTACACTATTCCAAGGGTAACGACCAAACCCAACTCCACGAAAAGAAGCCGCTTGTTCTCAAGGCTTGCTTTTGGTGTTTTCTTAACTTCCATATCTCAGTTTACTTTTTTACGTATTTCCTTCAAAGGTAAAAATTATTCTGTTTTAATCCAATTTTTAGATTTAATAGTTGTAGATTTGTGCGTCTTTTTTCAGCTGAAAAACTATGATCAGGTATTATTGCGAGGATATTTCATTTAAACTCAAGGATAAAGCGCTTAACAATAAGTGGTTGAAGATGGTCGCGGCGAGTGAGTTAAGAAAGATAGGGGATATTAACATAATTTTCTGTTCTGATAACTATATACTCGACGTGAATATGAAGTATCTGCAACACGACTACTTCACAGACATCATTACCTTCGACTACTGCGAAAAGGATATTCTGAGCGGAGACCTGTTCATCAGTATAGACAGCGTGCGGGAGAATTCCCTCTTCTACGGAACAGAGTTCCCGGAAGAATTGAACAGGGTAATGGTCCACGGCGTCCTCCATCTCATCGGTTATGACGATCATACGGAGGAGGATATTAAGACCATGCGCTCCAAAGAAAACTACTATCTCGACCTGAGAAAGCAACTTGGATGAGAAGGGAGTATGACATAATTGTCGTAGGCGGGGGACATGCCGGCTGCGAAGCTGCGATGGCGGCTTCGGGGCTCGGGTCTTCCGTGCTTCTCATTTCGATGGATACCCTAGCCTTTGCAAAGATGTCCTGCAACCCGGCAGTCGGCGGAATTGCGAAAGGCCAGATCGTCAGGGAAATCGACGCGCTTGGCGGCTGGTCCGGAATAGTTACAGACGAGTCAACTCTTCAGTTCAGGATGCTTAACCGCTCGAAGGGCCCGGCGATGTGGAGCCCCAGGGCGCAGTGTGATAAAATAGCCTTCTCTGAAAATTGGCGCGCTAAACTTCTAAGTTATTCATTATTAAGTATTTACGAAGATACGGCGGTAGGTTTTATCTTCCAGGGTTCAAAAATCCAGGGAGTCAAGACTAAATCTGGAGAGATTTTTTACTCTCAGGCGGTTATTCTTACAGCCGGGACCTTCCTTGGAGGTAAGCTTTTCGTCGGAAGGAATCAGTTGATAGGAGGCCGAATCGGTGAAGAAGCTTCGTATGGTCTTACCGAACAGCTCAAGAGTCTTGGGGTTCGGACAGACAGGATGAAGACTGGTACTCCTCCGAGAATCGACATTAATTCGGTCAATACCTCGGTCCTTACTCTTCAGTTTGGAGACGAATCTCCCGAGCGTTTCTCTTTCCTGCCGGTCGAGTCCAAGGTTCAGAAAGAAGGCAAGCAAAAGCCCTGCTATATCCTCCATACCAATGAAAGTGTCCATGACGCCCTAAGGGAGGGTTTCAAAGACTCGCCCCTTTTTACGGGTATCATCTCCGGACGCGGTCCGCGTTACTGCCCGAGTATCGAGGATAAGCTCCGCGTTTTCCCGGACAAGGACAATCATCAGCTTTTCCTCGAACCGGAAGGGGAGAACACGAACGAGTATTATCTCCAGGGATTCTCCTCCTCGCTTCCTATGGAAGTCCAGCTTAAGGCGCTTCACCGTATCGAGGGCATGGAGAATGCCAGAATCTACAGGCCGGCCTATGCGGTCGAGTACGATTACTTCGATCCTACCCAGTTGAAAGCTACCCTCGAACTCAAGGATTTCGACGGTCTTTTCTTCGCCGGCCAGGTCAACGGAACTACCGGATACGAGGAGGCTGCCGCCCAGGGGTTGATGGCCGGAATTAACGCCCATCTCAAGGTTTCTGGGAAAGATCCTTTTATTCTCCGAAGAGACGACGCCTATATCGGGGTCTTGATAGATGACCTGATCACCAAGGGAGTAGACGAGCCTTACCGCATGTTCACCTCCCGTGCTGAATACCGTATCCTTCTCAGGCAGGATAATGCTGACCAGAGACTTACTCCGCTCAGTTATCAGATTGGCCTGGCTTCGCGCGAGCGCTTTGATGCTTGTGAGGAGAAATATAAGGCGGTCCGGCAGTTGGAAGAGTTCTGCTATACCCATAATCTCAGAGCAGACCAGGTCAACTCTTATTTGGAATCCAAGGGCTCAGCTCCTTTGACGGAGTCCAGGAAAATAGCAGATATAGCCGCCCGTCCTGAGGTGAACCTGGCCGAGTTGCTCAGTTTTGTTCCACGTGGAACACAGTATCCGGCCGAGGTTATAGAGTCTGTAGAAATCTCGATCAGGTACAAGGGTTACATAGACCGCGAACGAAGCAACGCGGAGAAAATCAATCACCTTGAGAACCTTCGTATCCCTGAAGGATTTGATTTCTCAAAGGTTTCGGGCCTCAGTATCGAGTGTCGTCAAAAACTGGAGCGTTATAAACCGGATACGATAGCTCGGGCTTCTCGTATTTCGGGCGTTTCCCCTTCGGATATTTCCGTACTTTTAGTATATTTCGGAAGATAATAAAGAGTCGTTATGATAGATTATATTTCAGGAAAAGTAGCCGAGCTGACACCTACCAGAGTGGTGATAGACAACCAGGGCATAGGGTATTCCATGGAGA
This sequence comes from uncultured Bacteroidales bacterium, assembly GCA_900319375.1. Lineage (GTDB taxonomy): Bacteria > Bacteroidota > Bacteroidia > Bacteroidales > UBA932 > Cryptobacteroides. Next base: position 24,124 of record ONOI01000002.1, on the reverse strand, counting down.
TTTCCGTTCAGACTTATGCCGCGCTGGAAGGGAAGGAGGCTGCCAAGGTTTATGTATATCATCATCTCCAGACCAATTCCGATACCGAATTGTTCTACGGCTTTTCCTCTAAAGACGAAAGAGCGCTTTTCGAAACCCTTATCAGTGTTTCTGGAGTGGGAGTGAATACCGCCAGAATTATTCTGTCTTCGCTGAGCGCAGACGAGCTCCGAACAGCCATTCTTTCCGAGAATGTAAATACCATAAAGAGCGTCAAGGGTATCGGCCTTAAGACGGCTCAGAGGATGATCCTTGAGCTTAAGGATAAGATAGTCAAGGGAGAGGGAACCGCTTCGGATGCTCTGTTTATCGCAGAGTCCAACGCCGCGGCGGATGAGGCTACTACCGCTCTCGTTATGCTGGGCTTCACTAAACCCAATGTCGCAAAGGCAGTTCAGGCTATCCTTAAGCAGCATCCTACCGCTAAAGTGGAAGAGATTATCAAGGCTGCCCTTCAAATGCTATGACGGTAAAAGAGTTAAGAAAACAATTCCCCGGGCTTGATAGGGAGGTTTATGGAAAGCCTCTTATTTATCTGGATAATGCAGCAACCTCGCAGCGTTGTCTTGGGGTCATAGATGCTCAGGCAGACTCCGCCGCCCACCACAACGGAAATACCCACAGAAGCGTGTATGCGCTCGCGGCAGAGGCTACGCGCGCGTACGAGAGCGCACGCGAGCGCGTAGCGCAGTTTATCGGCGCGACTTCTTCCGAGGAGATAGTCTTTACTTCAGGAACAACCGCCTCCATAAACCTTGTCGCTTCATCGTTCGGCGGTAAATTCATAGGCCCCGGTGACGAAATAATCATAGCTGAGTCCGAGCATCATTCAGACATCATTCCCTGGCAGCTCCTATCCGAGCGCAAGGGTTTCAAAATAGTAGTTCTCCCGGTAGAAGATTCCGGAAAACTGCGCGTAGATACCCTGAAAGGGCTTATCAACGCGAAAACAAAGCTCGTCTGCGCAGCTCAGGTTTCAAATGTACTGGGGCTTGTCAACCCCCTTTCGGAGATAATCTCCATAGCCCATTCACAAGGCGTTCCAGTCCTCGTTGACGGCGCCCAGGGAGTAGTCCACCGGAAGATTTCCGTTAAGGATCTGGACTGCGACTTCTATGCTTTCTCCGGGCATAAGATGTATGCGGCAACCGGAATCGGAGTCCTGTACGCCAAGAAGTCTATCCTCGAGCAGATGCCTCCGTATATGGGAGGTGGGGAAATGATAGGCGATGTAAGCTGGGAAGGATCGACCTACGCCGATGTTCCATACAAGTTTGAGGCAGGAACACCCAACATTAATTCTGTCCCTACTTTCGTCCCGGCAATCAATTTACTGGAAGACATTTGGGCCTCTGAAACGGCCCTGGAAATAGCTGAGATAAAGAAATACGTATACGACGCCTTGTCCTCTGATGAGCGAATTGTTCTACGTGGAACAACGGAAAATCTTGAGGAAAAAGTGCCGCTCTTTTCATTCAGCGTAAATGGCGTCCATCACGAGGATCTTGCTCTCGTTCTGGATAAAATGGGAATAGCGGTGCGCTCCGGCCACATGTGTGCGCAGCCCCTCATGAAGCGCTTCGGCGTAACCGGAATGCTCAGGGCCTCTTTCGCGCCGTATAATACGCTTGAAGAGGCAAAGACTTTTATAAAATCACTGAATAAAGCTATTGAATTATTGCAATAATGGAGAACACAGGGACTATGCCCCCAAGCGACCTTCGCTTCGCTCATCCCACCAAACGCGCTTCGCGCTAGTGGTCCCCCCGCTATCGGCCGCGGGTGGCCAGGGTCCCTTGAGGGCATAGTCCCTGTGTTTAATCAAATAGTAAAAATGACATTACAAGAAGCAAAACAAGCTGTGGTCGATGATTTCGCGATGTTCGACGAATGGCTGGATAAATACGAGTATATAATCGGCCTTGGGAAGAATCTGGAGGCATTTCCGGAGGAGAAAAAGACTGAGGACAGATTGATAAGCGGCTGCCAGTCAAGGGTTTGGTTGGATTGCGAGCCGAGAGACGGAAAACTCTGGTTTACCGCAGACAGCGACGCGATTATAACCAAGGGCATCATATCCCTTCTGATCAGCGTTTATTCGGGCCGTACGGCAAAGGAAATTGCGGAGGATGATTTCGCCTTCGTTAGTGAGATAGGTCTCAGCGAAAACCTTTCTCCTACCAGGGCAAATGGCCTTTCATCGATGATAGCTACAATTAAGAAGACAGCAAGCGAATATGCAGGACAGTAAAGTTCTTACCCCGGAGGCGGTAAAGGAATTGACTCCGCTCTACGACGCAGTAGTTCTTGCCCTCAAGCAGGTCTACGACCCGGAGATTCCTGTAAATATCTACGACCTGGGACTTATCTATGAACTCCATATAGACCAGAACCACGACGTCTCTATAACGATGACCTTCACTGCGCCCAACTGCCCTATGGCAGACGAGGTGATGGCGGAGGTCAAGCATTCCGTAGAACAGACCCCTGGAATCAACTCATGTACGATCAATCTGGTATTTGAGCCGGCGTGGGACCAGAGCCTTCTGTCGGACGAAGCCCGCCTGGAACTGGGCATGGACGTAGAAATGGAGGACTAGGGTGGAACGTAGGCCGGTATATTTAGCTCTGGGATCCAATCTTGGCGACCGTAAGCAGAACATACTCGAGGCGGTCAGAAGATTGGATTCTCGTTTTGGGCCGCATATGGCGTTGTCCGGCCTGTTTGAATCGCGGGCAGACGGTTTTGTGGGCCCAGATTTTATAAACGCCGCAGTCCGGTATGACCTGGACCTGGAGCCCCTTCAGATCCTTCGGGCATGTAAGGAGGTCGAGGTTGAGATGGGGAGGCCCCAAAAGGGGATAGAATTGGACCCGGAGGGACGAAGAATCTATCATTCAAGAATAATCGATATCGACGTTTTGCTGGTTGGTGACGAAACGGTAGACCTGCCCGAACTGAAGGTCCCTCATCCCTTGATGAAAGAAAGAGATTTTGTGATGGTTCCCCTTGGGGAAATACTAGGCATTTGCTAAATTTGTAGCCCTTCAAGAAATAAATCAAACACACAATATGACTCAAGAAGAAGTTTTCAAAGTGCTCGTCGCACACTGCAAGGAGTACGGTTTTATTTTCCCTTCCAGCGAGATCTACGACGGTCTCGCAGCTGTTTACGATTACGGCCAGATGGGATCGGAGCTTAAGAACAACATCAAACAGTACTGGTGGAACGCCATGACCCGCCTGAACGAGAATATAGTGGGTATCGACTCCTGTATTTTCATGCACCCCAAAATCTGGGAAGCCTCGGGCCACGTAAGCGCCTTCAACGACCCTCTTATCGACAATAAAGACAGTAAAAAGCGCTATCGCGCAGACGTCCTTATCGAGGACTTCCTCGCAAAGATCGAAGAGAAGATCAATAAGGAGGTCGAGAAGGGCCGCAAGAAGTTCGGAGACAGCTTCGACGAAGCCCAGTTCAGGGCAACAAACCCCAACGTCCTTCGTGAGAAAGCAAAGTACGATGCCGTCCACGAGCGCTACGTAAAGGCAGAGAATGCAAACGACCTCGAAGAGTACAGGAACATCATAGTTGACAATAACATCGTTTGCCCTATCAGCGGTACCTGCAACTGGACAGACGTCCGTCAGTTCAACCTTATGTTCAAGACCTCGATGGGCAGTACTGCAGACGCCAGCAATATTATCTACCTGCGTCCTGAGACCGCCCAGGGTATCTTCGTCAACTATCTCAACGTCCAGAAAACCGGCCGTATGAAGATTCCTTTCGGAATCGCCCAGATCGGCAAGGCCTTCCGTAACGAGATCGTGGCCCGTCAGTTCATCTTCCGTATGAGGGAGTTCGAGCAGATGGAGATGCAGTTCTTCATCAAGCCCGGAACCGAGCTTGACTGGTTCGCAAAATGGAAGGAACAGCGTATGAAGTGGCATGTCAACCTTGGAATGGGAGCCGAGAACTATCGTTTCCACGACCACGAAAAGCTTGCCCACTACGCCAATGCAGCTACTGACATCGAGTTTAACTTCCCCTTCGGCTTCAAGGAGCTTGAGGGAATTCACAGCCGTACAGACTTCGACCTCGGCAACCACCAGAAATTCTCCGGCAAGAAGATCGAATACTTCGATCCGGACGAGAACAGGGCTTACACTCCCTACGTAGTCGAGACCTCGATCGGTGTAGACCGTATGGTTCTCGCAGTCCTGAGCCACTCCTACAAGGAGGAAGACCTCGGAAATGGCGAGACCCGCGTTGTTCTCAGCATCCCCGCTCCTCTTGCTCCTGTAAAGGCTGCAGTCCTTCCGCTCGTAAAGAAAGACGGCCTTCCCGAGCTCGCTCAGAAGATCATGGACGACCTGAAGTTCGATTTCAACTGCCAGTACGAGGAGAAAGACTCGATCGGCAAGCGCTATCGCCGTCAGGATGCGATCGGAACCCCGTTCTGCATTACGGTAGACCACGAATCGCTTAACGACAACTGCGTCACCGTGCGCGACCGCGATACGATGGAGCAGCAGCGTGTCCCTATCGCAGAACTCCGCTCTCTTATAGACAGCAAGGTCAACCTCAATAACCTCCTGCGCAAGCTCTAATGGCTCAGAATTTTGCAGAACTCGGCAGGGTAGAAGCTATCCGCCTGCTTTTCGAAGGGACCGGTTTCGAGCCCTTCGGAGAGCCGCTGTGGCTGACTGCCGGCCAGCAGGAATGCATCACAACGGCTTCCGGCCTGATGTCTGAGGGCGTAGACTTCGATCTGGTTTATTTCCCTCTTCCTCACCTCGGCCGTAAGGCTGTGTTGAAAGTCACTGGCGAGCTCTATGCCGTGATGGCACAGCCTGAGTCGCTGAGCATCCAGCTCGGAGTCTCCGCTAAACTGGATTTCCCCCAGATTAAGGAGCTCTGGACAGGAATAGTCTCCGCCGCAAAGGACCATGGCTACCGCAGCCTCAGCCTCGAGCTTCAGCCTTCGAAAAACGGTCTTACGATCGCGCTGGCTGCTACAGGCCGACACAGCGCCGCGGTCTCTGCGGCCCGTCCGAAGGCGCAGAGCAAGGACCTTGTCTGCGTCTCCGGCCCGCTGGGCGCGGCCTATCTCGGCCTGCAAGCCCTCCAGCGCGAGAAAAGCAACTTCGACAAAGGAACCCATAATCGGGAGGCCCTGGAGCGTTATAAGATGCTGGTCGCGGCCTATCTGAAGCCCGAGCTTGAGCCCGTCAGCCTCGCTGCCTCGTACGGTTATTTCGTCACACACGGCCTTGCGGATGCCCTGCTTCGCCTCCAGCGAGACAGCGGTTTCGGCGTAAAGGTCTATGCTGATAAGATCCCCTTCGAGGGCGGTAGCTTCGACCTCGGAAAAGAGCTGAACCTGGATCCAGTCTCGGCGGCCATGAACGGTGGAGAGGATTATCACCTCCTGTTTGTAGTGCCGCTCGCTCAGTTTGAGCAGTTCCGCAAGGACTTCCAAACCTTCGATATTATTGGCCATCTCGCCCAGCCGGAAGTGGGTGCGGTCTTAGTTACCCCGGAAGGGGTAGAACTGCCTCTCAAGGCCCAAGGTTGGTAGAATATGGCTTTCGTACACCTTCATCTCCACACCCAGTACAGTATTCTTGACGGTCTTACGAACATCAAGAAGCTCTTCGCGCGCGCTAGGGAACTGGGAATGCCAGCCCTGGCCATCACAGACCACGGCAATATGTTCGGAGTGAAGGAGTTTTTCCGTTGGGCGGAAGACAAAAGCAACAAAGACGCCGACGGAAATTATATCGTAAGGCCCATCATTGGCTGCGAGATCTACGTCACGCGCCACTACGACCACCACCTCAAGGACAACGACCACAAACGTTACTATCACCTCATCCTTCTCGCGAAGAACTACGCCGGGTATAAAAACCTGATGAAGATAGTCTCCACGGCCCATATCGAGGGTATGTACTATCGTCCGCGCGTAAGCCATGAAATAGTCGAGAAGTACCACGAAAACCTTATCTGCAGCTCTGCCTGCCTTGCCGGAGAAGTCCCCAAGAGTATCCTGGCGGGGGATATGGACGCTGCGAGGGCTGCGATAGCCTGGCATAAAAAGGTTTTCGGAGACGACTATTACCTGGAGGTGATGCTCCATAAACCCGAGGATCCGAGCCTCAGCCTGGACGTGTACAAAGGCCAGCTTACGGTTAATCAGGCTATTTTCCAGCTGGCAGAGGAGACGGGAACAAAGGTAATCGCGACCAACGACGTCCACTTCCTGATGAAGGAAGACGGTCCGGTCCACGACCGCCTCATCTGCCTTACGATGAACAACGACATCGACGACCCCAACCGAATCAGGTATACTCAGCAGGAGTATCTTAAGAGCGAGGCCGAGATGCGCGATCTGTTCCCGGAACACCCAGAAGTAATAGACAATACGATCGAGGTCGCTTCCAAGATAGAGCAATACAAGATAGACCGTCCGCCTATCCTTCCTAAGTTCAAGATCGATCCGGAGTTCCTCGCCAGGCGCGACGAGTATCTCGAAAAATACTCCGAGATAATCGAGAACGGCAAATATTCGATTGTCAAGGACAAGAAAACGGGCGAAATAGTCAGTAAGGAGTATCGTGGAGATGATTTCTGTACTTCCGTAGCCTACCTGTGTCACCTTACTTACGAAGGAGCCCACAAACGTTATGGCCCCACTCTTACAGAGGAACAGGAGTCCAGAATTCAGTTCGAGCTGAAGACGATCTCCTATATGGGCTTCCCGGACTACTTCCTGATCGTCCAGGACTATATCGCCGCTTCGCGCCGGATGGGCTATCTGGTAGGCCCTGGAAGAGGTTCTGCTGCAGGTTCGGTGGTTGCTTATTGCCTTTGGATTACCAATCTCGACCCGATTAAATACCAGCTCCTGTTCGAGCGCTTCCTCAATCCGGACCGTATTAACATGCCGGATATCGACGTAGACTTCGAAAACCTTACAGCGGCCCACGAATACGTCGAGAATACCTATGGTGCGGACCACGTCTCGCGCGTCATCACCTTCGGCACCATGCTCGCCAAGGGCGCAATCAAGGACGTTGCCCGTATCAGCCACGTCTCCATCGACGAGTCCAACAGGCTTACGAAGATGGTTCCTGACCGCCTCTCGGAAAAGGTTGAGAAGGAGTATCCCTTCAACCCTAAACTGGACGAGCTTAAGCCCGGTTTCAAGCAGGTTGAAAAGGACGGAAAGATATTTCAGGTAGGTAAGGAAGATACTGATGTCAAGGTAACTCTCGGCAGCTGTTTCCGCCTGGTCCCCGACATGAAAAACGAGCTTGAGAATGGCCCAGAGCTCAATAGGGAGGTGCTCAAGTATGCCAGCCAGCTCGAAGGAACGATCCGCCAGGTAGGCCAGCACGCATGCGCGACCATCATCGGCCCCAGCGACCTTACCGAGAACATCCCTATCTGCCTTTCGAAGGATAAGGAAACCGGACTGGACGTCTGGACTTCGCAGTACGACGGACACTATATCGAGAGCGTAGGAATGCTCAAGATGGACTTCCTGGGACTGAATACACTCTCGATCATCCATAAAACCCTTGACAATATAAAGGCGCGCCACGGTATCGATATCGACATCGAGGCTATTCCTATTAACGATAAACCTACTTTCGAGCTCTACGGACGCGGAGATACTACTGTAGTTTTCCAGTTTGAGTCCGAGGGTATGAAAAACTGGCTCCAGAAGCTCCACCCGGAGCGTTTTGAAGACCTTATCGCTATGAACGCCCTGTATCGTCCGGGTCCTATGGACTATATTCCGGACTTTGTAGACAGAAAGCAGGGCCTTAAGCCTATCGAGTATGATCTCCCCGAGATGGAGGAGTATCTTACTGATACATACGGAATTACGGTTTATCAGGAGCAGGTCATGCTTCTGTCCCAGAAGCTCGCGAACTTCACTAAAGGCCAGGCAGATACCCTCCGTAAGGCTATGGGTAAGAAGCAGTTGGACGTAATGATGGACCTTAAGGAAAAGTTCATGAGCGGCGGAATGGCCAACGGCCACCCCGAGAAGGTCCTGGACAAGATCTGGAAAGACTGGGAGAAGTTCGCTCAGTACGCGTTCAACAAATCCCACGCAACCTGCTACGCCTGGGTCAGCTATCAGACGGGATGGCTTAAGTGTCACTATACAGCAGAGTTCCTTTCCGCCAATCTATCCTGCAATCTCTCCGATATGGACGAGATCAAGAAGATTATGGCAGACTGCAAGCTCCATAAGATAAAGGTTCTTAACCCTGATATAAACGAGTCTGAGGCCAGTTTCACCGTAAACAAGGCTGGAGACATACGCTTTGGACTTGGCGGAATGAAGGGCTTTGGCTCCAATATAGTAGACACTATTGTAAGGCAGAGAGCTCTGAACGGCCAGTTTAAAGACGTTTGGGATTTTGTAGAGAGGATGGCAGAGTATAATGGGATGGATCCCAAGAACAACGCTCCGGTAGGAAGGAAGCCTCTTGAATCGCTCATCTACGCGGGCGCATTCGACTCCTTCGGCTACAAACGCACCCAGTTCTTCCTTCCCGGAAACAGCGGAGACCTGTTTATAGACGAGCTCATACGCTATGCTGAACTCTATAAGAACGACAAGCTGGACAACAGCGTCTCGCTATTTGGGGATTCCGAGGAGATGAAACCGGTTCGCCCCGAGATGCCGGCCGCTCCTGCCTATGAAGATCAGCTCCCGCTTCTTCAGAAGGAGAAGGAAATAGTAGGAATGTTTCTTTCGTCACATCCGCTGGACCGCTACTCCTTCGAAATGGAGACCTTTACAAACTGCGAGCTGGCTGGCATCAGTGACGTAATAGCCAAGGCAAACGCAGACCAGAAGGGTTCTAAGCTGGCTATGGGTGGAATCGTCACAGCCATCGATATCAGTACGACCCGCAACGGAAATCCGTCACTTAAAGCAACGATCGAAGATTATTCGGGCGCGTATACGCTTACTTTCTACGGTAAAAACGTCGACATTTTCCGTCCGAAACTCGAGCTTCATCAAGCTGTTTACGTAACCGCCGAAGTAAAGGCGCGCTTCAGGGGCAAAAAAGATCCGAACGACAAGTCTCCGGAAGAGTTCGAACTCCGTGTTGTAGACATTACGATGCTCGGAAGCGTCAACGAGTCGCTCCTGAAAGCCCTGAAAGTTTACGTTAACGAGGACGTAATTACGTCACAATTCCGAAAAGATTTTCTTAAGGCTATTAAGGGAAATAAAGGCCCGACTCCTCTTACTATTGTGCTCGTCAGCCAGAAGCATAAGTGGACTATGGAGATGAAGTCCAAAAAGTACAATGTTGCAGTCTGTTCAGACTTCCTTTCCCAGCTGAAATCCCTCGGTTTAGCCTATAAAGCGGTCAGATAGTCGGCCTTTAAAAGCCGAGTTCCCAACGGGGCAGAGTCCGTCTTTTTAATAAGAATTTCTTTCGCCGGACCTATTCTTTAAGAAATTTAAGAATAAGGTCCTTTTCAGAACTGTAGAGTTCAAAAATACAACTTCTTTAAAAAAGTGTGGATTTCTTTGAAAGTCGTTAGAAAAAGTGTAAATTTGTTTTGAAAGACTATCAAAGTATGAAAAGAGCTGCTTATAAGGATCTTTTACGCTGGAAGAGCAATAAATTCCACCGTCCCCTGCTTGTTTATGGGGCGCGTAGAGTAGGAAAGACTTACCTGCTCAAAGAGTTCGCAAAAACGGAGTATGAGAGGGTAATTTATCTCAATTTCGAGGAGAATCCGGACTATAAAACGGTATTTCAGAACGAGCCCGAAGCGGGCCGCGTTCTTCGAGAAATTTCATCACTCTCCAAGATAGATGTTACCCCCGGAAATACCCTTCTGATTTGGGATGAAATCCAGGCTTGTACCGAGGCTCTCAGTGTGCTTCCGGATTTTGTTGAGTCTGACTTCGGTTTCGACATTATAGTCTGCGGATTTCTGCCCGCAAGCCCTAAGACAGAGGCAAAGATTGAGGAATTAAAGCAATCAAGGACTATTGAGACCCTAAGAATCTTCCCTTTTTCTTACGATGAGTTCCTCTCCGCCACCGGCCATGATAATATGGCGGGGCTTCTGCGGAGTCTCGACTGGGGCGCTATCGGATCTCTTCTGCCCAGGTATAACCAGTATCTTAAAGAATATCTGTTTTGCGGAGGTATGCCCCAGGCGGTAGCGGCTTTTGTTCAAGGACAGCTTCCTTCTCAGGTCCGCGCAGTACAGAAAGACCTTATTACTGCGTATGAAAACGACATTCTCCGCTTCGCGCCTAAGCGCCACATAGATGAAATAACCGCTGTCCTGAATTCAGTGTTCCCTCAGCTTCTTGACGAGAACCAGAAATTCAACCTCTCAAAACTAAAAGAGGGCGCCCGCCTGAAGGATTACGACAGTTCTATTTCCTGGCTCGTCCGCGCGGGACTTATATATAAGGTACATAAACTAAGTACGGTTTCGATGCCGATTGAATTCTTCCAGGACGCGAGGAGTTTCAAGCTGTTCCCTTTCGATCCCGGGATGGCGGCCGCCCTGGCAGATATAGATCCCGCAAGAATTCTGGTGGGCGATGAGGCCTTCAAGGGTTTCAACGGAGCCCTGCTCCAGACCCTCGTTTTGAACCAGATTGCTCTTCGCGGGGATCCAGTATGTTATTACGGGGCTCAGGGGTCTACCCTCTCTATAGACTTTATAGTCCAGGAGCTCTCGCGTATAGTCCCGGTAGAGGTTATGCCCTACCAGAACGGAAACTCTAAAGCCATGAGGCTTTTCGTCGAAAAGAATCCAGGACGAAACGGTATACGCGCTTCGCTCGACAATCACTTCGGCCGCGAGTGGATGGATAATGTCCCCGTCTATGCGGTCTCGTTCTTTCTTGCTGGTCTGTCATGAAAAAGGTGGTAATTCCCGCCGGCGCTCCGGACCGGCTTACTTTCTTCCTCGCCGTGGAAGAGTATCTCGCGAAAAGCGTGAAAGAAGAATTGTTCTTTACCTGGCAGTCGCCCCCGACCGTAATCTGCGGCCGCAACCAGGTAATAGAAAATGAGGTCAATCTCGATTACTGCCGCGAAAATGGTATTGCGGTGGTAAGGCGTAAGAGCGGCGGAGGCTGCGTTTACTCCGACCGTGGAAACGTGATGCTTTCGTTCATCACGCCGGACACTCGGGTTGAAAAGGTGTTCGCCGGTTTTCTCGAAAAGATCGCCCAAATACTCCGGGGCCTCGGATTTGACGCGGCGCGTACCGAACACAACGATATCCTGGTGGGCGAGCGTAAGGTCTCCGGTAACGCCTGCCACGCCCTGCCTAATGCGACCATCGTCCATGGGACCATGCTCTACGATCTCGACTTCGAGGCGCTTGCCCGCTCGACTACCCCGTCCGCCGAAAAACTGGCCAAACACGGGGTCCAGTCCGTCCGGCAGCGGGTGGTGAATCTCAAGTCGCTCGGGCTGAAGACAGACGCCGCCGGATTGCGCAGATACTTCGAGGAAAGATTATGCGATTCGGAAATGGTTCTCACGGCTGACGATATCGAAAAAATCGTTAAATTTGAAAACTAATATAAAAGCAATGGAAGAAACCCTCAAACTTACCTGCCTGCACGACCGTCACGTTGCTCTCGGAGCGAAGATGAGTCCGTTCGCGGGTTACGACATGCCTATCCAGTATTCCGGTATTACCGAAGAACACCTTGCCGTCCGTACTAAGGTCGGAGTCTTCGATGTCTCCCATATGGGCGAAGTGTTCATCAGCGGTCCGGAAGCGGAAAAATTCATCAACCACATCTTCACCAACGACATCCGTACCAGTAAGCCCGGCCAGGCCCTTTACGGAATGATGCTGTATCCCGATGGAGGAACCGTAGACGATCTTATCGTATACCGCGAGTTCGAGCCCGATCACTTCCTCGCAGTAGTGAACGCTTCGAATATCGAAAAGGATGTGGACTGGATGCTCCGGAACTCAAAGGGTTTCGACGTAAAGATCGACAACCAGTCAGACATCTGGGGCCAGGTCGCAGTTCAGGGTCCCGAGGCGGAAAAGACTCTCGTCGAGGTCCTCGGACTTAAGAACGCCCCGGAGATCGGCTTCTATGAATACGCCGAAGGAGAGTGGAACGGCGCAAGGCTCCTGATCAGCCGTACCGGTTATACCGGAGAGGATGGTTTCGAACTCTATACCGACATAAAAGGAACTCAGGAAATCTGGGACAAACTCATCCAGGCCGGAGTCGCCCCTTGCGGACTTGGCTGCCGCGACACCCTTCGCTTTGAGGCGGGACTTCCGCTCTATGGCGACGAACTTTCGCCCGAAATTTCTCCTGTCGTAGCAGGGCTCTCTATGTTCTGCAAGCTCGACAAGGAAGAGTTCATCGGAAAGGAAGCAATCGAGAAGCAGAAAGCAGAGGGAACGGCGAAGAAAATCGTTGGTCTCGAAATTTTCGATCGCGCCATCCCTCGCGCCGGCTATCCGGTAGAGCTCGAAGACGGAACCGAGGTCGGAGTTGTGACAACGGGCTACCACAGCATTTCGCTCGACAGGAGCATCTGCTTCGCCCTGGTCGACAAAGCCTACAGCGCTCTCGGAACTAAGCTCTGCGTCCGCATCCGTAAGAAAGTCTTCCCCGGAGAGGTCGTCAAAAAACGTTTCTATCAGACAAACTATAAAAAATAATACAGTATTATGTCAAAGATTGCCAAAGGTCTGCTCTACAGCGAGTCCCACGAATGGGTAAAAGTTGAAGGTAACATTGCCGTCATCGGCGTTTCTGATTTCGCTCAGGCGGAGATGGGAGACATTACTTATGTCGACCTCCCCGATGAAGGAGACGAGATTGAAAAGGGTGAGGATTTCGGCGCTCTCGAGAGTGTAAAAGCATCCAGCGAACTTTATGCTCCCGTTTCCGGAAAGGTAGTCGAGGTCAACACCGCCCTCGAAGACGCCCCCGAGCTCATCAACGAAGACGCTTTCGAGAACTGGATTATCAAGGTCGAAATGAGCGACGAAAGCGAGCTCGAAGACCTGATGGACGCAAAAGCATACGAAGAAGTAGCAAAGTAACCGTATGAGCAATTTCCCTTATTTTCCGCACACCGCGGAGGATATTCGGCAGATGCTCGAGCGGATAGGGGTTTCCTCTCTTGAGGACCTCTACTCCGACGTGCCTGCCGATTTCCTTTTCAAAGGCGAGTACGACCTGCCGGACGCAAAGTCTGAGCAGGAAGTCCGCGACTGGTTCGAAAAACTCGCAGCTCTTAACCCGAAGCTCAAGGTTTTCGTGGGCCAAGGCTCTTACGATCACTACAGCCCGGCTGTAATTCCGAACCTTCTTTCCCGTTCGGAGTTCCTTACCGCATATACCCCTTATCAGTGCGAGATTTCGCAGGGCACTCTCCGCTACATCTTCGAGTACCAGACTATGATCTGCAACCTCACCGGACTCGATGTCAGCAACGCCTCCATGTACGACGGCCCTACCGCCGCCGCCGAGGCGATGAGGATGGCGGTTGCCTGCGCGAAGAAAAAGAACACCGTTCTCGTATCGAAGGGCCTTCTCCCGAACGTACTCGAGGTCATCAGGACCTATGCCAAGTACTATGGGACTACAATAGAGGAGATTGCGCTCGAGGGCGGCCAGACTTCGCTCTCTTCGCTTAAAGCCCTGTTGGCCGGAGGCGATGTAGCCGGCGCGATCATTCCTTCGATCAACCGCTATGGCATCATTGAGGATCTGACAGGCTTCGCCGAAGCACTCCACGAAGCGGGCGCGGTCCTCGCCGAGTACTGCGACCCTTCGGCACTGGCGGTCGTCAAGTCGCCGGCCGAGTGGGGTGCGGACATCGCTGTGGGCGACGGCCAGAGTCTCGGAATTCCGATGATGCTCGGCGGCCCGTCCGTGGGCTTCATGGCCTGCAAGAAGGACTATATGCGTAAGCTCCCGGGCCGCATCGTCGGCCAGACGGTCGATTCCGAGGGTAGGCGCGCGTTCGTGCTGACTCTCCAGGCGCGCGAGCAACACATCCGCCGCGAAAAAGCTACCTCCAACATCTGCTCCAACGAGTCGCTGATGGCCCTTTATGTGACGGTCTACCTGTCGCTGATGGGCCCTCAGGGAATGCGCGAGGTAAACGAGAAATCGTATGCGGGAGCCCATTACCTTTATGAAGAACTGCTCAAGACCGGAAAGTTCGAGCCCGTCTTCCCGGACAAACCCTTCCTCAAGGAATTTGTCCTCAGGCCGCTCGTCGATCTCGACGCCCTTCAGAAGAAACTCTATCAGGCCGGCTTCTTTGCCGCGCTTAAGACAGAAGAAGGTTACGCAAGCTTCTGCGTGACCGAAAAGAGAAGTAAAGAAGATATAGACACGCTCATCCATGAAATACTACGATAAACTTGTTTTCGAACTTTCGAAGCCTGGGCGCACTGCCTATACCCTTCCCAACAACGGCTTTAAGGCCAGCCTGTCCGAGATCCCTGCCGGGCTGCTGCGCTCAGAGTCCCCGGTTCTTCCGGAAGTAAGCGAACCGGATCTCGTCAGACATTATACCAATCTCTCCCAGATGAATTTCGGAGTTGATACCGGCTTCTACCCGCTGGGCAGCTGTACTATGAAGTACAATCCGAAAATCAACGAAGAGATAGCCGCGATGCCCGCCTTCCAGGGCCTTCATCCCCTCCAGGATGAGTCTACAATCCAGGGCGCTCTCGAAGTTTACTACGAGATGCAGAAAGCACTCGCCGCCATTACGGGAATGAAGCGCTTCACGCTCAATCCCTGCGCCGGTGCCCACGGCGAGCTCACCGGCCTGATGATAATCCGCAATTATCACCTCCTTCGCGGGGATACCGCCCGTACGAAGGTAATCGTCCCGGACAGCGCCCACGGAACCAACCCCGCCTCGGCGGCGGTCTGCGGCCTCGAGATAGTCGAGGTCAAGTCCGGCGCGAACGGCCTGGTCGACGTCGAGTCCCTCAGGCCGCTCCTTGGCCCGGACATCGCCGGCATCATGATGACCAACCCGAACACCCTCGGTCTTTTTGAAAAGGACATCAAGGAGATCGCGGCGCTGGTCCATGAATGCGGCGGCCTGCTCTATTACGACGGCGCGAACATGAACCCGCTGCTCGGAATGGTCCGTCCCGGCGACATGGGCTTCGACGTGATGCACCTCAATCTCCATAAAACCTTCTCGACGCCCCACGGCGGAGGCGGCCCCGGGTCCGGTCCCGTCGGCGTCTGCGAAAAGCTCGCGGATTGCCTGCCCGTCCCGAGGGTGGAAAAGCTGGAGAACGGCAAGTTCACGGTAGTGGGCTCTTCGAAGACATCGGCCGGTCGCGTCTCTGCCTTTATGGGCAATTTCGGAGTGATTCTGCGCGCGTATGCCTACATCCTTATGCTAGGAAAGCAGAACGTCAAGATGGCCGGCAAACTCGCGACCCTCAGCGCCAACTATATCAAGGAAAGCCTGAAGGACGCCTATAAGCTCCCTATCCCTACCGTCTGTAAACATGAATTCGTCTTCGACGGTCTTATCGACGACGGCTCTTCGACAGGTAAGCCCGGCGCTACGACGCTCGATGTAGCGAAGCGCCTGCTCGATTTCGGTTTCCACGCCCCGACTATCTACTTCCCTCTGCTCTTCCACCAGGCCCTTATGATAGAGCCAACCGAGACCGAGTCGAAGGAGACGTTGGACGCATTTATCGATGTAATGCACGAAATTGCCCGCGAGGCCGCGGCGGATCCTGATATCCTCCACAACGCGCCTCATAAGGCCCCGATCACCCGTCCCGACGAAACAACAGCAGCACGCAATCCTATCCTGAAATGCGAATTATAATCATTGGCGCCGGTCCTGGCGGATACGAAACCGCAGTTGAAGCGGCAAAAAGGGGAATAGAAGTTACTCTTATCAGCGACGGTCCCCTCGGCGGAACCTGCCTCAACGAAGGCTGCATCCCTACTAAAACCTTCTGCCACTATGCAGGCCTTATCGAAGAAATGCGTAGGGCGGAGGCTCTCGGAATAACTGTCGCTCCTGCGTTCGACTACTCAAAAGTTCTCGAGCGCAAGGAGGCGGTAGTAGGGCAGCTCCAGGCCGGAATCGCCCAGCTGATGAAAAACAAACTTATCACCCTGGTCGAAGGCCACGCTTCACTAAAAGACTCGCGCACGGTCATCGTTAACGGCGAGGAAATCGCCGGCGACAAGATTATAATCGCTGTGGGCTCAGTGTCTGCATCGCTCCCGATTCCGGGCGCCAACCTCCCGGGCGTTGTCACCTCCCGCGAGATTCTGAATCTTCCGGAGGTCCCCAGGCGCCTGGCCGTAATCGGCGGCGGCGTAATCGGCCTTGAGTTCGCATCAATATTCAAGAGCTTCGGCAGCGAAGTTTCAGTTCTGGAATACGCGCCCACTATCCTGCCGAGGTTCGACGTCGACCTCGCGAAGAGGCTGAAGCTCGCGCTCGGCAAGCGGGGTATCAAAATCGAAACTGCCGCGCAGGTGACCGGCGTCTCTCAGGTCGGCGGCGGTCTTTCGGTTTCGTATCTTGCGAAGACGGGCGAGGCGGCAGTAGAGGCGGACGTGGTCCTGATGGCAGTAGGCCGCAGGGCGAACCTGGACTCGCTGAATCTCTCCGACATCGGGATCGAATTCACCCGCAGGGGCATCACGGTCGATCAGAATATGCAGACGAACGTCTCTGGCGTTTACGCGATAGGCGATGTCCTCGGCCAGATGATGCTGGCCCATGCCGCTACGTTCCAGGGTCTTCGGGCTCTCAATCACATCTGCGGCCAGGCGGATTCGATCGATTTCGGCATCATCCCCGCGGCCGTGTTCACGATGCCCGAGGCGGCTACGGTCGGCATGACGGAGGAAGAGGCTGAGGCTGCCGGAATTCCGGTCCGCTGCCTGAAGTCGATGTTCCGCGCCAACGGCAAGGCCGTGTCCATGGACGATGCAGACGGCTTCTGCAAGCTGCTCGTCGCAGAGCAGGACGGCCGCCTGCTGGGCTGCCATCTTTTCGGGCCCCATGCAGCTGATATCGTGCAGGAAATCGCCGCGCTGCTCTCCAAGCGCGCGACTTTAGCCGACCTTCAGTCGGTTATCCACGCACATCCTACTCTTGGAGAGGTAATTCAATCGGCCGCGCACTCGGCCTAAAGAAGATCCGCGATATCTATTATTTCGCTTTCTGCGAGTGAGAGCCCGCCGAGTACGCCGTACCCGCCGGCTATGTTGGTGTAGGCAACGGTGGGAGGGCAGAAGCCCAGCATGGCGAGGAGATTGTCCTGGCGGTTGTAAAGAGAATAGAGATAACCGTAGCTCTCATCAGAGAACCTCAGTATCTGTATCTGAAGTTTTAGTGAAAGTGTTACCGTTACGGTTCCGATTTCGTTACCCTCATCGTCGTATTTGGTTTCCTCCCAGGTGTAGTCGCGGGGGTCGTACATCATTATTGCGTTGATTGTCTTGCCGTTTCCGAGGTCTTCTCCGCTGAACATCCCGAAATGGAATGACTCGGGATATCCCATCACAGTAAGGCTATGCTCTGCCGCAATATCTCCGTTGATCATAGTAGGCGCGGCGGACATATCATATTCGATATCTTCGGAGCCGTCGTCGCGGTGGGTCTTGATGTACTGTTTTATTCCGATTCCATAGCGGTCAGTTGGAGCGACCTCGCCCTGGAAGTTGACCGTAAACTGAATATAAGGCATTACCGGTCCTCCAATCATCTCGGCGGTAGTAGTGAATGCGGGCTTGGTCGGCACGGTAGCAGTTGCGCTTATCGGTGCCGTCTCTTCCGTTTCTACTTCAAGGCTGAGTTCAGAGCCAGCGCTGACAGGGCTGTCTGTATAGAACCAAGACAGAGAGTCGCTTAAAGATTTCAGACTGACAGGCGTTCCGTTAATCTTGAAATCGAGGCGCTTCAGAGTAAAATCCCTTCCGTCTGAGGCCTTGGCGTTAACGGGCATAGCTTTGTAGAGCTGGACTATCGTTGTGTCTGCGAGTCCGGCATAGCATTCGACATACATTCTGGGTTCTCCGCCCACGTCGTTCAGTTCGAAGCGCTCCTCGCAGGAGCAGAGCCCCAGCGCCAGAAGAAGTATTAGCGATATCTTATTTTTCATAGGGCGTCAGAACTTTAAACAGAAACTGATGGTAGGAATGATAGGGATGATGCCGTAGGCAACGCCGACCATGCGGCCCTCGTGCTGCTCGGTAAAGCCGAACATCGGGTTGACGTGGTTATAGGCGTTGTAGAGGCTGATCGTGGTAGTGGAATCGAAACCGTGGCGCGTCTTTTTGTGGAAGTTGAGGCCCACGTCCATCCTGTGGTAGGCCGGCAGCTCGAAGTTGTTCGGAGAGCCGTAAAGTTCGTATCCCAGTTCGTTTTCACCGTTCCAGATGACTCCGGTCTTCCCGGTGAAGCGGTTGCCGCTGTGGTAGAGCCACGCCCCGTATAGCTCGAAATGTTTGTTGAAATGGTATGAGGCGGTAAGTGTCACCTTATGTCTGTTGTCGAAACGGTCGGGATACCAGGAAGGGGAGAATGTACGGAACAGACGTTCGCTCTTGGCTAAAGTATAGTATGCTGCCGCCTGGAACTTTTTCGACTCGTATTCGATACTCAGTTCGGTTCCGTAGGCACGGCCGATACCCTCTTCGAATACTTCCTCCCAGCGGTCGATCTGGGGCAGGATGGCGTTGGTGCCGGTATATTCGTAGAGGTGAGTCATAGACTTGTAGAATGCCTCGATATCAACGCTTACTCCGACGGGCAGCTTGAGCGTTCCGCCGAGGACGTACTGGTTCGAGTTCATCGGCTTGACCTTGGCCGTGGAGGGCATCCAGAGGTTGGTGGGCAGGTCGATGTAGACTGCCGAGACCTGGTGGGCAAACTGGTTCATGGTCGAGAAAGAGCCCTTGAAGTCGAGGTAGTCCGTGGCCATGAATTTAACTGCGGCGCGGGGCTCTATCCGGTTGTAGGCCTTGCCGTCTACGAGGTAAAGGGCGTCCCGCAGGCCAAGGTTCAGGCGCCACCTTCGCCCGAGCGTAATTTCGTCTTCGGCATACGCGGCCATCTCGCCTCCGAGGTAGTGTTTGCTCTGTTTGTCGGGGGTCATGTCGGTAACCGGCATCCCGTTCATTTTCACCTTGATTCCGGAATCGCGCGAGGGGTCATAGGTGTGGACAAGGCCGCTCCCGCCGAAGCGGATGTGGTGTCCCTCCCAGCGCTTGCTGAAGAAATTGACCTTCGCTCCGATGTCGTACACTCGCGAAAGGTTGTTCTCGAAGAGGTTGAGGCCCATATTGGTCCTATTGCCATCCTCGTCGACCTCGACCATCGAGGCGTCGACAACAGCCTCCATACGGGACGTGTAATTGGTGTAGAAGAGCGAGGCCTCCATATCGAAGGTCTCGGACCACTGACGGTCCCAGGTGAGTGTGCTGAGGATGTTGCCCCATTTAAGGTTGAAGTCGAGATCTGCTCTTGTCGAGGAGTTGTCTTCCCTCTGGTTTACAACCAGTCCGGCTTTCAGGAGGTCCTGACCGTAGTAACTGGACCAGGAAAGCTTGCTGACAGGAGAGAATTTGTGGACAAGTTTAAGGTTGAAGTCGCCGAAGTCGTAGTGGGTCTTTCCCGCCATCTCTTCGGTGTTAGGGTTCTTGATAAAGAGCATGGCGATGCTCTTGACTATATCTGTCCAGGTTCTTCGGGCTCCGAAGTTGATGGAGGTCTTTCCGGGGATAATCGGGCCCTCGATCTGAACGTGTCCGTCTACAAGGCCCAGGGAGACGGTGCCGTGCCATTTATTGAAATCACCGTCTTTTACGCCCACATCGACCACGGACGAAAGGCGGCCGCCGAAGCGCGCCGGGAAACCGCCCTTATAGAAGTCGGCATAGTCGATAACGTCTGTATTGAACGACGAGAACATGCCGACGAAGTGGCTGATCTGGTACATGGGGACCTGGTCCAGCAGGAACAGGTTGTCCGATCCGTCGCCACCGCGAACATACAGGCCGGAAGAGAGTTCCGCGCCGCCCGAGACACCGGGCATCATCTGCAGGGTCTTGATCAGGTCCGGGGTTCCCAGAACAGCGAAGTTGCGGCCGATTTGAGATCCGTCTATTCTCTGAAGGCTGGTCTGGGTAACTATCTGTCTGATGGTCTTTTCGTCCCTGATGACAGCGGCGTCAAGGGTGTCGACAGAGACCATCGACAAGCTATCCAGCCTTGACATCTGTGCGAAAGCCAAGGCTGGAAGTAGTAGAGATAATAATATGAGTGAAGTTTTCCTCAAGCCAGGATTGTAGCCGTATTAGTTGACGGCCTTCCTGAGCCAGAAGTAGTAGAGAGCGACACCGATCCAGTTCAGAGCAAGAACGAGGACGATGAGAAGGATCTTCTTGACGAGGTCACACTTCTTCTTAAGGATGTCGATAATACACCAGATGGCTACGATCCAGCCAAGGATAGCAATAATTTTTGCGAGCATAATTGTAATGATTTATTAAAAAACGGTGCGAATATACTAAAAATGTCTCACTTGACGGTTGCCAGACCAAAATCAGGCTTGGCGGCGGGGTCGATTGCGACGCAGCCCTTGGCGTAGACCGTTACCTTTGCTTTAGGATGGGCTTCGGAGGTCATTTTCGCGCAGCAGGCTACGCAGTAGTCGTAGCAGAGGCCTACTACATCGATATCTACTTCGTCATTGGCCTCGCCTTCCAGCAGGTCGACTCCATACTCCTCCTTGTCAGGATCCTTGCCCTTCAGGATGATTCTGTCTGCCACGATCTCGAGCTTGTCGAAAGCCTCGGCGCCGGGGGTGTTTTCTACACAGTGTTCCGGCCACGGCCCGCCCTGAGGGGTGAATGAACAGTGATGGATAGGGTGCCAGTCTTTAGTCATAATCACCCTGTCGTATTCTCCTTTGTTGATAAGGTCGAGAATAAAGTCGTAGGCCGGGGCCCACTTCTCTTTTCCAACCCCCATCGATCCGTCCACGAAATCGTTTTGCGGATCTATTAATGCCAGTACTTTCATAACAACGACGAAAATACAAAAAATAAGCGATAAACAGCAAATCTATAGTAAGGGCAGGGGGTCTGGGGGGTACGCCCCACAGTCCCTTGGGGGCGCAGGGGGATAATAGCCAAAGGCTCCACAAAAAAAGGCCCGGCGCATGCCGAGCCTTTTTTGTGGAGCATACGAGGATCGAACTCGTGACCTTTAGATTGCGAACCTAACGCTCTACCAACTGAGCTAATACCCCATTGGGACTGCAAAAGTAATACTTTTTTCTAAATAACCATTAATATGGTATATTTGTTTTCAAGAAGGTTAATTAACAGTATGGTATACACATCACTCACTCAACTTATAGGCCGAACCCCGCTTCTGAAAGTCCGCGGATTTGAAGGCCAGAAGGCGGTTATTCTTTTAAAACTCGAATTTTTCAACCCAGGAGGTTCGGTAAAGGACCGTATCGCCCTCGCGATGATAGAGGATGCCGAGAAGAAGGGAACCCTGAAGCCCGGCGCGACTATTATCGAGCCCACGAGCGGCAACACGGGAGTCGGTCTGGCATGGGTCGGGACGGCCAAGGGATATAAGGTAGTCCTGACGATGCCGGAGACGATGAGCCAGGAGCGCCGCAGCCTGCTAAAGGCCCTAGGCGCGAGCTTGGTGCTCACTCCGGGCGCCGAGGGGATGAAAGGCGCGATCGCGAAGGCCGAGGCGCTAAGGGAGAGCACCCCCGGGGCGGTGATCCTAGGGCAGTTTGTCAATCCCGCGAACCCGGCGGCCCACGAGCGCACGACGGGCGAAGAGATTTGGGCCGATACGGCCGGGGCCGTGGACATTTTTGTCGCGGGAGTTGGGACCGGCGGGACCGTCAGCGGTACGGGCAAGGCTCTGAAGAAGCACAAGCCCGATGTTCAGGTGGTCGCCGTGGAGCCGGAAAGTTCGGCCGTTCTGTCGACCGGTGTTGCCGGGAAACATAAGATCCAGGGCATAGGCGCTGGCTTTGTCCCGCAGACCTACGACGCTGCGGTTGTGGATCGCGTCCTCCCGATTTCCGATGATGACGCGATTGCCGCCTCCCGCAGCCTGGCCGCTAAGGAAGGCTTGCTCGTCGGAATCTCCTCCGGCGCCGCCTTCGCCGCTGCCCTCAGCCTCAGCCGCCAGCCCGAAAACGAAGGAAAGACGATCGTGGCCCTGCTCCCGGACACGGGCGAACGCTATCTCTCGACCGTCCTTTATGATTCCGAAAACTACCCGATCCAGCGATGAGCCTCTCCCTTAACAGCACTATCGGCCATCTCAAGTCGATGATGGCGAGCATGAAGGACGTCGTTTTCCCGCTGTATAGCGACGTCCGCGAGGAAAATGCGCTGCGCGGGGTGTACGACAGCCTCCGTTCGGCGACCGATGCCCCGACCGCGGAAGCCTTTATCGTCCGCATCCCCGAAATCAAGCGCCTGCTGGACACGGACGTTAAGGCGCTCGCTAAAAACGACCCTGCAGTCAAGAGCGAGCAGGAAATCATCTACTGCTACCCGGCCGTGACCGCGATGCTCTATTACCGCACTGCCCACGAACTGCTGACCCTCGGAGTACCGATCATCCCGCGCATGCTGACCGAATATGCCCATAACGTCACGGGCATCGACATCCACCCGGGCGCCGTCATCGGCGAGGGCTTCGCGATCGACCATGGGACCGGAGTCGTGATCGGCGAGACTTCAATAATAGGGAAGAATGTGACTCTGTATCAAGGAGTTACGCTGGGGGCGAAGAGCTTCCGCTACGGCCCCGACGGCCGCCCGCTCAATGTTCCGCGCCACCCCATTCTGGAAGACGGAGTGACCGTTTATTCAAACACTTCCATTCTCGGCCGCGTCACGATAGGCGAGGGGTCGGTTATCGGCGGCAACGTCTGGCTCACCCACTCCGTCCCTCCACATTCAACCATCGTCCAGGGCCGCGCCCAGGAATCATTCACCGACGGCGCAGGGATCTAAGAGACTTCACTATGCAAGACTGCGAAACAATCAACCTTAACGAATACACACTCTCCGGCGAAGGCGGTACTGCCATTACCTATAAGCACAACAGCCGCAATTCCCTCGCGAAACTCTATAATAACGGATTCGATGCCGATGCTGCCATTGAAGAGTTCAAGGTGGCGCAGACTGTTTATGATCTTGGCATTCCTACCCCTAAGCCATATAGGCTTGTCACGGACGGCGAGCGCCTTGGGGCTGAATACGAGTTCATCACTGGAAAACGCTCGTTTGCACGTATCCTGTCCCAGGAGCCGGAGAAGATGCAGAAGATTGCAGAAGCATTTGCCAAAGCCGCCCGCGCTCTCCATTCGACCAAGGCGGATACGACAAGACTGACCTCCATCAGGGAACTGCTGCGCTCGTTCTATCTAAGCAGTGGCACCGTGACACCGGAATACAGGGAGCGTGCCCTGGCTTTCCTCGAAAAGATCCAGGAATCTGAAACTTGTGTCCATGGAGACTTCCATATCGGCAATATCATAACGGACGGAAATCGTACGCTGTGGATTGACATCGGTCAGTTCGGCTATGGCGCTCCCGAGTGGGACCTTGGCTGGTTTTGGACTATGACCCACAACCTTGGAGACAGTCGGGCCGATTTCCTTCTGCATCTTACCCAGGAGACCTTGGTCAGGTTCTGGGACACTTTCCTTCCGGTTTACCTTGGCACGAATGATTCGGCGGCACTTGACGAGTACACACATAAGATACTGGCTTATTATGCTGTGAGGGTGCCATTCATGTTCAGCCTGATCAACCACGACAAATTCCCCGAGGAGGGGTGTAAGGCTCTTATCCAACTAATTCGGTAGTGTGGACAAAAAGAAAAAGTCGCTGAATTCAGCGACTTTTGTGGAGCATAGGACTCCATTTTCAAGAACAATAATATTCAAAAATAGTTTTATAAGTATTTGATTATAGCCACTTTAGCGAAAGTATAGTAAATCGAAGTATA
>ONOI01000032.1 GCA_900319375.1 uncultured Bacteroidales bacterium | reverse complement strand
GCGCAATATATATCCACAATCTACACCGTTGAATCGAAGTTATGACTTCCAATACAACTTCTTTCCAAACCACTTGGATAATCCATAAGAATAGATAGGGATTCTTTCGTATATTTGAAATAATCAACTAATGTAAAACTATGAGAATATACGATTGGAGTAAAGACAGAGTCGAGGATGCTGTAAAGCGGTCAAACTGCTGGTTTGATTGCCTTGATAAACTAGGAATACCTAAGGTAGGGGGCAATTATCGGACTCTTCAAAACAAAGTCAAACAGTATAATATTGACACCTGCCATTTTTCATATAAGTACGCGAAGACACACAATGGGAAGCATAATTACCATAGATTGTGCAATCGCACAAATGAAGAAATTTTTTCCTATGGATCACGTATCAAAGTAGATAATCTAAAGAAGGTATACATAGAAAGATTCTTGAAAGGAAATGCACATTGCGAGCAATGCGGGGTAAAGATATGGCGTGGACAAGAATTGGTTTTCCAAATACACCACATTGACGGCAATCACAAGAATCACACGCGCACAAATCTCATATTACTATGCCCCAATTGCCATTCTCAGACCGACACATACTCGAATAGAAAAAGAAAAAGTCAGGCTTAACTAGCCTGACTTTTTGTTGAGATAAGAAGATTCGAACTTCTACTGCAAGTGCCAAAAACTTGAGTGCTACCATTACACCATATCTCAATTCCAGCTGCAAAGATAAAGATATTTTTATAAATTTGTTGAAAGCGAATAACCACTATGGCAGACGAAAAAGTAATATTCTCGATGAACGGGGTAAGCAAGATCTTGCCCCATAATAATAAAACCATCCTCAAGGATATCTACCTGGGCTTCTTCTATGGCGCCAAGATCGGCATCATAGGTCTGAACGGTGCAGGTAAGTCTACCGTCCTGAAGATCATCGCCGGAGTCGAAAAACCGACCCGCGGCGAGGTTGTATGGGCTCCCGGATACAGCGTAGGCTATCTCGAGCAGGAGCCTCAGATGGATCCGGACAAGACGGTACTCGAAGTTATTCAGGAAGGAGTTCAGGAAACGATGAATCTTCTTAATGAATACAACGAGATATCGATGAAGTTTATGGAGCCGATGGACGACGAGCAGATGGCGCGCCTTATCGAAAGACAAGGCGAACTCACCGAGAAAATTGACCATTGCGACGGCTGGGAGATCGATTCCAAGCTCGAAAGGGCGATGGACGCCCTGCAATGCCCGCCTCAAAATCAGAAGATTAGCGAGCTCTCCGGAGGCGAACGCCGCCGCGTTGCTCTGTGTCGTCTGCTGCTCCAGGAGCCGGACGTACTGCTTCTCGACGAGCCTACCAACCACCTCGACGCCGAGTCGATTCAGTGGCTTGAGGCCCATCTCCAGCAGTATAAGGGAACGGTCATCGCCGTGACCCACGACCGCTATTTCCTGGACAATGTCGCGGGATGGATCCTAGAACTCGACCGTGGAGAAGGAATTCCCTGGAAGGGAAACTACTCCAGCTGGCTTGACCAGAAAACCAAGCGCCTCGCGCAGGAAGAGAAGACTGAGAGCAAGCGCCGCAAGACTCTCGAGCGCGAGCTCGAATGGGTCAGGATGGCCCCGAAGGCCCGTCAGGCGAAGCAGAAGGCCCGTCTTGGAGCCTACGAGAAGATGGCCTCGGCCGACGTGAAAGAGAAAGAGGCGAACCTGGAGATCTACATCCCCAACGGCCCGCATCTCGGCAACAAAGTCATCGAGTTCCACGACGTCTCGAAGGCCTATGGCGATAAACTGCTCTTCGAACATCTGAACTTCGTCCTGCCTCCCGCAGGTATCGTCGGCATCATCGGCCCGAACGGTGCGGGAAAGACAACCCTCTTCCGCCTGATCATGGGCCTTGAGAAGCCGGACAGCGGATCGATCGAGATCGGCGACACTGTAAAGATTGCCTACGTAGACCAGCAGCATAAGAGCATCGATCCGGACAAGACCGTTTTCGAGACGGTAGCAGACGGCAATGAGTGGGTCCGGATGGGCGGAAAGGATATCAACGCCCGCTCGTGGGTCAGCCGCTTCAATTTCAGCGGCGCGGACCAGGAAAAGAAGTGCGGAGTCCTTTCGGGCGGCGAGCGCAACAGGCTCCATCTTGCGCTGACCCTCAAGGATGAGGGCAACGTCCTGCTGCTCGACGAGCCTACCAACGATGTGGATGTCAACACGATACGCGCTCTCGAGGAGGGTCTTGAGAACTTCGCGGGCTGCGCCGTAGTCGTCAGCCACGACCGCTGGTTCCTCGACCGTATCGCCACCCACATCCTCGCTTTTGAAGGCGACTCTCAAGTCTACTTCTTCGAAGGCAGTTTCTCCGAGTACGAGGAGAATAAAAAGCAGCGCCTCGGCTCTGTTGAACCAAGGCGCTTCAAGTATCGCAAACTAACAGAATAGTTTACAGCGTTCGCTTGATTTCGATAATCTGGTAGGCTTCGATGATGTCGCCTTCCTTGATATCGTTGTAACCGGCGATACCCATTCCGCATTCCTTACCGGCTGCGACTTCCTTGACGGCATCCTTGCCGATCTGGAGCGATGAGAGTTCGCCCGTGTAGACCACGATACCGTCACGGATGAGGCGCACCTTCGCTTTCTGGACCATCTTGCCGTCGCGGATGATACATCCTGCGATAGTACCGATCTTGCTGATTCTGAAGGTCTGCTTGACCTCGGCGGTGGCGGTGACTTCCTCTTTCTTCTCCGGCTCGAGCATACCCTCGATAGCATCCTTGAGTTCGTTGATGCAGTCGTAGATAATCGAGTACAGACGGATTTCGATTCCTTCGGTCTCAGCTGCTTTTCTAGCCTCGGGAGTAGGACGTACCTGGAAACCTACGATAACAGCGTCTGAAGCCTGGGCGAGAAGGACGTCGGACTCGGAGATTCCACCGACTGCTTTGTGGATCACGTTCACCTTTACCTCTTCGGTAGAGAGCTTGATCATACTGTCGGAGAGAGCCTCGACGGATCCGTCCACATCACCCTTGACGATGATATTGAGTTCCTTGAAGTTACCGATCGCAATACGGCGGCCGATCTCTTCGAGGGTCATATGTTTCTGGGTCTTGATACCCTGGATGCGGATAAGCTGCTCGCGCTTATTGGCGATGCTCTTCGCTTCCTTCTCGTCTGTCATTACGATGAACTTCTCACCTGCGGCAGGAGCTCCGTTCAGACCGAGGACAGACACAGGGGTCGAAGGACCGGCCTCCTGAACCTTCTGTCCGCGCTCGTTGAACATACTCCTTACCCTTCCGAAGTAGCTTCCGCAGAGGATGCAGTCTCCGGTGTGGAGGGTTCCATTCTGGACCAGAACGGTGGCGAGATATCCGCGGCCCTTGTCCAGCGAAGACTCGATAACGGCACCCTGGGCGAGACGCTTCGGGTTAGCCTTGAGCTCGAGCAGGTCGGTCTCGAGGAGAACCTTCTCAAGAAGGGCCTCTACTCCGATACCGCTCTTCGCGCTGATTTCCTGACACTGGTACTTACCGCCCCAGTCCTCGACAAGGATGTTCATCTCGGAGAGCTGACGGCGGATTGTATCCGAATTAGCACCGGGCTTATCGATCTTATTGATGGCGAAGACCATCGGGACTCCTGCAGCCTGGGCATGGTTGATAGCTTCGACTGTCTGAGGCATGACGGCGTCGTCTGCCGCGATGATGATGATCGCAAGGTCGGTCATCTGGGCGCCTCGGGCACGCATGGCCGTAAAGGCTTCGTGGCCCGGAGTGTCGAGGAAGGTAATCCTGCGGCCGTCTTCGAGGGTGACGTTGTATGCACCGATGTGCTGGGTGATACCGCCAGCCTCGCCGGCGATCACGTTCGACTTGCGGATGTAGTCGAGGAGGGAGGTCTTACCATGGTCGACATGGCCCATGACCGTAATGATCGGGGGACGGGTCACGAGATCTTCCTCACGGTCGGCTTCCTGCTCGCTCTCGATTTCCTCGGAAATCTCGGCGGTGACGAACTCGATCTTGTAACCGAACTCTTCTGCTACGAGGACGAGGGTCTCCGCGTCAAGCCTCTGGTTGATGGAAACCATCAGACCCAGGCTCATACATGCGCCGATAACCTTGACGACGGGAGTATTGTTCATAAGGGTAGCGAGATCGTTTACGGTAACGAATTCGGTAACCTTCAGGGTCTTGTTCTCCGCGGCCTGAGCCTCGAACTCTTCCTGGGCCTTCGCTGCCGCAGACTCTCTCTTCTCCTTACGATATTTTGCTCCGAAGTTATTCTTCTTTCCCTCGTTCATCCTGGCGTAGGTCTCTTTGACCTGCTTCTGGATCTCGAGCTGCATCTTCTCCTGCTCGGCCTCAGTCATCGCGGGTTTGAAACGCTCGCCACGGTCGCGCTTGGAGCGTCCGCCGCCCTGATTCGAGTCGGGTTTACGATCGTTTGCACGGTTATTGGTAGCGTTCTGGCCTGCCTTGGCGATATCGACCTTCTGCTTATTGATACGCTCGCGCTTTTTGGCGGGCTTCTTGTCGAACTGGCTGAGGTCGATCTTGCCGACTACCTTGAGGGACGCGCCTGCAGCTGCCGGGGTTGTAGCAGCTTCTACTGGCGCAGCCTCAGGCTTCGACTCCACGACCGGCTCCGGCTCTGCTTCCGGCTCGGGTTCGGGCTGGGCGGCAGGTTCCGGTTCTGGTTCCGGCTCCGGCTCGGGCTCCACTGCGGGTTCGGGCTCTGAGACCGGTTCGGGTTCGGGCTCGACTACAGGCTCCGGTTCGGGCTCTGCGACGGGTTCCGGTTCCGGCTCGGGCTCCGGTTCGGGCTCGACTACGGGCGCGGGCTTGGGAGCCGCCTTCTTCTCATTGATGAAGGTATTGCTCTTGATAGAGACGACCTGTTCAATCTCCTCTTCTTCCGCCTCGGCCTTCGATTTCTTGCCGCTGCGCTCAAGTATTTCGGATATCTTAATGTCGACCTGTTCCGCGGCCTTCTTTGCTTCGAGGTCCTTGCCGAAAGCTTTCGCTATCGAGGGCATCAGATCCTCGGAGACTTTTGCATTTGGATTTTCTTCAATGACTACGCCCTGCTTCTGGAGGAAATCCACCAGATCGCTGAGGCCGACATTGAACTGCCTCATAATTTTGTTGAGTCTAATTTCTGCCATATTTAACCCCTAAAAATGAAACTTAGTCTTCAAACTCGGCCTTGAGGATTCTCATAACCTCCTCAACAGTCTCGTCTTCGAGATCCGCGCGCTTCGCTACGTCTTCAGGACTGATAGCGAGAACGTCCTTGGCGGTATCGCAGCCGATAGACTTGAGTTTGTCGATGACCCACTGATCGATTTCGTTTGCGAATTCGTCGAGGGCGACATCTTCCTCGTCCTGCTCTCCCTTCGCAACCTCACGCCAGACCTCGATCTCACGGTCTACCAGCATACCGGCGAGGGCGATGTTGCAACCACCGCGGCCGATACCCTTGCGGACTTCGTCCGGCTGCATGAAGACCTTCACCTTGTCTGAAGAGCTTTCGCCCATATCGATCGAAGATACCTTCGCGGGGCTGAGGGCCCTCTGGATAAGAAGCTGAGGGTTCTGAGTCCACTGGATAACGTCGATGTTTTCGTTGTGGAGCTCACGGACGATACCCATGATACGTCCACCCTTCACACCGATACATGCTCCGATCGGATCGATACGGTCGTCGTATGACTCGACCGCTACCTTGGCGCGCTCGCCGGGTACGCGGACAACCTTCTTAACAGTGATCAGGCCATCTGCAATCTCGGGTACTTCCTGCTCGAAGAGTCTCTCGAGGAACTCGGGAGAAGTACGGCTCAGGATGATGTAAGGAGTAGTGTTGTTGCGCATCTCAACGTTCTTGATGATAGCGCGGACGGTATCGTTCTTCTTGAAGTGTTCGCCGGGGATCTGCTCGGACTTGGGGATGTGGAGTTCGTTTCCGTCTTCGTCGAGGATGAGAACTTCCTTGCTCCATGTCTGATAGATTTCGCCGGTGAAGATCTCACCGACCTTCTCGGAGTACTTACGATACACGTTGGCCTTCTCGATGTCCATGATGCGGCCCTGAAGATTCTGACGGATATTCAGGATACCGCGACGGCCGAAGCTCTCGAGGCTGAGTTTCTTCGTATACTGATCGCCGATTTCGTAATCGTCATCGCCGCTGTCTGCGATAACCTGGTCGAGAGTCATCTCGGTATTCGGGTTTTCGACAGTCTCTACGATATCGAAGTTCTGGTAGATCTCGCAGGTTCCTTTGTCAACGTTGATAATGACGTCGAAGTTGTCTGCGGAGCCATAAGTCTTCGCGATCTGTGTGAGGAACACGTCCTTGAGCACGCCCATCATCACCGGACGGTCGATGCTTTTCTCTTCCTTGAAGTCCTTGAAGGCATCAATCAGAGTCACTACTTTTTCTTTTTCCATTGTTTTATGTTATTCTTTTACTGTTTCCAAAAGCTTGTCCGCCTCTTCCGGGCTGAGTCCCAGGGAACTGACGGTGAGGGAGTAGTCCTCGATATTGCGGTCGAATGCATCGAGGATAGCCCGATGTACGTACTCGCAGTCTTCGATATCGACCGAGCCCTGCTCTTTGTCGATAGTCACCTCAAAAACATTTTCATCGTCGTCGAAAAGCAGCTCGACGACCTTGCATCCTTTTTCTGCAGCTGCCTTGAGCAGCACCGCTTCGAATTCTGATCTGTTCATATCTTAAAAACAAAGATAGGCGGCCCTTTCGGCCTCCTATCTCTTTCACGGATGCAAATATAGCACTATTATTTCAATATACAAATACTTTCAGGACCTTCGTTGAAGAGCAGGTCCATCACTGAGAGGTTCCCGACGAAACCGAACTTTTCACGGAAGACCTGCCAGTATTCCCTGGTCTTAAGGTAAGGAGCCTTCTTGGGATGGATGACATCCCTGAGGTCTTCCCCATCGGGATCGCCGTCCTTGATAGAGATGCCTATCTTCCGGCAAAAGAAATCAGTAATCCGGGAATTGAGTTCCCAGAGCGTCTCCGGGCGGGAATCCAATATTTCAAACAACTCGTCACGGTAATACTCAAAAAAAGGCGAACTGTAATAGGCGGTCTCGATAGCGTACTTCGTTCTGCGGACCCAGTCTGTAGAATAATCTACCCGTACCTCGGTAATCTTGCGGCGCCCGTCGTGGACTATCGGAACACGCAGATCCTCTACCCCGTTGGAGGTCAGTATCCTACACCTGTTGCGGTAAGTCTGCTTCTGATAGTTTTCGGAGGGGTCTATACGAACAGAGTACCTTGCCAGGACGGCAAAGTACTCTGTAGGGGGGAAGTATGCGCTCGAAAGCAACATACCTTATTCGATGGAGCCTTTCTCGGAAACGTCGTTTCCGCGGACGATACCGCGCTTCGAATTGCGGATGAAGTTGATGATCTCGAACTTCTCCGGAGTATCCGGGAAACCTGCCTCTACCTTCGCAAGACCGTCGGTGACGTTGTTGCCCTGATAGTAGATAGTATCGTAGATGTCCTTGATCGTACGGATGGTGTCCGACTCGAAACCGCGCCTGCGCAGTCCGACGATGTTTACACCGGCGTAGCAGATGGGCTCGCGTCCGCAAAGCGAATACGGGGGGATGTCTTTGTTGACCTTGCTTCCGCCGCCGACCATCGCGTGTTTACCGATGCGGGAGAACTGGTGAACTACCGTACTTCCTCCGAGGATAGCCCAATCGTCGACGTCTGTCTCTCCGGCGATTCCGACATAGCTTACGAGGATGCAATGGTTACCGACCGTACAGTCGTGGGCGACATGGACATAGGACATGATGAGGACATCGTTTCCGATGCGGGTCACACCCTTTCCGCTGGCTTTTGTTCCACGGTTGATGGTAGCGCATTCGCGGATGTTGACGCGGTCGCCGATCTCAACGTAAGTAACCTCGCCGTCGAATTTCAGGTCCTGAGGGATGGCTCCCACCACTGCGCCGGGGAAAACGGTGCAGTTTTTTCCCATCTTTACGTAAGAGAAGATGGTGGCGTGGGGATATATCTTGCAACCGTCGCCGATCTCGACGTTGTCGTCGACGAAGGCGTAAGGTCCGATCTCGACATTGTCGCCGAGTTTTGCGCCCGGATGGACGGTGGCAAGGGGATGGATGTTGTTCATAATATCTTACTTAATCATTTGTGCAACTTTGGTGTTGATGCTGTGGCCGGGTTTGTAGGCTGTAACCTTAGCCTTCAGGAAACCTCCGCAGAGCCTGAGGTCACCGAGGAGATCGAGCATTTTGTGGCGCCCACACTCGTCCGGGAAACGAAGGTCGATATGGTTGAGATAACCGCTTTCGGTGACCGAAAGGTTGGGCTGGCGGAGAATGCGGCTGATGATGCGCATTCTGAGCTTGCTGATAGGCTTCTCAACTATTACGATCGCATTTCCGAGATCACCGCCCTTGACCAGACCGGCCATCAACATTCCGAAGACTTCGTGGAGGAAGCAGAAGGTCCTGCAGGGAGCTATTTCCTTTACATAATCAACGGAAGGGTCCCATTTAACCGTCTGAACTCCAAGGACTTTAGAATTAAAATCAATCGTAGATTCGACAGAAAGCGACTCGGCGGGCTCAACCCTTATCCAGGAACCGGTCTTGGGGTTTTTATACTCTACTACCTCGCTCACCTCTATCCACTTCCTGTCAGCTTCCTGCTCTACTGTTCCGTCCTTCATAAAAGCGTCTACATAGGGCTTTGCGCTGCCGTCAAGAATGGGGACTTCCCTGTTGTTGATACGTACATACGCATTGTCTATGCCGAGGCCGGTAAGGGCGGAAAGCAGGTGTTCTACGGTACTTACAGTCACACCGGCGCCGCTGATAGTAGTACTGCGGGCGGTCTTCGATACATTCTCGGCCACTGCATCCGCATAGGCTTCATGACCGTGGACCTTGGGAAGGTCTGTCCTGATAAACCGTATACCGGTGTCTACAGGAGCAGGACATACCTGCATGACGGCATAGAGGCCGGTATGCAGACCCTTTCCCTCGAATGAATATATCTTAGATAGTGTGTGCTGTTTCATAAAAGTGGCGGCAAAGATAGGAAAACTTTTCGTTATTCCTCACCACTTGCCTTAAACTTTGCATAAGCACGCATAAAAGTAGTCCTCGGGATAGCAGGCATACCGATCAGAACCTCACCGCTCTTGCGGACATTTCCGATAACGCCGGCCTGAGCCGCCACGGTAGTGTGGGGAGCGAGCTTGATATGTCCTACCACTCCCGACTGGCCTGCCAAGATACAGCCCTCTCCGATCTGGGCAGAGCCTGCGATACCGCTGAGGCCCGCCATGGCCGTGTTCTTTCCGACCACTACGTTGTGGGCTATAAGGCAAAGGTTGTCGATCCTGACGCCGTCTTCGATGATGGTGCTCTCCATCGGGGCTTTGTCTACAGTAGAGTTGGAACCTATCTCGACATCGCTGCCGATGATTACGTTTCCTACGTGTTCGATCTTCTTCCAGGAGCCGTCCGGCTGAAGGGCGTTGCCGAAGCCGTCATCGCCGATGACGCAACCGGCGTGGAGGATAGTTCTGTCTCCTATTACCGTATCTGCGAAAATATGTGCTCCGGGATAGATGATACATTTCTCACCGATCTTGACATTATCTCCGATAGTAACATTGTCAAAGATTTTGGTGCAGTCCCCGATCTTTGTCTTCTTTCCGATAGTCACGAAATCGCCTATCCAGACCTTCTTCCCTATCTTCGCGCTGCAAGCGATACGGCAGCGGCCGCGGTGGCGTCTGAAGGTTTTGTGCTGCGACTTGACATACTCGAGCAGATCTGCAAGAGCGCTGTAGGCGTTTTCTACCCTGACGAGGGTGGGGGTGACGGGCTCCTTAGGCTGGAAATCCTTGTTTACCAAGAGGATAGATGCCTTGCTGGTATAGACGTAATGTTCGTATTTAGGGTTCGCGAAAAAACAGAGTTCGCCCGGTTTACCATGTTCGATCTTTGCGAATGTAGTCGCTGCTGACTGCGGGTCGCCTTCTACAGTTCCTTTGAGAACTTCGGCGAGTTCCTTTGCTGTAAATTTCATGCTATCTTATTAAAATCTCCAACCTATGGTTAGCAATGCGGCGCAGAGCAGCCTTCGCTGGCTGATGCGGGGAGAATAAACTGTTGAGTAATCTGAGTAGGGCTGGAAAACGGTTGACGGATAAAGGGTTCCCTTCACTGCGAAGTCTGCGAAGAACGAACCCGCAGGATTGAATCCCAGGCCCAGGGAACCGCCCCAGACGAAGTCTTTATAGTGTTTACCTACACCGGGAAGAGTCTTCCTGCCGAGGTAGTAATCATCATTGTAGTCGTTATAGGTAATCTCAGCTCCGGTAGCGTCCTGATAGTACTTTTCAGGAGAAGTTCTCATCGAGCCGCCAGCCCTGAGGACGAGCGCATTACCGACATTGAACTCGGTACCGAGACGGAAATTATGGGCAGCGCCGCTGAACGCTCCTAAACGGGCATTGTCAAAGGCATACTCTTCCTTGTCTCCTTCGATTGACTGGAATTCCATACGTCCGTAAGAAACGAGTTCGTAGTCCAGACTCAAAAGACCTGCGCGGCCGAAGGTCCACGCCAAACCGGCATCCAGAATGCTCGGGGTCATAAGGGTATACCTGTACCAGCCTTCCTCGCCGGATCCGCTGAAGTTCTTACCGTTGTCATAGCGGA
The DNA here is from genome assembly GCA_900319375.1 of uncultured Bacteroidales bacterium. Lineage (GTDB taxonomy): Bacteria > Bacteroidota > Bacteroidia > Bacteroidales > UBA932 > Cryptobacteroides. Next base: position 8,970 of record ONOI01000032.1, on the reverse strand, counting down.
CCTTACCGCTGTGTTGCCATGTTTCTTCAACGGACATGTCAGTCCTGGTCTGATAAGCCAGACCGAGCCTGAGGCTGTTTGTAGGGAGCCAGATAAGACCAGCCTTGAAGTAAACGCCGGAAGCCGATGCGTAATAATTGTAACGATAGGCGGCGTCGCTGAAATAAGTATCTTCAGTACTGGAGTCTGCGTAGGTGAAGGACACGGGGAAATCCTCAACCGTTGCCGCTACCTCGGAAACGTTCTCAACGTTCGTGTAATTTACCATCGGGAAGCCGATGTTGAAACCCAGGAAGAGGCGGTCTCTGAGGTTGAAACCGAAATTGAGGAGCATGTCGCTCTTATAGCCGATATGGGTAACCGAAGAAGTCTGGATAAGATCGCTCGGGACGAACTTGTCTCCTTTGTCTGAAAGGACCTCGGCGCAGCCTACATATTCGTTGTTTGTGCCGAAGGCATTGATAAGGCCGATGTCGTAGCCCATCGCTACATCCCAGTAATTGGAATAGTCGGGATTGTCATAGAAATTACTGGAAGACAGGGCTGAAGGAGCAATATTAAGGTCTGTAGCTGCGGCTGCCATCTCGCCGAAACGGGAAGACATTCCATTCCTGCCGCTGCTGACCATCCTGGAATTATAGTCCTGAGTACTGTTTACCGCAAACGCAAAGACAAAAGCCCTTAGAAAATCGCCGTCTGTATCATATCGTGTACTGAAAGCGATATTGGGAAGCTTAAAAGCCGGGCTGAAGGTATTCTGACCCAACTGGTAAGGGCTGGTAGGGCTCAGAGAGTAATGTGTCCTTCCTACTGAGAGGCTCAGGGAAGGAGTAATCACCAGCTGAGAGTAACCGGCCACGGCGGAACCTGCAGGATTGATTCCGATAGTTCCGAGGTCGCCTCCCAGGGCCGTAACGGCATTGGAGAGACCGGCCGATTTAGCCGAGCCTATATAATCGTTTTCTGTCAGAAGGTATGCGTCGTACATCGACTGCGCGCCTGCTGCGAAACACACCGCCAAAAACGCGGTGAGAGTTATAATAGTCTTTCTCATTTCAGTCTGCTTTATCTGCGTCCGCCGCCGCCGTGGTAACTACCGCCGCCACTGCTGTGGGAGCTGTGTCCGCTGCTGTGTGAGGAACTGCCACCGGAATAGCCGCCGCTGCTGCTTCTGCTGCTCGACGAGGAGCGGTAAGACGATGATGAATTGTCGTAACTGCGGGGCTGGACATCTGAGTGGCCGCTGTTATAAGATGCAGAAGACCGCGCACGCGTTGCAGATGTCGTGCGATAATTGCGGGTCTCCGAATATCCCTCTCCCCTGTTGATTGCGGTAGTACGGGGGACGTTGCGCGTTGCTCTCAGGCGGTCTATGTCGCGCTGAGCGGCCGCGGAGGCCGTTCTGGCACCACGGCCGTAGGCCGACGAGCCTGAACGGTAATAGCGGCCGGAAGTAGCGGAACCTGCCCTGCGGGCGTATGTTCCGCTATGGGCATAGCCGTAGTACGGACGTCCATAGCCCCAACCATAATAGGGATAGCGATAGTAATAGGGATCATACCAGCCGTATCCCCAATAGTAGTAGTCCCAGGGATCGTACCAGCCATAATAGTAGGGACTTCCCGGGTAGTAAGGAGAGCCCCAATAATAGGGATAGCCCCAATCGTAGTAGTAACTCCAGCGGGAATGCCAGCCCCAGTGATAGGGTCGCCAGAACCTGTACGGGTAATCTTCTTCCCAGTAATCATACGAACCGTTCAGAGTAGAATCGGTCTCGTTGCGGAAATTATCAAGCGAGGCCCGATAGCGGAACTCTTCTTCGCTTTTAGGTTCCTGGCCGCTTGACCGAGGATTAGGTTTGTAGTAGATTCCGTCCTGGAAGCGATTAGCCTCGGAGTACACTCCTGCCGAACCGCATGAGACGGCACATAAAAGAGCCGCCGCAAAAAATATCAAACTGCGTTTCATATGAACCTCCTACAATAATTTTTACTATCTTTGCCCGCAAGATTCGTACCCGCGCGGGAGCGGGACTGCAAATTTAGCAAAATTTATATACAAATACGATGGCAAAAGAAATCACACCGCGAAGCGAGAACTACTCACAATGGTACAGCGACCTCGTCGTCAAGGCCGATCTCGCCGAGCAGTCAGCAGTGAGAGGATGTATGGTCATAAAGCCTTACGGATACGCAATCTGGGAGAAAATGCAGAGCGTACTCGACGCCGCTTTCAAGAAGACGGGAGTCCAGAACGCCTACTTCCCTCTCTTTATCCCTAAGTCTTTCTTCAGCCGTGAGGCCGAACATGTAGCCGGCTTCGCCAAGGAGTGTGCGGTAGTAACTCATCACCGCCTTATGAACGACCCGGACGGAAACGGCGTAGTAGTGGATCCTGATGCGAAGCTCGAAGAAGAGCTGATCGTCCGCCCGACCTCCGAGACCATCATCTGGAGCGTCTATAAGAACTGGATCAAGAGCTGGCGCGACCTCCCTATTCTCTGCAACCAGTGGTGTAACGTCGTACGCTGGGAGATGAGGACCCGCCCGTTCCTCCGTACTGCCGAATTCCTCTGGCAGGAAGGCCATACCGCCCACTCGTCGGCCGAAGAGGCCCAGGCGAAGGCGATGGAGATGGTCGGCGTCTATGCGAAATTCGCCCGTGAGACCATGGCCCTGCCGGTCATCGTCGGCCACAAAAGCCCGAACGAGCGCTTCGCCGGTGCCTTCGATACCCTTACGATCGAGGCCATGATGCAGGACGGCAAGGCCCTCCAGGCCGGAACGTCCCACTTCCTCGGCCAGAATTTCGCGAAATCGTTCGATGTCCAGTATGCAGACAAAGACGGTTCGCTCCAGTACGTGTGGGCTACCTCCTGGGGAGTCAGCACCCGCCTCATGGGTGCGCTGATAATGGCCCATGGCGATGACAACGGCCTCGTCCTGCCCCCGGCCCTCGCCCCGATCCAGATAGTGATGGTCCCGATCTTCAAGACCGACGAAGAGCATGATGCCGTTATCGCCGAGTTCGAGAAGATCAAGGCCGGTCTCGAGGCCATGGGCCATAGCGTAAGGATCGACGACCGCGACACCCTCCGCCCGGGCTTCAAGTTCGCGGAGTGGGAGCTCAAGGGAGTCCCGGTACGCCTTGCGATGGGCGCCCGCGACCTGGCAGCCGGTACGGTAGAGGTTGCCCGCAGGGATACCCTTACTAAGGAGACCATGGCCCTCGAGGGTATCGAGGACCATATCCACGGTCTTCTTGAGAACATCCAGGCCAACATCTACAAAAAGGCTCTTGACTGGCGCGATTCAAACATCAGGAAGTGTGATTCCTGGGAAGAGTTCAAGACCGAAATTCAGAAGGGCGGCTTCCTTCTCTGCCACTGGGACGGCACTGCCGAGACCGAGCAGAAAATCAAGGACGAAACCAAAGCCACCATCCGTTGTATTCCTATCGACAGCTGTGTCTGCGAAGAAGAAGGAGTAGACATCTACTCCGGAAAACCTTCCAAGGGCCGCGTCGTTTTTGCAATAGCTTATTAATTCTGTAACGATATGAAAAAGACATTTGCTTTTATCGGTGCTTTAGCACTCGCTATAGCCTCTGCATTCGCTCAGGATGCAGTTCAGAAAGCAGCTGAAGATGCAGCCGCTGAGATTTCAGGCGCTCCCAAAGAGGAAGCCGTTGCTCCGAAACCGAAATACTGGACTAACTCTCTGTCCGTAAGCCTCGGCGTCAACAACACTCAGCTCAAGAACTGGGCAGCCGGTGGATACAACACTATCACCCTCGCCTCCGCTCTTGACGCAAAGGCAGACTACAAGAAGGACCTTATGAGCTGGAACAACCGTCTTCAGCTCGACTACGGTTTCCTCAACTCTTCTGATAAGGAAGGTGTTTTCCAGAAGAACAACGACCGTATCTATCTCGAGAGTAAGTGGGCCTATCAGACTAAGGCAGACTCCAAATTGAGCTACACCGCATCCTATGATTTCCGCAGCCAGTTCACCGATACTCCTAAGGATTACACTCAGGACACTCAAGGAAATTGGGTTGCAGGAGATCCCGTTTCAGGTTTCATCTCCCCTGCCTACACCAACCTCGCACTTGGTATCCAGTGGGTTCCCAACGAGTGGTTCAACATCAACGTCGCTCCCCTTACCGGAGGCTTCACCATCGTAAGCAACCCTGTCCTCCGTTCGAGCTACGGTATGAAACTCGGCGTCGCAGAGGATGACCCGGCATACGCCGCTGCAGTCGCAGGCGGAGATGCCGCTCAGATCGGAGGCTACTACAAGAGCGCTCTGTTCCAGTTCGGTGCCCAGGTCAAGGCCAACCTCAAGTTCAAGATCAACGACAACTTTACGGTAGAGTCTCAGGCAACCGTCTTCACCGACTATCTCGCCGAGCCTTACTTCCGTATCAACTGGGACAACGCCATCGACTGGCAGCTCTCCAAACTTATCAAGCTCTCCTTCAAGACCTGGATGATCAACGATCCCAACGTCCTCGTTACCGATGAGGCTACCGGAACGACCAGCCCTCGCGGATGGCAGTTCAAGGAGTTCATGAGCTTCGCATTCACCTACACGATCGCTTCCAAGTAATTGTGAAAATTCTTCTCGCAGTCAGCGGAGGCATCGATTCGATGTATATGGCAGAAAGGTCGCTTCGCGGCGACCTTTCTTCTTCGTATGCTGCACTCGGGGCTGGCGACGGGCTGGAGTTCGCCGTGGCCCATTGTAATTTCGGGCTTCGCGGGGCCGAAAGCGACGGAGACGAGAAGTTCGTCCGGGAGTGGTGTGAGGCGCGCGGCGTGGAGTTATACGTCAGGCGCTTCGAGACCGCTGATCACGCCGCGCGGGAAGGAATTTCGATCGAGATGGCCGCCAGGGACCTCCGATACGGGTGGTTCGGGCAGCTGTGTGTCCACGAGGGATTTGAAGCGGTTGCCGTGGCCCATAACGCCGACGACAATGCCGAAACGCTGATGCTCAATCTGCTGCGCGGATGCGGCTCCCGCGGGCTTCGCGGGATGTCGGCCGATTCCGGCGAGTTCCCGCGCAGGGTCCTGCGTCCGCTGCTTACGGTCTCGCGCGCCGAGATTCGCCCGTGGATGGAGGGCGAGGGCCTCTCCTGGCGCGAAGACAGCACTAACGCGGAGACGGTCTTCAAGCGCAACAAACTCCGCGGAAAGGTAATGCCGGTGTTCGCGGAGATCAATCCTTCGTACCTGAAGACTCTCGCCGCCGACATGGAGCGTTTCGCTCAGGTAGACGATATCGCTGAGGATTATTACCGGCAGGCAGCCGCGGAGTGTGTTCTTCCAGACGGCGCCATCGACCTGAAAAAGGTCGTCACCTACAAACATTGGGAATACTTGCTGTTCCGCTTTACAGAAGGGCGGCTAAACGCAGACGGACTTCTCCGTCTGAAGAAGTCCGTCGAAAGCGGCCGCCCTCTCGGGGGCAAGATATTCGGACCTTACAAAGTCCGAAAGGGAAAACTTCGTCTTATTTGACAGTAATTCTGTAGGGCATTGCAGCGAAAGTGAACTCACACTTGCCCTTCTTCCAGTTGTCAAACCACTTAAGATAGATACTGTAGTCTTCGTCCTGGGGAGCCATCATGCTCGAGAACAGGTCTGCCATAGTGTTGACCTTAGGATACTCTACGATGTTCCAGGCTGCGAGGTTGGAATCTCCCGCTGCGGTAGCGGCGAAGGCGATGGCGTCTTCCAGGGTTCCGATCTCGTCTACAAGGCCGATCTCAAGGGCATCTGCGCCTGCCCAGACGCGGCCCTGGGCGATCTCGTCGATCTGCTCGGGAGTCTTGTCGCGGGCTTCTGCTACGATATGGACGAAGCGCTCGTAGATAGCCTCGATGCTGCGCTGCATGTAGGCGTACTCTTCGGTTGTAAAGGGCCTGGTAAGGGACATCATGTCGCCGTGTTTGTTGGAGGAGACGTTGTCGATTCCGACATGGGCAACGTCCTTAAGGACCTTGCTGAATTCGGGAACCATTCCGAACACACCGATAGAACCGGTGATTGTAACGGCGTCTGAGTAGATCTTGTCTGCGTTGTTGGATATCCAGTATCCGCCGGATGCCGCATAGTTTCCGTATGATGCGATAAGAGGTTTGTTGCCGGAGATGAGGTCAAGTTCGTTCTTGATCTTTTCCGATGCTGTTACGCTTCCTCCGGGGGAATTGACACGGAGAACAACGGCCTTGATAGTGCTGTCTTTTCTGATACCTTCGATAATGCTGGCGAAGCGGTCTCCGTCTACGTTCCGCTTGTCAAGACCCTCGACTATCTCGCCGTCTGCATAGACGATAGCTATCTTCTGGCGGGCGCGGACGTTGTTCTTGACCTTTTTCTTGGCATAATCGGCGAACGGAATCATCTTGACATCCTTGAATGACTCGACCTGAGCGAGAACTGCGAGTTTCTCCTCGAGACCCGAGCGGTCTACTGTCTCGTCTGCCAGGCCGCAGTCTACGAAGTCCTGAGGGAGGCAAAGCTTCAGATCATCGATAGCATTATTAATCTTGTCTGCGCTGATCCCGCGACTCTGGGCCATCTCACCCACCATTGAGCCCCAGATAGTATTGATAAACACCTGAGTCTGATGCAGGTTCTCCTTGCTGGCATTGCCCCTGATAAACATCTCGCCGGCAGATTTATATTTACCGTGGCGGATGAGCTGGACCTTTACGCCTATCCTCTCCAGCAGGTCTCCGTAGAACATAAGCATGGAACTAAGTCCGTTGAATGTAGGGGTTCCTCCCAAAGATGAGGTTACATACACCTTGTCTGCTACTGAAGCGAGATAGTAAGAACCTGTACTAAGATTCTCAGTATAGGCGACTATCGGCTTTCCGCTCTGACGGAATTTCGAAAGGGCGAGGCGGAACTCCTGGAGCTGAGCCGTCCCGAGAACAGCCATATCAGGCTTGAGATAGATAGCCTTCACTCCGGGATCTTCTGCCGCGGCCTCTACTGCCTTAACTGCCTGACGCAGTCCGAGAGGAATACGCTGCTCGGCACCGAAAGAGAGGACTTCATTTGCCTGCTCTGCTATCTGTACCTTGGAGAGATCGACCTTCAAGAGACCCTCCGCAGGAACCGCAGCGGTCTTATTGCCGGCCGAGGCGATTAAACTGATAACAGTAAAGCCCAAAATCCAGAGGACGAGGATGCCGCAAATCACTGCGAGCATCATTTTCAGAAATTTTTTCATCTTGTCATTTTTGATTCGTAGACAAATGTAGTAAATTTGCTTGATTTAGTTCAGTTATATGGCACAAAAACCTTCTATCCCTAAAGGCACCCGCGATTTCGGCCGCCTGGAAATGGCCGAAAGAAATTACATATTCGATACTATCAGGAGCGTATTCCGTTCTTTCGGTTACTCCCAGATAGAGACTCCGGCGATGGAGAACCTCTCCACTCTTCTCGGGAAATACGGAGAGGAGGGAGACAAACTTCTGTTCAGGATTCTGAACTCAGGAGACGCTTTCGCTTCGGTCGATCCTGCGAAACCTCTGGTAAGCCAGGTATGCGAAAAGGGTCTCAGGTATGATCTTACCGTTCCCTTTGCCCGCTATGTAGTCCAACACAGAGACGAAATCTCCTTCCCTTTCAAGAGATTCCAGATGCAGCCCGTCTGGAGGGCAGACCGTCCTCAGAAAGGCCGCTACCGCGAGTTCTATCAGTGTGATGTAGACGTCATAGGCTCCACCAGCCAGCTCTGCGAGCTCGAACTCGTACAGATCGTAGACGAGGTCTACCGCAGGCTCGGAATCAATGTGTTGGTGAAAATCAACAACAGGAAGGTCCTCAGCGGTCTTGCAGAAATCTGCGGCGCGCCCGATAAGGTAGTAGACATTACAGTAGCTATCGACAAACTGGACAAGATAGGTCTTGATGCAGTCAAGGAAGAGCTTCTCTCGAAGGGATTATCTGCCGAAGCAATCGCCCTGCTCGAGCCCGTTCTCAATCTTAAGGGAACATTTGAAGAGAAGATTGCAGTCATGCGCCAGCTGATGGCTTCTTCTGAGGTCGGTCTTAAGGGTCTCGACGAACTTGAGGAACTGTTCGGCTTTATCTCCGAAGCAGGAATTACTACCCCCTGCGAAATAGACCTCTCCCTCGCGCGCGGACTTAATTACTATACGGGAGCCATCTTCGAGGTCAAGGCTCTCGACTGGGAAATCGGATCCATCAGCGGAGGCGGCCGCTACGATAACCTAACCGGCATCTTCGGCCTTGCCGACATGTCCGGTGTAGGTATCAGCTTCGGCGCCGACCGTATCTACGATGTCCTTAAGGGTCTTGGAAAATTCCCCGCCGGGCTCGGCTCCGCTTCTCAGCTTCTGTTTGCAAACATGGGCGAAACCGCTTATGTACTGCCCTTAGCCGCAGCCCTGAGATCCGCCGGAGTTTCAGTTGAGATTTACCCGGACGCCTCTAAGCTTAAGAAGCAGTTCGACTACGCAGACCGCAAGGGTATCCCCTTCCTGTCTATCTGCGGCGAGACCGAGGCAGCATCCGGCCAGATCCAGATAAAGAATCTCGCTTCCGGGCAGCAGCGTTCCTTCCCCAAGGATGACCTTTCCGCAATTATTGACTTCCTAACCGCTTAATTCACCGCGGTTTTTCCCCCACCCGTAGTCTTCCTGCTTGATTTTCGCAGGGAGGTTACGTTTTGGGACGTTTTTGTAGTCTTCCTGCTTCATTTGTGCAGGGGAACTACGCTTTTCAGGGCATATTAGCAGAAAATTAGCACTACTCTGCGGGAATTTCCGCAGAGTAGTACGAAGTTTTTCGTTAGCCGGCGCCGTTTTCGGCAATTTTGGCGCCGATGGCCAGCCGGGGCGTGCATACCCTCACTGTTTCGGGGGAGGGTATGTTCAAAAATGGCCCAAAACGCACATACCCTCACTCATTTGGAGGAGGGTATG
>ONOI01000053.1:10036-14930 GCA_900319375.1 uncultured Bacteroidales bacterium | reverse complement strand
TTCTGATAGGGGTATGCTGGCTTCATACGACGAAATCGGCCTGTGAAGCCAGACTGGAGGCCTCAGAGGCCGTTCTGGCAGGGGTGGTCTGGCTTCATCTTGGCGAAAAGGCAGAAATCCGCGCCAAAATCCCGTAAAAAAGCGCCGGAAGGTGGAAAAACCAGACAATCGGCGCCATAAACCCGTCAAATGGCGCCGCGGCGTCAGAAACTTCGTATTACTCTGCGGAAATTCCCGCAGAGAAGTACCGACTTTCTGCAATTTGCCCTATGGAAGGCGGTTTCTCTGCGAAAATTAAGCAGGGTAACCGCAAAAAAAGCCGAAAATGCGGTTCCTCTGCGAAAAGAAAGCAGAGAAACCGCAATAAGGGGCAAGATGTGGTCTCCATGCGTGAAATATGCAGAGAAACCGCACTGCCAAGGGGCAAAACGATTCTTCTATTAAAGCGGGTGGGAAAAGAGGCCTACACGAAGGTGTCGGGAAGGTCGTTTTCGTAGAGGATTGCGCTACCGGGGGTTGCGAGAACGGTGAGGGATGCCACGGCCTCCGCGAGGGTGTCGACACAGAGGACGCGGTCCTCGAGGGAAGATGCCCGATCGGAGTCGGGCATGACGTCACCCCCGACCTGATCGGGGGTCTGCAGAATGACGCTCTTTGCGCCTTCGAGGATAGCCTCGCGGTTGTATTTGTTGACTATGATAAGGATGTCGCAGGAGCGGGCGGCAAGGGCGCCGAGCTCGCGGCCGGCGTCGAACTGGCGGGAGCCCAGTTCGACAAAGCCCGGAGTGACGCAGATGCGCCGCCCGCCCTGAGGAAGTTTCATCGAAGCGAGTACTCCAAGGGCCATGGCAGCTCCGGTAGGATTGGAATTGTAGGCGTCGTCGAGGATAGTGACAGATCCGCGGCGAGACATGCTGAGCCTGTGTTCTACAGGCTGTATCTTGCTGACGGCCAAGGCGATAGATCTGTCCGGAACGCCAAGGTGTTTAGCCAGAACAATAGCTCCGGTAAGGTCCAGAATATTAGCCTCACCGAGCAACTGAGTCTTAAGATGGAGCGAGCCGGCGGCATCAATTACGTCGAACTCCATCCCTCCGGTAGTATACTCAATCGAAGCAGCGCGGACATCGACTCTATGTGCATCTATTCCGAAACGGACGACCTTACAATCCTGACGGATCCCTCCATAAGAAGCGATTCCCGGAGACTCAAAATTGACTACTCCGAAACCATCAACAGGCAGCGAGTCTATAAGTTCAAACTTAGTCTTCTGAATGTTCTCAAACGAGCCGAAGGTCTCAAGATGCATCTCTCCAACCGCAGTGACAATACCCATCACGGGGTGTACGAGATCGCATATCTCCTTGATATCCCCTACCTCTTTCGCGCCCATCTCGCAGATGAACACTTCGTGATAGGGCTCCAACATCTCGCGAATTGTACGAACTACTCCCAGGGTCGTATTATAGTTACCGGGAGTCATCAGAACATTGTATTTCTCGCTGAGTATCCTATGCAGATAGTTCTTGGTACTGGTCTTTCCGAAACTGCCGGTAACGCCGATAACGATAAGATCAGGACGAGTAGCCAGAATACGCTTTGCGTCTCTTATGTACCAGTTATTGATCGCTTTCTCAATAGGGCTGTTGACCCAGTCTGCGATACACAAAACAAACGGGCAGAAAATGACGCACAGCGCGCCCAGCCAGAACACACCGAAAAACCACGGCGCCAAAGACAGCAAAATTGCCAGCACGGTAGTCGTAACAGCCAGTCTCATCATACGAGGAGTGAAGACAAACTTCACCTTCGACTTTCCGTAAAGACGCGGATACGGATTATCCTTAAGCCACCTCAGAAAGCGGTCGCGCCTGTTGGAGTTCTGCTGAAACATCTGCAAATAATATCTCAGATACAGCACCCACGCCGCTATCCAAATGACTATAAAACTGACTATCAACGCTGTCATTTTTCTTAATATCTAGAATCAGATGGTACTACCAAGAGACCCTGGCCACCCGCGGCCGATAGCGGGGGGACCACTAGCGCGAAGCGCGTTTGGTGGGATGAGCGAAGCGAAGGTCTCTTGGTGGTATCATCTGATTCTTACTTCATAAAGTTATTTACTACCGACCTAAACAGTCCGGGATCTTCAAGGAACGAGAAATGCGACCCGCCCTTGACGGTAATAAGTCCGGAGTCGGGCAGGAGCTTAGCCATCAGCTCGGCATCCGAAAGAGGAGTAGCGGTATCCGCCGTTCCCCAGAAAAGAATGACCGGAACGCTGATCGAAGGGAGCAGCTTCCGGAGGTCCTGATTCACGGTCTTTGAAAGCACCGCCTTCATCATGGGCGAAGCCGACGCATAATCCGAGGACCCCTTACCTGCGCGCATCTTCTCGAAGCGCTCGGTATCGCGCAGAACTTTCAAAATCCACCACTTCGCCAGCTTATACTTGTATACTTTAATATAGTATCCCAACGACCTCTTCGGCTTGATTCCGGCGGCGTCTACCAGCATCAGGCGCGACACCTCGCAGCGAGAAGCAAAAACGATAGCAACACGCCCGCCGAAAGAATGGCAGATAATAGAGGGCTTTACGACACCGACCGAAGCGCAGAACGCCTCAAGCATCTCTTCATACTCATAGACGCCCCAGACTACCGGCGGCTCGTCTGACTCCCCGAAGCCCGGGAAATCGATCGATATAACCCGATGTTTTAAAGCGAACTCAGGGACAAAGGCATCCCAGATCTTATGAGTACAGCCCCAGCCGTGGAGCAGAAGAAGGTCCGAGCCTTCCCCGCTCACCTCATAAAAAACTTTGGTGCCTTTATAATCGAATATCATTCTAATCGAAGAAACTGTCCTCATCCGGCGCAGGCTCGACTACCTGTTCCTCTTCCGTTTCAATGTCTCCGCCCGTACAACTTAGATCCAGGGTCATTCCGCCCGGGGCCTCGAAACGGTCGTACTCGCTGTATCCGAGGGTCGGGTCTGCAAGACACTTCTTCATGAAGATGCCCCATATCGGAAGCGCGGTCGCCGAACCGCTACCCTGCGCGAGTTCCTTGAAATGGACCATGCGGTCCTCGCCGCCTACCCAGACTCCGGCCGTGATCTTCGGCGTGTAGCCGATGAACCATCCGTCTGAGTTATCGTTGGTCGTTCCGGTCTTGCCGGCCATCTCGCCCTTCAGGCCGAAACGGGTACGCAGGCGGCTGCCGGTTCCCTGGTTCACAACGCCCTGCATCAGATTGACCATCAGGTAGGCCGTATTCGCGCTGATCGCCTCAGTCTTCTTTCCGGCGAAATCGGTGATCAGGTTGCCGTCTGCATCCTCGATGCGGGTGATGAACATGGGCTCGGAAAAAACGCCCTTAGACGGGAAGGTATTGAAGGCAGCGACCATCTCGCATATCGGCAGGTCGGCCGAGCCGGCGCAGAGCGAATAGACTTCGTCTACATGGCTCTTGATGCCCATTTTCTTCATCATCTTGACCATGGCCGAAGGGCCGAACTGCCTCATCAGGTAGGCCGAGATGTTGTTCGAGCTGTGGGTAAGGCCCCATTTCAGGGTTACGGTCTTACCTATCCATTCGTCGCGGTCTGTGCTTCGAGGGGTCCAGGTCTCATCGCCCACGATAAAGGTCTGTGGCATGTTGACGACGCGGTCGCAGGGGGTCATTCCCTCCTGCATGGCGAGGGTATAGAGGAACGGCTTGATAGTCGATCCGACCTGCCTCTTGCCCTGGCGGACGTTGTCATATTTGAAGTAGCGGTAGTTGGGGCCGCCGACATAGGCTTTTACGTGGCCGGTGCCGGGCTCGATAGCCATGAACGCCGCCCTAAGGATGGACTTGTAGTATTTAATCGAATCGTCCGGGGTCATCAGGGTATCCACATAGCCCTTTTCGTTCCAGGCGAACACCCTCATCGGGGTCTTTACGGAGAACTGCTTCAAAATTTCCTGCTCGGGTACTCCGGCCTTACGCTGGGTACGATAGCGGTCGCTCCACTTTCGGGCCTGGCCCATCAGGGTATTGTAGGTACTGTTCTCCATGGTATTGGGGAACGGCGGACGGCGGCGATACTTGAGCTCGCGGTTGAACATGGGCTGAAGGCCCTTGGAGAGGTGTTCTGCCACCGCTTCCTCCGCATAGCGCTGGAGGCGGGAATCGATAGTTACGTAGATCCTGAGGCCGTCGCGGTCGAGATTGTACTTCTCTCCGTTGGCTTTGCGATACTTGGTAAGCCAGCCGTAGAGGGCGTCGTTTGCCCACCTTATAGTATCCGCTACATACTCTTCCTCAAAGAGATAGTTGCTGCGCTTGGGCTCGGAGGCGTTCATCTCGCGGCGGATCATGTCGCGGAAATAAGGCGCGAGGCCGGCGTTGTGGTCCTGGACGTGGTAGCGGAGCTCGATGGGGGTCGCCTGGGCCTCAGCTTTCTGTTCTTCGCTAAGGAAACCGGCCTTTTCCATCTGGCCGAGCACGAAATTGCGGCGGCTCATGGCCAGGTCATAATGTAGCACCGGGTTGTACCTGGTAGGTTTATTGACCATACCGACCAGCATAGCGGCTTCCTGGACATTGAGCTCCGCCGGGGTCTTCGAGAAGAAGGTCTCCGAAGCGGACTTGATTCCGTAGGCGCTGCTGCCGAAGAAGATCGAGTTCAGGTACATTGCGACTATCTCGTCTTTAGTGTAATTGCGCTCGAGCTTTACTGCTGTAATCCATTCCTTGAGCTTGATCCAGATCATAGTCCCGGCCTTCACGAACGGGTTCTTGCTGGTAGTCTCTACTCGGGGATAAAGGGTTTTTGCGAGCTGCTGGGTGATGGTACTTCCACCGCCATGACTCGAATCCCTCATAAGCAGAGTCTTGAAGAAAAC
>ONOI01000053.1:0-9916 GCA_900319375.1 uncultured Bacteroidales bacterium | reverse complement strand
TCGATTCCGCAGTGGCGGTAAAAACGTACGTCTTCAGTAGAAATCGCGGCGTGTATTACATTGGGAGAGATGTCGTTATAGGAAACGTAAGTACGGTTCTCTATATGGAAGGTACTGATAACGACTCCGTCTGAAGAGATAATCTGGGTCGCAAGATTGTTGTTGGGGTGTTCGAGCTCCTCAAACGAAGGAATCTCAGCGAAAAACCAGACAGAGGCCAGCAGGCCGAACACCAGAACAATCGGTGTGACGATTATAAACCAGAACCAGAATATTATTCTTTTGCGGGTACGTTCTTCCATAACGGAGCAAAAATACTCATTAATTTTTGAAAAATCCCGTAATTGTGATTTTCTTTGCAGTATGAATTTAGTGATAGTAGAGTCCCCGCACAAAGCGGCGACAATCCAGAAGTTTCTTGGTGAAGGTTACAAGGTCGTTTCCTCCAAAGGCCACATCAGGGATCTTCAGGAAAAGGAGCTGGGAGTAGACCTGAACAACAACTTCACCCCCGAGTATGTCATACCGGCCGATAAAAAGCGTACGGTAGCCGAACTCAAAAAACTTGCAGAGCAGGCCGAAATGGTCTGGCTCGCCTCCGATGAAGACCGCGAAGGAGAAGCAATTTCGTGGCACCTCACGGAAGCCCTCGGGCTCGATCCTGCCAAAACCAGGCGAATTACCTTCCACGAAATAACGAAAACCGCAATCCTCGAAGCTATTCAGAATCCGAGGACTGTAGATATGAATCTTGTCAATGCGCAGCAGGCCCGCCGCGTTCTCGACCGCCTCGTCGGATACGAGCTCTCGCCGGTGCTGTGGAGAAAGATCCGCAGGGGTCTTTCGGCCGGCCGCGTACAGTCCGTCGCCCTCCGTCTTACGGTCGACCGTGAGAAAGAGATCATGGCCTTCCGGCCGGAACCGTTCTACCGCGTGGATGCCGAGTTCGCCGTCGGGCGCTCGAAGGTCCGCGGCGCGCTGGATAAAAAATTCGGCTCCATGATGGCGGCCCATACTTTCCTCGCAGACTGCATCGGCGCGACCTATACCGTCGGCAATATCGAGCGCAAGGAAGGCATCCGCATCCCCGCCGCCCCCTTTACGACCTCGACTCTCCAGCAGGAAGCCGGCCGAAAGCTGCGCTTCTCCGTAAGCCAGACTATGAGACTCGCCCAAAGCCTTTACGAGCGCGGACTCATTACCTACATGCGTACGGACTCGACTAACCTTTCGAGCCTCGCCGTTAATACGGCTAAGAAATTCATCACCGACAATTTCGGAGCTGAGTACTCTCACCCCAGACAGTATAAAACCCATTCCAAGGGCGCCCAGGAGGCCCACGAAGCCATCCGCCCTACCTACATCGAGAACACCGCTATCAGCGGAACTCCTCAGGAGCAGAAGCTCTACAACCTTATCTGGAAGCGCACGGTCGCATGCCAGATGTCCGAAGCGCGCCTGATGAACACCTCCATCGATATCGAAATCAATAAGCGTTCGGAAAAATATGCCGTTCAGGCAGCCGAAATTCTGTTCGACGGTTTCCTTAAATTATATAAGGAAGGAACAGACGACGAAACAGACGACGAAGAAATCGCCTCCATCCCGCCGATGACCGTAGGCCAGGAGCTCGCTCTCAAGCAGGCTCAGGCTACCTGCAAGTTCACCCAGGCCCCGCAGCGCTACTCAGAGCCGACCCTGGTCCGAAAGCTCGAAGAGCTCGGAATCGGCCGCCCGAGTACATATGCCCCGACTATCACTACCCTTACTACCGAGCGCGGCTACCTCGTGAAGGGAGACAAGCCGGGAGAGCTCAGACCGGTCGTGAATCTTACCCTCAAGGGAGACAAGATTACCGAAACTCAGTGGAATGAGACGGTAGGAGCAGACAGGGGAAAACTCCTTCCTACCGAGATCGGAATGGTAGTTACAGACTACCTCTGCGACAACTTCGCAGATATCCTTGACTACGGCTTTACCGCCAATGTCGAAAGCTCGTTCGACGAGATAGCCGAAGGGAAGAAAGAGTGGCACAAATGTATCTCAGACTTCTATTCCCCGTTCCACACCCAGGTGGAACTGGCTGTCAGCGACAAGCAGTATATGAAGGTAGAGCGCGAACTCGGAATCGATCCGGCAGACGGAAAGATGGTAGTCGCGAAACTCGGCCAGTTCGGACCTTTCGTCCAGAAAGGCGACGGTGAAGACAGAGTCTTCGCTTCCCTGCCGGCAGGCCTTCTTATCGAGAGCATCACCCTCGAAGACGCGCTGAAACTTCTCGCTCTTCCGCGAACGGTCGGCGATTATGAAGGAATTCCTATTATCGCTACAAAAGGCCGTTTCGGCCCGTACCTCAAATACGGCAAGAAAAATATCGGAATGCCGCGCAATATTGATCCGCTCACGGTAAGTCTCGATAAATGTATCTCCCTTATCAAGGCAGAGCAGGACAAGGCTGCCCAGATCCAGGTAATACGCGAGTTTGAGGGCGGTATCGCCCTGATGAACGGCTTCTATGGACCGTATATCAAGGCCGGCGGAAAGAACTACAAACTTCCCGGCGGGACTAAAGCCGAAGACGTAACCGAAGAGATGGCAAAACAGATAGTCTCCTCTTCAAGTCCTACCCAGGGACGCCGCAAGTTCTCAAGACGTAAATAGTAAAATATGAGTGACTATAAGATCGACGAGATGGACGGGAAAATCCTGTCGTTTCTGGTCAAAGACGCAAGGATGCCCTTCCTCGAGATAGCCCGCGAGTGTGGGGTTTCCGGCGCCGCAATCCACCAAAGGGTAAAGAAGCTTGAAGATGCCGGTATCATCACCGGCTTCTCCGCAACCGTCAAACCCGCCGCTCTGGGTTTCTCTGTTTGCGCTTTCGTTATGCTGAACATTTCCGAAGCGAACAAATTCAACGACGTTGTCGCCGCTCTGAAGATGATTCCCGAGGTAGTCGAGACCCATTTCATCACAGGTCACTCATCGCTTTTGATTAAACTCTATTGTTCGGATTTCGACCACCTGATGCAGGTCGTTCTCAACTCGATCCAGAAAATTCCCGCGGTCGAGAGTACTGAGACTATGATTTCGCTAAGCGAAGCGTTCCAGCGTCAGGTCTGGGTTAAGAAATCAAAATAATTTCCTTGCCAGATCCAGATCCTCCGGGGTCGTAATCTTGATATTGTACCTCTCTCCTTCGATATAGGTGAGAGGTATTTTTGCGGCCCTTGCTACAGAAGCATCGTCTGTAAGAGATTGATTATAAGCTACTTTGTCGTAGGCGCCCTTTATGAGCTCCGAGAGAAAAAGCTGAGGAGTCTGGGCTCCGAAAAGGCCTTCGCGCGACGGATCGGGCTCTTCGCTCTGGACGAAAGTCCCGTCGCCAGCAGGGACCAGGCTCTTCAAAGTATCTGTTACTGGAGTAACGGGAATAACGCAGCGCTCTTCGCCCGAAACTTCGAGTATTCGCCTGATGAGATCGACGCTTATCAGCGGCCTTACTCCGTCGTGGATAAGGACGAGCGACCCGTCGGGAATTTTAGCCAGTGCGTTACGGACGGAGTGGAAACGTGTAATTCCGCCTTCTACAACAATCTGAGGAAGATCGAAGCGGTTGTCCTGGCAGAGCTGTTTCCATGTAGAGATATGATCGGCAGGCAGAGCCACTACCGGAACCATCTCGGGACAGGCCCCGAGAAACTTCATAATAGACTGCTGCAGTATAGGACGTCCGCCGAGTTCCAGAAACTGTTTAGGAACTTCAGTTCCCATCCTTACGCCGCTTCCGCCGGCTACAAATACTCCGTAAACTTTTTTTCTCATAAGTAGTTTTCTGCGACAAAAATAGTTATTTTTGTAAGGATAAACACACACTCAACATGGCATTTTCTTTTCTTAGCCAGGAATTGGCTATAGACCTCGGCACAGCCAACACCGTCATCTATCAGAACGGACAGATCGTTCTCGACGAGCCCAGTATCGTCGCGGTAGATGTCCAGTCCGGCAAGTGCCTCGCAATAGGACATCAGGCTAAGCTCATGCACGAGCGCACCAACCCCGGTATTAAGACCGTCCGTCCTCTGAAAGACGGCGTTATCGCAGACTTCAACGCTGCAGAGCTTATGATCAGGGGCTTTATAAAGCAGGTAGGCGGAAAGAGACACCTCTTCGCCCCCAACCTCAAGGTGGTGGTCGGTATCCCTTCAGGAAGTACTGAAGTCGAGATCAGGGCCGTCCGTGACTCTACCGAACACGCCGGTGGCCGCGACGTATATCTCGTCTTCGAGCCTATGGCCGCAGCCCTCGGAATCGGTCTGGATGTCGAGGCTCCGAAGGGAAACATGGTGGTGGATATAGGCGGTGGAACAACCGAAATCGCTGTCATCTCCCTGGGCGGTCTTGTTGAGCAGGACAGCATCAGAACAGCCGGTGATGTCTTTACAAACGACATCATGTACTATCTCCGTCAGCAACACAACATCAAGGTCGGCGAAGTTACCGCCGAGCAGATCAAGGTTGCAGTCGGCGCTGTTATTACCGAGCTGGACGACGAACCGGAGCCTATAGTAATCAAAGGACCCAACCTCATGACGGCTCACCCGGTAGAGGCCAGGATCACCTATCAGGAAATAGCCCACTGCCTCGACAAATCAATCGCAAAGATCGAGACTTCGATACTCCATGTCCTCGAGATGACTCCTCCGGAGCTTTACTCCGACATCGTCGAGAACGGCATCTATCTCTCCGGCGGCGGCGCCCTTCTAAGGGGTCTCGCGAAGAGGCTTACAGACAAGGTGAACATCAACTTCATCGTAGCGGAAGATCCGCTCCACGCGGTAGCAAGAGGAACAAACAAAGCGATCAAGAATACTGACCGCTACAAATTCCTGATGCGCTGATGCCGCGCCGGAAGTCCTCGGCAATCGTACTGTCAGCAGCAATCTTCATTCTCCTGGAGGTTGCTGCTATCGCTATGTTACACAGTTCGTCCGTGCTTCAAGATATCTGGCTCAACCGCGTCTCACACCGCGTGTCGGGCTGGCTCTGGGGCAGCGGAAACAGAATAGCCGGGTACTTCCAGCTCAACTCCCGCAACAAACTCCTTCAGGAGGAAAATGCCCGCCTCTCGGAAGAGCTCCGCAAATACCGCGAGCTCGAAAAGAGCGAAGAATATCTCTCTAAAGCAGGAACTATAGACGACGGTTTCGAATACATCTTCGCAAGAATAGTGAAGATGGGAACTAACAGCCAGCGCAATTACATAATAGTCGACAAAGGTCTGCTGGACGGCGTAAGCCCGGACTGCGGGATCGTAACCAGCGAGGGGGTCGTAGGGGTAATCGATGCTGCAGACGAACACCTGGCATACGGGCGGACTCTGATGAACCCGAGCATGCACGTAAGTGTAAGGATAGGGCGCGAGGGGGTAGCAGGCCCGCTTTCGTGGAACGGCAGGTCTTCTACCGGCGCGGTCCTCAGCGGCATCCCGCTCGGCTACAAGGCCGAACCTGGGGATACGCTCTGGACCAGCGGCTATTCTTCGATTTTCCCCGCCGAGATTCCGGTCGGAGTCGTGACCGGCTCGAGTACCAGAAGCGGCGCTTCTCAGGACGTCCAGGTCCGGCTTCTTCAGGACTTCAAAGCCCTGGACTATGTTACGGTAGTGAGAAACCGCAACCACTCAGCGATTGAGGCCCTTGAACAGAAAGCAGAGGAGGTACAGAGATGAAAAAGGGCCGCTACTTCATAATCTTCGCTATCCTGACCCTGGCTCAGGCGCTGATCAGCAATTACTTCCTGTTCTCGCAGTATATTCTGATCAGCCTTTTGCCGCTGCTCATCATAAGCATACCTTCCCGCTATAACACTCCCGTCGCACTGGGGCTCGCCTTCGCCGCCGGCTTCATAGTCGACTTTGTAGGCGGCGGAACCCTGGGACTTACGAGCTGCGCGCTGCTGCCGCTCGCGCTTTTACGCATCACGCTGCTAAGGCTGGTCAGCGGCGAGGAGATCCTTTCAGACAGGGATGACTCCCCGGTCACACATCAAACTACGGCCGAACAGGCGCTGACGATGGTTCTGGGGTGTCTTCTGTTTTTCACCATCTATGTCTGGATAGACGCCGCCGGAACCCGTCCATTCTGGTTCAATGCTGTTCGCGCTATACTCTCGACGGTAGTCAGCTCCCTGCTCTGCGTACTGCTTGGTAATTTCATCTTCGGAAGGAACAGATAAAGTATGGACAGTAACCGCAAATATAACAAGATCAGGATAGGTCTTGCTGTCTTCGCGGCTCTGCTGCTCGGGCGGCTGTTCTACATACAGATAATCAACGACAAGTTCAAGACAGACGCTCTGAACAACTCCATCGTCTACGAGACTATTTATCCTCCGCGCGGAGTTATCTACGACCGCTCCGGAGAGGTTCTGGTAGGCAACCAGGCAACCTACGACATACTCGTAACTCCGCGCGAAATCAGCGCCCTTGATACCCTTGCCCTCGCCCGCGTTCTGGGAGTAGAGCCGGATTTCGTAAGGGAAAAACTCGGCTATTACCGGACATACCGTACGCGTATCGGTTTCAAAACGCTTGTGTTTTTGAAACATGTCGATGAAGACATCTATATGCGCTTCAGCGAAGTCGAGTACCGCTTCCCCGGCTTCCGCGGACAGATCCGAACCGAAAGGATGTACCCCTTCAATGCCGGCGGAAACCTGCTGGGATACGTCTCCGAGGTAGACGCGGACTACATAAGGAAACACCCCGAATACAAAGGCGGCGACAACGTAGGCCGCACCGGCCTCGAAGCGGCACGCGAAACGGACCTGCGGGGCAAAAAGGGCTACCATATCTACCTTCGCGACTCGCGAAACCGCGTCCTGACCTCCTACAACGACGGCGAGGACGATAAGCTCGCTGTCCCCGGCCGCGATATCCACACCACCATCGACGCCCATCTCCAGCAGTACGGCCAGCAGCTCATGAAGGGCCGCAAAGGATCGCTCATCGCGATCGAGCCCTCTACCGGAGAAATCCTGGCGCTCGTCTCAAGCCCCGGCATCGACGTCGACGTCCTGGCCAATATGGGTAGCAACTACGACAAGCTGATGAGCGATCCCGGAAAACCGCTGTTTAACCGAACGGTCCAGGCGAGCTACCCTCCCGGCTCGGTATTCAAGCTGGTCTGCGGCCTTATCGGCATGCAGGAGGGAGTGCTCTCGCCTTCGATGCGCTACGGCTGCTCGCGCGGCTATGTCTATGCGCCCGGCAAGAAGCTCGGCTGCCACGAACACCGTTCTCCGCTCTCGTTCTCCGAGGCCGTTCGGATGTCGTGCAACGCCTATTTCTGCAACGTTTTCAAGAACGTGCTCGAAAACAAGCAGTATTCCTCGACCGCCGAGGCCTTCGACAAATGGGCCTCGTACGTTCGCGCCTTCGGCTTCGGATCCAAGCTCGGGACCGACTATCCCGGCGAGCTGGGAGGAACAATCCCGGCCTCCTCGTACTACGATAAGATTTACGGCCGGGGCCACTGGCGCTTCTCGTCGGTAGTCTCGCTCTCGATCGGCCAGGGCGAAATCGGGGCCACGCCGCTCCAGATTGCGAACCTCGCCGCTATTCTCGCGAACCGTGGGTGGTACATTACCCCCCACCTGCTCTCCGATACGGAGGCCGAGCGCCATGAGACCGGAATCGAGCGGAAGTACTTCGAACCGGCGGTAGAGGGCATGTATGAGGCGGTAAATATGACCGTCGCAGACGGTGCCACGGCCACCCTCGCGCGTGTTCGCGGGCTCGATATCTGCGGAAAGACCGGTACGGCCCAGAATCCTCATGGCGACGACCACTCCGTCTTCGTCTGCTTCGCGCCCCGCGAAAACCCGCAGATCGCCGTGGCCGCGTATATCGAGAACGGAGGTTGGGGCGGATCGACCGCCGCTCCGATCGCATCGCTGCTGATCGAACAGTATTTAAACGGAGAAATCGCGCCCGAACGGGAGTGGCTTCGCGAATGGATAAAGGTTAAAGAGTGATGGACGGTAGAGTACAGAGAAGTCTGGTTCAGACTATCGACTGGCGTCTGGTAGGATGCTGGATAGCGCTGCTGGTGATAGGCTGGCTGAGCGTGTACTCGTCGTCTCATTCGGCCGAGGCGTCCGGGGCGTTCGAGCTCGCGGGGCGCAGCGGGAAGCAGCTGCTGTGGATGGGAATCTCGCTGGTTGTGGGAATAGTGATACTGTTTTTCGTGAAGCCGTATGTGTGGGAGGAGTTCGCGCTGCCAGGGTGGCTGTTCGTGGTCTTACTGCTGGGTCTGGTCTTGATTTTCGGAAGCGAGGTGAACGGATCGAAGTCGTGGTTCCACCTTGGGCCGGTGAGCTTCCAGCCGTGTGAACTTTCGAAGATCACGACCTCGCTGGTGCTGGCCCATTTCCTTCGTACGCCCGGATTCAGGCTTAGCCGCCTGCGCGACCTGTCCACGGTCATCGCAGTAGTCGGTATCCCGGCCGCGATTATCCTCGCCGGCGGGGAAACGGGAACGCTGCTGGTTTACGTAGGATATGTGTTCATGCTCTATCGCGAAGGGCTTTCGGGATGGTGGCTGGTGTTTATGTTCGCCTTCATCCTGCTGTTCATTACGGCCATCAGGTTCCCGCTTTGGGTTTCGTTTACGATACTCGCGTTGGCGTTGACGGTGTATTTTTTAGTGGTCAGGAGGCGCGTTCGCGGAATCGTTGCAAGGCGCGATCTATTCTGGACCATGATCCTGGCGGGGGTGGTCGGATCGCTGATGATACTCTCGACCTCGCTGGTCTTCAAACACGTTCTAAAGCCCCACCAGCGGACTCGTATCGAGGTATTGCTGGGAATGAAGGAAGACCCGATGGGCGCCGGATACAATGTAAACCAGTCGATGATCGCTATCGGTTCGGGAGGTCTTTTCGGCAAGGGCTTTCTTCAGGGGACGCAGACGGCATATGGTTTTGTGCCGGAACAGAGTACAGATTTTATCTTCTGCACTATAGGCGAGGAATTCGGCTTTGTAGGCTGCGCAGTAGTTATTCTACTGTTTGCGTTTTTGATAGCGAGGATTCTAGCGGATGCTGAAGGCTGTCGTGAGCCGTTCACGAGAATCTACGGATACTGTCTGGCGGGGTGCTTCTTTATGCATCTTCTGATCAATGTGGGGATGACTATCGGCCTGATGCCGGTTATCGGTATCCCTCTGCCGTTTATTTCTTACGGCGGATCTTCGATGTTATCCTTCACGGTGATGCTCTTTATCTTCCTCGCCCTGGTCAAGCAGGAAAGAAGGTATTTCTGATATTTTTAGTATTTTTGCAGTCGCGTCCGGCGAGTTGAGCCTTTCGGCCCCTCCCCCGGCGCATCGCCTTGGTGGTGGAATGGTAGACACGAGGGACTTAGACATAATTTGAGTGCACTTTCCGAAAGGAGAGATGTAGAATGTCGTAAATTCAAGGAAGCCTTAACGGATAATGCCGATGGTAATCTTGAGCCAAGCCTCTGATAAGAAGAAGGTGCAGAGACTAGACACGACACACCTAAAGAGAAATATCTCGATGGTGAAGGAATAGTCCAGACCACAAACGAACGGTGGCGAAAGCCATAGTGGTAAGAAAATCCCTTGAGCAGAAATGTTCGTGCGGGTTCGAGTCCCGCCCGAGGCACAAAACCGACCTTGTAAGCTGTTTATTTTTAAGTACTTAACAAGGTTCGGTTTTTTTATTCACCAAATTTGACCACATTTTGACCACAACACGGAAATAACCAAAAGAACCAAAGAGACCGATAAATTGGAATTTAACGTACCAGGAAATACCCCAATGCAACGAGGGCAATACCTGCAATCACACTGATGGTCACATACCCAGCGAATCCCCATACATTGCCACTTTG
>ONOI01000030.1 GCA_900319375.1 uncultured Bacteroidales bacterium | reverse complement strand
CGATTTCGGCCTTAGGCGCAAACCCCAGCCTTACTAGAACAAATTACGGGGCAGGTAACCGGGACGGCTACTTGGCGAAAATGAGTGCGGAGGGCCTACAAGGGCTGCGCCGGGCCGGGAGGGGAAGCGCGAAGGGCGAAAAGGTTGGTACGATTTTGTCGAAGATCGTTCCAGAGGCCGCTCGCGGGAGTGCTTGCCGGGCTTCTTGCCTGAGTGCTCGCGACCTCTTTCAACCCTTCGAAAAAATCGTCCCCGATTTTTAGGCCCGCGCGGGTTCGTCTTTACTGCAAACAATGAGGCGCTACCCCTCGCGACACTATCCCTGCCGGGGGCTAACGAATATATATTCGAACGGTAGTTGAAGGAGGTAGAGCCGGAGGAGCGGGGACTCCCTCGAGCGGGCGTGGCCACCCGCGGCCACGGGGAGCGGGGAGGTGTCCGTCGGTAGCGAGGACGAAGATAACGATGGAAGGGTCCGAGCGAGCAAGTCATTGACTTGCGAGACGAGTCCCGCGCGAGGGAGTCTCCGGCCGGAGGCGGAGTTGGTGTGTGATTTGGACGGTTTTACACACCAAGGGGTGATTTTGAAGGGGTTGGTGTGTAATTCGGGCGGTTTTACACACCAAGGCGTTCAAGGTGAAAGAAAAAGGGTAAATAAGACGTCAAAAGGCATTTCAGTTGGGTCTGAAATGCCTGGAGGAGGGCTTGAGGGGGAAGGACGCTTCCCCCGTATGAATACGTTACGGACGGGAGAGGTGGCGGTACTGCTTGGCGGTCATTCCGGTGACGCGCTTGAAGTAGCGGTAGAAGGAGGAAGGTTCCGAAAAGCCGAGCATGTACGAGATCTCGCCGAGATAGCACTCTGGCTTGATGTCGATGAGGCGCTTGGCATGCGCTACTATGAAGTTTTCGATACAGTCCGCGGGGGATTTTCCGCCGGTCTCCCTGGTAATAAGTTTCGAGAAGTGTTTAGGCGAAAGATGGAGAAGTTTAGCATAGTACTTTACCTCGCGGGACTCCAGGTAGTGTTCCGTGACTAGATTGCAGAAATCGTTGTAGAGTTGGGAGGAGTGTGCGAGAACAATTCCTTTGTCCTGCTCACGACGATAGTAATTCACGAATTCATATCCTACCGACAACTGCGCGATCAGCAAATGTCTGCGAAGCTGAAGGTCGCGTATGTCGTGGTCTGCTATGTGGGCAAGAAGATCTACTATCTTCAACAGGCGCTCCATCTGGACATCATCCAAAGTACAGAGCGGATTGAGATAGAATATATCGTAACCGTGGCTTAAGAGATGGGCCTTGAGCTCAGGGAAGAGTTCGTGTGAGATAAACACGCGAGTAATGACAAGGTCCGGGGAATACTCCAGATATTTGATGATATGGCCCGGCATAATGATAGACATAGAGTTTTTCTGAAAGGAGATTTCACGCATATCGTACATGACTCTGGCTGTCCCCTGATGACAGATTGTAAGTACGATATCCTGCGAAGCTATGTCCACATTTACGAGCTTAAGACCACTACGTTTGCGGACCACCATAATATCATCCCTGTTAAGGATGGTGCTGATGCGTTCTAACTCTTGTGCTACGTTGAGGGTCTCCATCGCAACAAAATATCTTCTTTCGTCATCAATTATACGAACTAAAAACATCCTATCCAACCACAAAGCGACTTTTTGCCATAAATTTTTAGCATATCGATATATAATTACTATATGTATAGCGTAACTTCGCGCTCCACTACTAAGACCCCCACTAAAGGGGGAGAAAAAAATTGGGCCGAGGGCGCTGAGTAACACATTTTGAAATATATTTCGTAACTTAGTAGGCTGAGGGGGAAGCCCCTTTAAAAGAAGCAATGATTTTGGAGAGCGTCATATCATTTCTCCTGACTGCCGGTAACCCTGCAAGTGGGGCTACTGGAGTGCCTGTGAGCGTTCAGTTTACGCCCACATACGCCCCCGTATGGATCCCCGATCAGGTCGGGGATGACAATGCCGTCTCAGCTCCTGAATCAGAATACACGATGACGCTCGGCGGGATGTGGACTCCCCAGGAGAATCTCCACAAAGGCGAGGTCTACTTCCGCTGGAACAAATACCGCTATGAGGCCTCCTACCTCGACAATGAGGATGCCGCCAAGAGAATACGCCAGCTGCTGGAAGAGATTGGTTTTGAACACATTGACTCAGTAGTCGTGACCGCATACGCGTCTCCCGAAGGAGTCTACGAACACAACCAGATGCTGAGCCGCAGACGTGCCCGCGAATTCGAACGGGTGGTGAAAAAAGAGCTTGGACTGGCGGGTGGCGAGGTGCCCGTGACCGTGAGGCCGGGAGGAGAAGCATGGGCCTTGCTGCGCGAAAGAATCGAGCAGGACGAAGGCGTCTCCGAGACCGCGCGCGAGCGGATTTTGAAGCTGCTGGACGACCCGAAGGTGGGCTGGGACACGAAGAAATGGAGGATGGAGCATGGCCGGCTGGGCAAGACCCGCAAGGAGGGCGACCTCTACCGCTGGCTCCTCAGGAACCACTACCGCTACCTGCGTTCGCTGGCCGTGGATATTCACGTCACGAACGTGGTCGTCGCGATTGACGGGGCGGTAGTAGACGTTGTCCCCGAAGAGCCCACGGCGGCGCCGGTTGATACCGCGACCGTGGCCCAGGAAGCTCCGATCGTGGAGGAGGTAGTCCTCACGGACGAGGTCCCGGAGCCCGGAGTCGTGGTCAGTCCCGCACCGGAGGAAACGGCCCCCGAGCAGGCTGAGACCGCGCCCGAGCAGGCGAAAGAGACCGAGCCCGAGCAGGCGAAAGAGACCGAGCCGGAGGCCGCCAAGGCCCCAATGCAGGAGCAGTGGTCGCTGCCGAGGGTAGACAGCATCCTGCGCCATTCGGAGATTGACCATGAACAGGTCTGCCGGCCTGCGCCGAAGATCGAGACGACCCCGGACTCCGACGCGCTCGACGTCTACGACGACGATAAGGAGGTAGAGAAGCTGGACAGCGTGTTGACCGAGCGTATACCGGTGGACCATGAACATGTTCTGAAGCTGGCTGAAAGCGGCGAAGAGGGCGAGGGAGCAGAAGGCTCGGAAGGTGAGGCGCTGCCGTTCTGGCCGGTCATAGGCCTGAGCACCAACCTCATTTATGACGCGACCTACATTCCCGGTTACGGGTTTACGTCGATCCCTTCCGTGAGCCTGGAATACTACCCCGTCGGGGGCCATGTAACGGTCGGGGCAGACGTAGAGTGGCCGAACTGGAAACATGCGGACGAACACCGCTACTTCCAGGTCCACAACATCACCCTCTGGGGCCGCTACTACTTCAAGCCCGAGCAATACCGCTTCAACGGCTGGTATGTAGGCGGAAGCGCCAACGCAGCACAGTTCGGAGTGGGCTGGGACAAGAAAGGCTGGGAAGGCGAAGGATTGGGAATATCGGTGCTCGGAGGCCACAAATGGACTTTTGGACGCATCTATATAGATATGGGGCTGGCGCTGGGAGTGTTTTACTCGCGCTTCGACTCATACACTTGGGGTAACGATGCAACTAAGTGGTACTACTACGACTACGTAGGAGACCCGGAAGCCTTCAAGCCACGCAGTAAACGCTGGTTGTGGCTGGGACCCACCAGACTGCAGGTAAGCATTGGGGTTGACCTTTTCAACCGCAACAGAAAGAAGAGCAAATGATAGGAAAGAGGCTCATACGAATTCTGATTGTCGCCGCGAGTATCGCAGTGGCAGGCTGTACGATTGAGCCTATCCTCCATCTCAGGAAGGCCATTCGCACGATGGTCGTAGTAGAGCCTAAGATCAACGTAGACGTAATGTGGCAGCTGAACTGGGCCATCAACTGGCAGTTCAACTGGAACGTCTCGGCCCTCGGTCCCGTAGGCTATACCCCGCCTGCCAGCCTCCGTATGCACGTCTTCACCCATGGCCCGGAGGGCGAGCCCATTTCCCACTTCGTCCACAATTTCGTGGGCGACGAGACACAGCTCGAGATATTCATCGGAACACACGACCTCCTGTTCCACAACAACGACTCCGAGGCCCTGCTCTTCCAGCAGGACGGCGACCTGGGCCATGTCCACAGCTACACCCGTAAGCTTGCCAACGGTCTCAAGGCCTCGACTCAGGTCCTTACCATCCCCCAGAAACTCGCCGGCCAGACCAAGGCCCCCAGCGAATTCATCGAGCCGGTGAACCTTACTCCAGACAACCTGTTCTCGCTCTATAACCAGAATCAGGTCATCACAGACAACCTCGACGACTACGAGTACATAGACGGGAAATACGTCCTCCGCATCGAGGGCGAACTCTACCCGTCTACCTTCATCTACCTGTTCCAGATCAGGCTGCTCAACAACGACGACCGAGTGATCGGAAGCGCGGGCGGAGCCGCCCTTACCGGAATGAGCCAGGGCGTAGATCTGATGACCCGCCAGACCTGGGAACCTACGGCCAGCTACCTGATGGACGTCTATATGGACAAGCCGCAGGATATGCTCGGCGCTAAGGTCTTCACCTTCGGAATCCCCGGCTGCAACCCCTACGACGCAGCTTCAGTTGCAGCAGCCCCAGATGGATCACATTATTTGGTTTTGAATGTAAGCTACGTTAACGGTAGCAACAAAAATATCAGTCTGGACGTCACAGACAAGATCCGTGAACTGCCTCTCGGCGGCGTCATCGATCTCGAAATCGACGTCAACGACTTCCCGCCGGACGAGAGCGCGGGAGGCGACGGAGGTTTCGTAGCCCTCATCGGCGACTGGGATGAACAGACAGGAAGTGCAACGATTATTAACTAAATTATTATAACACAATTTATTAACCCATTAAAATTTCATGCGTATGAAAAAATTAATGATTTTCGCAGTTGCAGCCATCGCACTGGTTGCCTGCAGCAAAGAGTTCGACACTAACAAGAGTGCCTCGAACGGAACAGCTATTGGGTTCAACACCTGGGGCAACACGCTCACAAAGGCCATTAACGATCCACGTACAGCTGGAACTAGCACCTTTGGTGTAGGTGACAGTTTCGCTGTTTATGGTTACAAGTCTGCCTCAAATGATACTGGAAAGGCGACAGTATTTGATGCAGGAGAAGGAAAAGACGTCCAGGTCGAAATGACCGTGGCCGGCACTCCCGGCACTTGGATTTACAGCCCTCTCCGTTATTGGGACCAGGGATATGACAAGTACACATTCTTTGCCGTATCTCCGTCTTCAGTAGGTACTGCTGCAACCGTTACTCCTCAGACTGGTGCAATTACAAGCGCAAGCATTGTTTTCGCGGGTAACAACAACGACATCCTTGTCGCAGACAAAGAGACCGTTCTCAAGACCGCTTATGGAAATCCGGTTCAGCTTGATTTCAACCACGTAGCATCACTTGTCAATTTCAAAGTCAGCAAGGCCCCCAACCTCGCAGACGCTACTGTTAAAGTCACTGGTTTCACACTCGGTAATATCGAGACTACCGGTGTTATGACAGTTTCCGATGCTTATAACGCAACGGTATATGGTGGAACAGCCGGTCCTGTCGTTACCTGGTCAGGCACTGCTACCGGTTCTTATGTTCCTGCAAACGGTGTGACTCCCGTTAAAGGTGATGATACTAACGACATTTCTGCCGATCACCCTCTGACTATCGTTGTTAACGACGCCTTCAATCCTGCATCTCCGGCAGAACCGGCAGAGGCAAAGGCCACACCACTTATCAACACTCTTGTTGTGAAACCTCAGGCCTTCACTGCTCCTACCAATCGCGCTGATCCTGCAAATGCAGCCAACGCTAGCGCTCAGAAACTCACCATTTCTTACACCGTAGCCGTAACTAATGGCGACACAAACACTTACGAGTCCACTCTGTGGCTGGCCGATTTTGACAAGGTAAATAACGCTAATCAGGAAGACACCAAAGTTGGCAGTTGGGAAACTGGAAAGCAGTACACTTTCTACATCACACTGGATTCCAACCCTATCGTTCTTGGTGTTGCAACCATCAGGGACTGGGTCGAAGGAGATCCCGGTTATCACTACCTCCTCAACTAGTTTAAGTTAATGCTTAATCGCATCATACGCATAATGGCAACAGCCGCAGCCTGCGCCCTGCTTCTGGCAGGGTGCAGCATCCGGCTGGATGATCCGACGCTGAACCACCAGATGATTCCGGAAGGGGCCATCGGCTTCAGCGCCGGATCAGCCTCATTGCTTGATGATGCACTCCCGACAAAATCGGGATCGGATCTCCAATCGGCTTTCGCGGTAAACGACAACTTCTATGTTTATGGAGCCAAAGTGGTGTCTGGAACACGGTACACCGTGTTCAACGGACAGAGCGTTGGCCTCACGAGCCTCGGAGCTGATGCTTCCGACCCTGCAGACGATGTGTGGGAATACTCCCCTCTCCGTTTCTGGGACAGCAATGCCACTCAGTACGACTTTGTTGCTATCAGCGGACCTGCGACATCGGCTGGAATATCCAGCGACCCTGCAGCCACCGGCCACCTCCGCGCGAGCGTGACCTTCGATGCAACAAGCAGCCCCTGCGACATTTTAGCCGCAGGCTACCAGCGCACCGACGGATCGATTGCCCCCGTCAACCTCGAATTCAACCATATCCTTAGCGCGGTAAGAGTCACCATTATCAATGACTCGCCGTCTATCAACGTTACGGTGAATTCGTATGGATTCCGCAATATCTGCTATAGAGCCACAGGCACTGTCGAGCAAAGCGGACGCGGTCTGTCGACGATGGGAACCAGCGACTGGGGGACTCCTTCGTACACCTCAAGCACTATCCTTGGCCACACCGCATCGCCGGGAACAGTCCTTGCCAAAGGCGAAGAGTTTGCGATGACTGCAGACAAGTGGGACCTGATGGTCCCTCAGGATCTTGCCCCGTACGGAGACTACATCCCCCAACTGATGCTCGACTACGAGTACGACCAGGAAAATCCTTACACGGCAGAATTGGAACACAACCATCTTGTGTTCCCCATCCGTCTCGAGGAAATCACTGTTAAGAACTCCAATGACCTCATCACGAGCTGGCTGCCAGGCAAGAAGTACAGTTATGAGATCCACATCCGCCTCGGCGGAGGAATTAATGTGAATGTTGCAGTGACGGACTGGAAAGAAGTCCTCGCTGAAACTCCAGGCTTGACCATTGATGATGAATAGGCTCTACGCTTATCTGAATGCTGCGTTTGCGGCAGTCATTCTCCTCTTCACAGGTTCGTGCAGCGAAAAAGAACCGGTGCAGATGGAGCGTGGCAGGATATCCGTGTCTATCGCCAGCGGCAAGATCCTTACCCGTGCACTTAGCGATGACATTGCCGACGGCAGCGCCATCATAGTAGACGGCGTAAGTGGAGAACCCGACCTCGTACTGGCCATCGCCAACTCCGCAGGCAACATCGTTGCCTGGTGGCCTGACAATTACTGGGGCTCGATGGAGACCGGTTACTCTTCTGAATGTCAGACCGACAAGACCGATGAGACCAAGTCCACCATCTACTTCACCGGCCCTACGAGAGGATCCTACACCGTATTTGCCGTAGCCAACACGGCCGGTCTTGATGCCTCTACTATCACCGCCCTGCAGGCAGCCACGAACATCACCGCGCTGGAAGCGCTCCAGCTCACTGTGGCCAGTGGAGAGCCTGATTTCGGTTCGACCATGCCGCTTACGGCCAGAGGAGCCCTGAGCGTGAACTCTTGGGGCAACGGCCAGATAGACCTCAACCTTATGA
Organism: uncultured Bacteroidales bacterium; assembly: GCA_900319375.1. GTDB lineage: Bacteria > Bacteroidota > Bacteroidia > Bacteroidales > UBA932 > Cryptobacteroides. The sequence goes on along the minus strand of ONOI01000030.1, from coordinate 13,093 downwards.
GGCCCGTTGCCCGCATCAGCCTCACGTTCGTCAACCAAACTGACGGTGCAGTAGACATCCACGACTGCCAAGTCACCTTCGAGGACCTCAATCCTTCAAGGGGATTTTTGTTCGAGCAGGAGCCTGATTATGTGACAGGATATGGGCGCAACCTTGATATCACCGGCACTGATCCGCTTGTGTTTACCGACGGTAAATCGACCCTGCCTGTCAAGACCGTTTTCCCCAGCACAGCACCGGACAGGCTCGTAGGAAGCCGCTATTTCCTCAATGTCCACTTCCGCGTGACAAAGCAGGACGCCGTTTACGATGCGCTCGACGCCGACACTTATACAGAGTACGATTTCGAGGATTTGCCTATCCACGACAGCCGTTCCAAGGATATTCCGTCTATCCTTCGCAACCAACACCTTAAAATCGAAACCCGTATCACCAAACGAGCCGCAGAACACGATTATTCGTTCAACTTCGAGGTTCAAGACTGGTACGAGAAAGAAGAATACGTTACATTTGATTAGACCGTGAAGATATTTACCCGCATAGCTGCAACTCTCTGCATGTTAGTGACTCTTTCCTGCGCAAGGGAGGTGGAAGCGCCTAACGTAGACTATTGTCTACCGGAAGGCACTCCAGTCACCCTAAATATCGGTTTCGGCTATCCCAGCCGCAACGAGGTAAAGATCTCGACCAAGTCCGAAGCTAGCAGGGATGACGAATCGCGCATCCACGATCTATATGTAATGATTTTCGACGGTAATGGAGACAAGTTCTACGGCAGATTCTTCACCTACGAACACCAGATCTCCTCTCTCAGCGATCTCGACTCCCATAGCAACGAAGGCTGGTACGTCGAGAACTCTGACAAAAGCCGTGGAGTCGTCAAGATTGCAACTCAGGCAAAAGACAACTGTACGCTTGTGATGCTGGCCAATATAACCAGCAACATCACCTCCCTTAACCACAACGATCCGGTAGATGTCCTTGCAGGAATCGACACATACGATGATCTCACTGAAGTTCGAGTGACCCTAGAGCAGGAAGTCCTCAACCGCGGCGACCTGTTTATGATGCTGGGCACAATGACGGACGTAAGTACCGGAAGCCTTAGCTGGGGCTCGATATCCGCAGGCGAAGCCATCTACAACAAGCCTGGAGACGAGTACCAGTTGAAGCTCAGGGCTCTGGACGCAAAGGTTAAGTTTTACATTTCCTATAACACCGCCAACATTAACCCCGAGAAGTGTGATCCACGCAAATGGTGGGTCTACAATGTCCCCTCAGGATGCTACCTGATTCCCGGGACGGGGCGCCCTGCCAATGTCGATTTCTTCGATTCTGAAAAGACCTTCTTCGAAGGAAAAGAAATAGTAAATGGCAAGGAATGGGATGTATTCTCTTTCTATATGCTGGAGAACTGCCAGGATCCCAAAGCGTCTATTATGTCCTTGGGCTCACCCAGCTATTACCTCCGAGAGAAAGAGACCGACCCTTCGGCAGAAGAATCCAACTTCATCTACGCGCCGACAAACGGAACGTACGTAAGGTTCGACCTACTCCTTGGGCTCACGACAACTGGTGTTAATGACATCACTGGCGGCAATGACGCCGCCCATGCGCTTACGACAGAGGCTGTTTACACAGTCCATCTGGGCGATTTCACTAACAGTAGCAGCGGAAGCGGCCGCGACTGGGACAATTACGATGTTGAGCGCAGCACTTCCTATTCCTATTTTATCACCATCAACAATTCAAGGTCCATCTATGTAGAGGTCCTTGGCGTAGATGGAGAGGCGAATACGGGAGATGAAGTGGAGACCCAGCCTGGTCAGGAAGGCTCCCTGCTCCTTTCTACTGAGGCAGTGGTTAACTGCGATGCCCATTATGAGTATCATAGCCTTACCTTCAGGTACACTCCGGGACTCGAAGGAAGAAAGGTATCCTGGTACGTAAAAACTCCTTTCGATGAAGGCGGCGCTCAGTGGGATCCTGACGCAAACGGAGGCGAAGGAGACTGGGAGTTCAATTGCAAGGACTACCTATGGGTAAAATTCGGTCTGAATGCGAAATCGGGGTCACCGAACACTTATTCAAAGAACCGTGTACCATACCCGGGCGATACCTACGTTAAGGGGTGGGATCATACCACGGGACTTGCAGAAAACCAGCTGATGGATATTCATCAGCTCTACAACTATATACTTTACCAGACCAAGGAGAAGAACGCCGGACGGGCCAACGACTTCCTGGAAGAATCTACAGGAATAGCAGATGACCCTTCAACACCAGAAGACGAGAGCGTACAGTACGTTATCCGCGTAACCGCCTTCATCGACGAATACTACTACGAAAAGGATCCTACTCTCGATCCGGCTACAGCAACTGCCGATCCGGAACTCTGGCGCAAGTTTGTTAACGCCGATCCTCGCGAACTCCATATCCTCTCGGAGGCTGTCTATAGCGAAGACCTCCAGAGCGATGTGATTACCTCCAGCCATTCTATCATCCAGCGATCCATCCAGACTTTCTACAACACATATTCTCCCGACCTGCGCACACTCTGGGGAACTGAGCACCTGGATGAAATGGAGTACCGCATCCGTAAGCAGAAGGATCCCTCGCAGGCCATCTGGCCTTGGTGGAAGAGCGGAAGAACCACATCTAAAACTCCCAATAGCGAAGATAACGGACGATACAATTCCGCCGCTATCTGGGGCGTATCTAGCTCTCCTACATGGGACACGTTCCTGGATTACAATGTAGACAACGACCATCCTGAACTTAAAGACGATTACAAATATCTTGCATATTCCTGCCTTACCCGTAACCGCGACAACGACGGCGATGGTGTAATTGATCCTGAGGAAGTACGCTGGTACACAGCTTCCATCAATCAACTCGTCGGTATGTGGGTTGGGAATGAGGCTCTCAGCCCTTCCGCCCGTTTGTATCAGCCTGAGAATAAGAACAGTATCTCAGGAGACAACCGTGAGTGGAGATCTTGGGTTGTGTCTTCCACTGCTTCGGACATCAACAATCCACGTGTAATCCGCGCAGAAGAAGGTGCTACCAAGTCCAACTACAGTTCATATAACTGGGCTTACACTTCATATCCCTCGGTAAAATTCACCTTGGATGACAGACATCAGGTATCTTCTGTACGCTGCGTGCGCAATATCGGCACCTACGATAAGGGAGGCGAGGTAACGGACATCAGCGGGGCTGATCTCAATGTAATTCCGGACGAATATTATGAATCTCCCATGGGGTTTAACGCCAGTGGCAATGTCAATGCCAATGGCGACGGAACCTACACTCTGCGTTTTTCCCGCCTCGATCCGCGCTGCATCCGTGAATTCACTTCGCTGGATCTTCCTTATGCCGACGAGTATTCGATGAGAAACCGAGTATACATGGAAATGATCATGCAGGATGAGTCGGCGGAAGTTACTGTACCTTCCGGTAAGACTCAGGAAGAGCTGAACGACCTGATAACTGAAGCCGGACATAATTCTTATTGCCCGGCCGGATATCGTCTGCCTAATATGACGGAAATGCTACTTATGAGTGCCCTGCAGCCTTCCGGATACTGGACTGACGGTAAGAAGTACCCCTCCCGTACATATTATTCCCGTGGAAAACGCGGGAGCAGGATAACTCCGGGAGAAAATCATAAAATTGGCTGGGGTTATGATGGCGGCATTGTCCACATGCACAATTCCAGAGAGAAAGAGGCCACAATCATAACCGACTTACGCTGTGTGAAGGATATGAACTGCACCGGAGAGATAACGGGAAGCATCTCTGTGCCTGGAGGAAATAAGCTCCATATGGGCGACCAATGCCAGATCAAGTTGAATATCACGTCCCTGGGCTCTGCCATACGTTCGCTTAACCTGTATCTTGTGTATGTGGGCACGAGCGGCAACGAAGAGACCCGGACCATCGATTTGAGCGGTGTAAAACTTTCTGGCGTTGCTATCAAGGACGAGTCGGTCGACTGGACTGTCCCGCTCGACCTTCCCCTTCTTGGAAATATGTATATCAGGGCAACTGTAGTTAATAACGCTGGCACCCGTAAGGTGCTGGAGACGCCGATCAAGATTCTTTCCCCTGTGTTCGCATCGGTCCGGCTCCTCCCTTGTGTGTACAACGGAGCGCAGAATCCTTCATATCCAGTGATGCTTACGGCGCATTCTCCGAGTTCTGACATCAGAAGGTGGACACTGATTATCAAGGAACCTGACAATGAAACATATTCCGTCAACATCGCCAACGACTCTGACGCCAGATATTGGAACACTACCTGGCAGTTCGCCTACAGTCTGAACTCCCTGACTACCGGCACATACTCTTTCCAGCTTGATGTACTTACTGAGGATGGCAAGCACACGCTCTCAAACGTTGCCAAAATGGATGTCCTCAGAATCAATTATGTGCCTAATCCCGGACATACCGGAGATGATGGATATAACACGGCCGCCGATATCACCGTCTCCTGGGAGCCGGATGTGGTGACGGGGATGAACATGGCTTCAGGAGATTTCATCGAGGCCAACATCGATCTCAGCAACTGCTCATATTATATTGTATATAAGACGGATCCTGAAACGGGAGAATATATATTGGACGGCTCGGGTAATAAGATAAGGGACAATGACCAGACACTTGGCAAAGATAACATCATAAGCATCGGTATTACGGACACGGACCATAATGGAGAGAAGGTTTCTACTCCTTATGTCTACCATATCTATTATCCTGCTCACGATGATTCCGAAGATATCCCGCAGAGAGATTGGTTGCGTGCCAATATTTCCACAAGTGCAGGTGCATCCAACGGAATTAACTATACGATGTTCAAGGGAGGAGCAGGTTCAGGCTTCAAGCTTCAAAGCGGTAATAAATTCATGCCGGACCCGGATTATCCCCAGCTTTTCCTCCTGGAGAAGGGAGGAGCTTTCTGGAACGGGCAATATTTGGATACATCATTATGGAATGATGGCACAAACTCCTCCGCAAACGCAGCTGCGAGCCTTGCCACAATCCTGTCATCCGACACATTCTATATCGGCTCCACCCAGGGACCACATCGATCAAGGGCAACATATTTCTATGTTCGTGCCGTACGCAACAGCACAGAATCCAACGCTGCCGGAGGCGGTGTAGGCTTTGTCGATCCCATAAATGGAGGTAATTTGTAAACTGATGAAGAAGTTTGGTTTCATACTGCTAATGCTGGCAACCCTGGCGCTTTCCTGCGTAAGGGAATCTTTGCCCGAGGATAACTCTTTGGAGGCCGACTCTAAGACCATACATTACAAGGTTCAGGTTTCGAGTTCCAACGACCTGAAGGCGACGACTGCCAATAACGACACGAAATATGTCTTCCAGGCCACGGATGCCCTTTACGTCAGTTCCACAGATCCTGATTCCGGAGACCTCCAACTGTTCGGTGTCCTGAAGCTTATTTCTGGTTCCGGCGAAACTATTGCATATTTTGAGGGTGACCTTGTCGGGGTAGATGAGTTTGAACCCGCTTCCGACACTCCAATAACTGTAACCCTGGTAAGCTCCAACGATAGAATTCATACTACCGGAGGCGGTAAATTGACCGGCACGTCATATCCCTCCGACGAGTATGCTACATCCCTTGCCGACGCCGTAGAGAAGTATAGTAATTATACCTGCAATACCACCTTTGGCGCCACGAGGTTCTCGCTTACCCAACAGTCGACATTCCTGGTTTTCTCCATCCAGTTCCTGGCAACCGAGGTTCCCTCAGGGACGAGCGTAACTGCCAGTGTCAATAATGACATTAATGGCACTAATGCTACCTTGACGTCCAGCTCTATCAGTGCGGCTACCCTTGGCGTTGATCACACCCAGGTGGTTTTTGTCGCCGCTTTCCCCGGAGGAACCGTTTCACTGAGCGATGCGGAGCTTTCTCTTACTTGGGGAGTCAATCCAGAGGATCAGAAAAGATTCGATATAAATAATGCCAATCTAGTCGCCAATAATTATTACACGATATCTCGGCGAACTTTCACATATAATGGATTCCGGATTAAACCGGCCACTCAGGAGACTACCAAAATCACGTTCAAATACAACTATGCTGATAGTGGTCTTGAATATAGTTCGGATGAAGGTGTGACTTGGACACAGTACTCTTCTGGGGACATTACTTTGCCTGCTGACGGAATCTGTGTCAGAGGAACTGGAGAGAATTATAAAAATGGTGATGGTACTCCTGGGAATAATCTGCTTTTCACGTCGAGCAACAATAAAAAATGTTACATCTCCGGTAACATTATGAGTCTTCTTAACGATAAGGAGAACATCTCTGAAAGTGCTTTCCAAGGCACGTTTTCAAGGGGAAATACAGCTGTCAACTATATAGACATCAATCCTTCAGATCCGCTGATTCTTCCGGATATGACGCTTGCTAACAATTGTTACAGCAAGATGTTTATGAAGTGCACGGGGCTTACAACAGCACCTGCACTCCCCGCGACTTCTTTGGCAGAATCTTGCTATGAAAGTATGTTCGAGGGATGTACAGCTTTAACTACTGCTCCATCCTTGTCCCATATTTCAACGGTGGAGAATTCTGCTTGCCGCAGGATGTTCTATGGATGTACCGGTTTGACAACCGCTCCTGCACTTTCTTTTACGACCGTTAAGGACTACGGCTGTAATCAAATGTTTGCAAGTTGTTCGAATATGACCACGCCTCCTTCTAGCCTTCCTGCCACTACGCTAGGGGCGCAAGCTTATTATCAAATGTTCGACTCATGTACGAAACTCACCTCTACTCCTTCTTTCCCGGGGAATAAGGGCACTTTGAGCGGGACACAGATATTTTATCAGATGTTTAATGAGTGCTCTGCATTAACCACCACCTCCGGACATTTGTTTACCGATGATACCGTACTCACTGAAGAATGTTTTCATGGAATGTTCCGACACTGCTATAGCCTGGCAAACATTCCAAATGACTTTCTCCCTTCTTTAAATCTTGCAAAATGGTGTTATCGCGGAATGTTTGAAGGTGCGGCATTAACTACTGCGCCAATACTTCCTGCCACTACATTGGTGACTGAGTGCTATCGATTTATGTTCAACAGTTGTACGCAACTTAACTCAATCACGTGCCTTGCTGAGAATCCAAATAATGGATTATATACACCTAATTGGGTTACTAGTGTACCATCTGGTGGAATCTTTGTTAAGAACTCTGTGACTACTGATAACTCTGGTTCCAATCCAACTAAATGGTCAAGAGGTAATGGCGGAATCCCCAACGGTTGGACCGTTGAAAACTATCCTTACAATCCATAAACGATAACAAGACATCGTTTGCCATCACTTCTGGTACCAATCGACTGCTGCGTCAAAGACCTTTAGTCTGAAGCAATAAAAGCAACAACATCTCCCTATCGTTCGGTAGGGAGATGTTGTTTTTGAAACAAACCGCGGAATAAAATCAACTTTTAGGTTGATTAATTCTAAAAGATATCTATATTTGTAGTCGTTAAACTTAATTAAACTTTATAGCTATGAACTTCGAGAAGATTTTAGAGAACGGCCGACTTTGGGCCGTAGTTTATGAGGAAGATGGCATTAATATCCTTGAAAAGGTGTTCACACAGTGGACAGATTATCAGAGGTTGTGAGTTTTTTTCTTTCTCTTGGAATAGTAGATTATAAAGGCTTCGAAGACTATAATGACGAAAGTTGCTGATAATGAGCTTTCCATTTTGGAAAAGCGAAGAGTGAAAACCGACTGGAGAGAACATGCTCAGTGGCGGCGAGAAAACCGTCACTGGCTAAGATATTCCGGTTTCATTGCGCTAAAAGTGATGAAGCGAATAGAAGAATTGGGAATCAGCCAAAAGGAGTTGGCAGAAAAACTAGGTTGTTCTCCTCAGTATATCAGTCGCCTCCTCAAAGGAACTGAGAATCTCACCCTAGAGACCATCTCGAAACTCGAAGATTGCCTGCAAATGGACATTATCCATAAGGCATTGAAACTGTAGTCAAAGGCAAGAAAAAAGTCATCACATCTCCCAATCGTCCGGTAGGGAGATGTGGTTTTTGCGGAAGTTATTTGGAATTATGCTCCGGAAACATAATGTTTGCGGAGCATAATTATTTTACCGGGGCCGAGAGTTTGGCCATGTGGCATTCGAGGAGGTGGCCGGAGTGCCAGCCATGGAGGCCGCCGCCCAGGCAGTCGCGCCAGTGGCGACAGCCGGCGCAACTGCCGCTGCGGCGGGCCCACTCCCGGTCGCGAAACGGTAGAAAGCGCGATTGCCAGACGTCCCAGAACTTTTCCTTATAAATATTGCCCTGCGCGAAGGCGTCACGGTCGATGTTGGGGCACGCGGAAATCCAGCCGTCGATCAGGATCGAGGCGATGTTGATGCCCGCATGGCAGAAGAAACGGTAGCTGCGCACCCGCCCCTCGTATGGGCCGACGAACGCCTCGCAGCTGAACGTGACCCTCATCCGGCCGCCTGCCGCGCGCTTCGCGGCGATAAAGTCCATCAGCGAGCGCAGCTCGTCCGGTTCGAGGCGCATCTCGGGGTCATTAGCCGCCCGCCCGATCGGGATGATCGTGAACAGGCGCCACTGCCGGACGCCCATGGCCTCGAGCATGGCCCAGATTTCGGGCAGCTCGCCGAGGTTGCGGCGATTCACGCATGTGACCACGTCCGAGTTCAGCCGTGGGTCCGCCGACATCACGCTGATCGCTCGCAGCGCGCGCTCGTAGCTGCCGGGCCTGCCGCGCATCCAGTCGTGGGACTCCTTCAGCCCGTCCAGGCTCACCGTCAGCGCGCTCAGCCCGGCAGCCATCAGGCGCGCATGCATCCCTTCGTCGTAGAACCAGCCGTTCGAGACCATGCCCCATCTGAGCCCACGGTCGCGAATCGCGCAGCCGACCTGCTCGATGTCCGGGCGCAGCAAAGGCTCGCCGCCGGTAAGGACCACGATAAAGTCCTTCGGCCGCTCCTTCGCGGGGATAGTATCGACCGCCCCGAGAAAGTCCTCGAGCGGCATGTCCTTTTCGCGGCTCACGACGGTACAGTCGCTCCCGCAATGGCGGCAGGAGAGATTGCAGCGGGTCGTACACTCCCAGAAAAGATAGCTCAGTTCGTGGACTTTTATTTCATAGTCCCTGAGGGCTCTGAACAAAAATCGGTTCATACTAACGCAAATCTAATCAATAAATTCTATATTTGTCTTTATGAAACTACTCCACAAAATTCTTAAAGGCGCGTCGCTGACTACGGCGCTCTTTATTCTGGAGGCCTGCTATGGTACTCCCGGAGAGCCCTATAGAGTAGAAGAAGCGCCTATGTATTTCCAACTTCTGGACAAGGAAAACGGCAATCCTATCCCCGGAATCCATGTCTACGTTGCGACCTGGGACTATCAGGCAAAAGGCCAGGATCTCGGAGTTACCGGCGCAGACGGCATCTGCCACATCAATCTCCCCTACGTCCGCGACGAAGAGGGTCCCTTCATCAAGTTTGAAGACCCCAACGGCGTCTACGCTCCTAAAGACACTACCCTTGCAGATCTTCGCGAAAGAAAGGTAGTCGTCAAACTCGAAGCCGCTTCCGCAGAATAATGAAACGCATTGCGCTGTCCATACTCCTTTTGTTTGGGCTCGCAGTATCAGTCTGCGGGCAGGGACCGCTGGAGGAATCACGTTATAAGAACACCTTCTCGCTGGAAGTCGGAACCGGTCTGCCTCCGCTCCATAGTTTATTATCCGACGATGCCGATCTGGTTGACCAGGGACAGATGACCAGTTTACGAAGACCAGTCAACTTAACTCTGTCTGAGGTCTGGGGATTCAGCCCAAGATGGGAACTAAAACTGACTGAGGACTTCTCTTGGTCCGTTTGTGATATTATACAGTTCCCCTCCTTCGGAGTAGACCCGGAAGGCCATCCCCGTTACAAACGCGACGATCGTCAAGCCAAGTACATCGGGCGCCAGAACCGCGATTTCAGTATCAGTGTGACCGCGATGTTCCGCTACATTTGGAATCCCCAGGACGCTTTCCAGACATACAACGAATTCGGGTTGGGATATGTCGTCGGCTTAGAAAACAGCTACGGAATGCCGACCTTTCTTCCCTGCTTTACCTTGATAGGCCTACGCTATCGCTGGGAACACTTCTACCTCTACGCCGAGAACACCTTCTCCCCCGCCGCCACCCTCTTCCACGGTGGTCTCGGCTGGAAATTCTAGGCTTAGTTCATTGTTATTATTTTCGAAATATCTATTTTTGAAAATAATACTTGAGCTATGAAATCTTCGAAAACTACACGGCGTTTCACGCCAAAAGTTCTTAACCACGTCTACCAAAGAACCGTCAACGGGTATGTGATCTTTTACAGCATCAGCGATTACCTGGTGTACTTCACGACCCTGTGCATCATCTCCCGTAAGTATCGCGTTAAACTCCTGATGGTCTCGCTTATGCAGGACCACATACACCTTTCCGCAATCGCCTCCAGCGCCAAAGACCTGTCCAACTTTATGCGGGAAGTGAGCAAGCAATTTTCTGCCAATCATAACAGTGTTTGTCATTATTCCGGTTCGCTATTCGAAAGACCTTTCGGGAGTGCGCCTAAATATGGAGATAAAGCAGTACGAACTAATTTAATATATGTGGGCAACAATGGTCCCGAAAGGAAGCTTGTCGATCACGCCGAGGACTATCGCTGGAGTTTCATCGCATATGCATCCTCTGACCATCCGTTTTCCGAGAAACTTGTTGTTCGCCGGGCATCGAGTAAAATGAGGAGGGCTCTCGCCGAAGTCAAAGCGACTTATGCTAAAGGGAGGCCTATGGCCTATATGCAATTGAAGCGAATATTCTCCTCTTTATGCAGAAAGGAGAAAGAGCAGATAACTGACTTTATAATCAATACATATAATGTGATAGATTATGAAGCGGCCATCAGCTACTTTGGCGACTACGACACGATGCTTCTTGCAATGCACAGTACGACCGGCAGCGAACACGACATCAACGAAGTTGTAATTGGAAAGTCTGACGCATGCTACGCGAAGATGGTCACCATCTGTATGAAAGAATTAGGGCTGAAAGACATCCACGACGTCCTGGCACTGGATGACGAAGCAAAAATGGAGGTATTTCAACTTCTTCACTCCAAAACCGACGCGCTTTTAGAGCAAATCTGCGCCTTTTTGCGTATTCCCTTCAAAAAGCTGAAATAAGGTGTGCTGCGCAATTCGTTGGCAGTCTTATTTGCGTATTCCCTTCAAAAAGCTGAAATAAGGCGTGTTTCGTAACTAATTGACGGTGAGCTAGTTATGCAAAACGATGTATCTTTTTTAAGGTACATCGTTTTGCATAACGCTCTGTCTATCAGCGACTTACGAAACACGCTCCAAGCCGGGGCACCAGGCGGGGCGGGGGTTGGGGCCCTACGCGTCGATCTGGGAGTCTTTTAAGCCCAAGAAATAGAGGATGCCGTCCAGGCCGACGGTCGAGAGGTTCTGCTCGGCGGTAGCCTTGACCTTCGGTTTGGCGTGGTAGGCGATGCCGAGACCGGCCGTTCCGATCATCGGGAGGTCGTTGGCGCCGTCGCCGACGGCGACCGACTGGGCGACGTCGATGCCTTCGAACTGGCAGAGAAGGCGAAGGAGCTCGGCCTTGCGACGGCCATCGACGACCTCCCCGACATAGCGGCCGGTCAGCTTCCCGTTCTCTACCTCAAGCTCGTTGGCATAGACATAGTCGAAGCCGAACTTCTGCTGAAGGTACTTACCGAAATATGTAAATCCTCCGGAGAGGATAGCGGTCTTGTAGCCCACCCGCTTCAGGATCTTCATCATACGCTCGAGTCCCTCATTGAGCGGCAGATTGCGGGCGATATCCTCCATCACCGACACGTCGAGCCCCTTCAAAAGGGCCACGCGGCGGGTGAAGCTCTCCTTGAAATCGATCTCACCGCGCATCGCGCTTTCCGTGATAGCCTTAACCTGCTGTCCGACTCCGGCCTTCTCAGCCAGTTCGTCGATACACTCCGCGCCGACCAGGGTCGAGTCCATATCGAAGCAGATCAAACGGCGCGAGCGGCGGTAGATATCGTCTTTCTGGAAGGAGATATCCAGCCCGGGGCGGGTGCAGCCCATGATATCGTCCTGAAACGCGAGCTTAGTCTGCTCGTCGACATGGCCACGGATCGAGAACTCGATACACGAGCGCGATTTCGGGTCCTTGCCGACCAGCGGCATTCGGCCGGTCAGACGCCTGATTGCGTCGATGTTAAACCCATGCTTGGCCGTCACTGCCGTGATTCGGGCAATATCGGAGGCATTGATCTGGCGGCCCAGAAGGGTCACGATATAGCGGCCCTTGCCCTGGCGCGTCACCCAGGCATTGTAAGACTTTCTTGACACGGGTGTAAAGCGAATCTGTACACCGAGCTCCGAAGCAGCGAAGAGTAACTCCTTCATGATGAAGCCGGACTGCTTGGTGGATGTACGGAAAAGTATACCCAATGTCAAGGTTTTGTGGATATTGGCCTGGCCGATGTCCAGAATAAACGCATCGTATTTTGCCAGAATGCTGGTAAGCGCAGCGGTCAAACCCGGTTTATCATCACCGGAAATGTTGACCTGGATTATTTCGATATCACTCATTTTCTTCTTTGATAATAGGATCAGATGCCCGATCGCTTTCGGGCATGACTGTGGCGTCACCCTCGGGCGCGACAGGGTCACCCCCGACCTGATCGGGGGTCTGAAGGGTGTCCACGGGCTCGGGAGCGTTCTGGAGGGAGTCGATCTGACGGGCTTCCTCCTCGGAAAGTTCCTCGACACGGTCTATCATGTCAAGATCTTCTTTACGCGAATCCAGTTCCTTGAGGGCTTTCTTACCGGAGCGGGAAGCCACATCCGAGCCTTCCTTGAAGACGTTCTTGATAGTCATACGCTGGTAGCGTATCATCTTGTCGACTTCCTTGCGGAACTCAGGCATGTAGGTCTTTGCGAACTGAGGCTTGATAAGGCGCCACTTGATGTGGTTGAAGTCAGGACCGTT